>NZ_CP022193.1 GCF_003111685.1 Alloyangia pacifica | reverse complement strand
AGCCCGGCGACTACCTGCCCGGGCGGCGCCTCGCTCCGGAGGCAGCGAAAACAAGTATCTCGACCATCTGCAGGTCATCGGCGTGATGAACTTCAAGGGCGGTTCGGGCAAGACCACCAGCTCGGCCCACCCGCGCAGCGGCTTGCGCTTCTGGGCTACCGGGTGCTGGCGATCGATCTCGACCCGCAGGCCTCGCTCACCGCGCTGCATGGGGTGCAACCCGAGTTCGACCTGCCCGAGGGCGGCACGCTCTACGATGCGATCCGCTACGACGACCCGGTGCCGATCACCGAGGTCATCCGCCCGACTACATCCCCGGGCTCGACCTCATCCCCGGCAACCTCGAGCTGATGGAATTCGAGCACGAGACCCCCGCCGCGCTGGCGCAGGGCAACGCCGGGCTTTTCTTCTTCCGTGTCAAGGACGTACTCTCTCAGGTCGACGAGCGCTACGACGTTGTCGTGATCGACTGCCCGCCGCAACTCGGCTTCCTGACCATGTCGGCGCTCTCGGCCGCCACCGGCGTGCTGGTCACCATCCACCCCGAGATGCTCGACGTCATGTCGATGTCGCAGTTCCTGCGCATGACCGCCGACCTCATGGACGTGATCGCCGAATCCGGCGCCAACATGAAGCACGACTGGATGCGCTACCTGCTCACCCGCTACGAGCCGACCGACGCGCCGCAGAACCGCATCGTCGCCTTCCTGCGCACCATGTATGCCGAAAAGGTGCTGAACGCGCCGATGCTGAAATCCACCGCCATCTCCGATGCCGGCCTCACCAAGCAGACGCTCTACGAGGTCGACCGCAGCGCCTTCACCCGCGCCACCTACGACCGCGCGCTGGAAAGCCTCAACGCGGTGAACGACGAGATCGCCGCGCTGATCCAGAAGACCTGGGGCCGATGAGGGCCGACGAAGGGAACAGGCAAACAGGACACGAGGACCTGACCGATGAGTGACACCCGCAAGAAACGCATGTCCATGCTCGACAGCCTCGCCGCCGCGGGCAAACAGGGCAGCGCCGGCGCGCCGATGATGGCCTCGAACCGTGCGCTGCGTTCGGCCCGCGACGCGGTCGACAGCCACCGGGTCTGGGAACTGGACCCGGCGCAGATCGACGACCTGCGCACCCGTGACCGGCTCGACCCCGCCGATGTGATCGACCTGCGCGACGCGATCGAGGCCAATGGCCAGACGTGCCGATCCTGGTGCGCCGCAACCCCGAGCAGGAGGGGCGCTACCTGCTGGTCTACGGCGGCCGCCGGCTCGAGGCGATCCGCGGCTCCGACAAGGTCACAAAGGTCCGCGCGCTGGTCGCCACGCTCGACGAGCGCGACGCGGTCACCGCGCAGATCTCCGAGAACATGGCCCGCCGCGATTTGTCCTTCATCGAAAAGGCCCTTTTCGCCAAGGAGCTGGTCGATACCGGTTCGGCAACCAGAGCCAGGTCGCCGAGGTACTGACCGTCAGCAAGTCCTCGATCTCCATGGCGCTGTCAGTGGCCGAAATGATCGGCGCCGAGCTCGCCACCGCCATCGGCGCCGCCCATGGCATCGGCCGCCCCCGCTGGGAGACCATGGCCCGCGCCATCGAGCAGACCGGGGCCGATAAGGACGAGTTGGCGCGGCTTGCCGACGACGTGCACACCGCGCACAGGTCGCCGTGGTCAGCGGCGAGACCCCGCCCGAGGACGTCTCCGTCGCAGCCTTCGAGGTGGTGATGGGCCATCTGACCCCCTCCCCTGCCCGTCCGGCAGTGCCGCGCGCGAAATCGCGGAAAAGCCGCGGCGTCAGGCCCTCGTGGTGAACGGCAGGAAGGCCGGGACGCTGAAACGCACCGCCAGGGCCTCAACATGGAATTTGACGACCCGCGTTTCGCCGATTGGATCGAGTCGGAGGCGCAAGCCGTCATCGAAGAGCTCACGCGCGCTGGAAAAGCCGCGCGGAAGACTGAGCAGTCAACGATAACAAAGAGATAGGAGGCACGAGCCCGACAAAGAAAGAGCCCCGCAAAGCTTACGCTCTACGAGACCCTCACTTGTTCTTAGCACCCTCAAGGTAGTGTCTGGAGCCTCTGCCCGCAAGTCGAATTCGATTTGCGGAACGGCTATTTCTTGTCTTCGTGAATGAAAAACATGGGTTACACCCCAATCACGCCTTTTGGGCGAACGGCTGAGGCTGTCCTGGGCTCTCTGAGAGCACGGCAGCGGGTCGCAGATGCCCCCTGCCCGATCGACAAGTGGCAAATCCTTCGCGACCTCACGACGGCCCGCAAGAGCTTCGAGCTTGCCGATCGCGACATCACCCTGCTGCAGGCGCTTCTGAGCTTTCATCCCGAGGCCCGGCTCGACCCCACGCACTCGCTGGTCGTTTACCCGTCAAACGACACGATCTGCGCTCGCGCCAACGGTATGCCCAATTCGACCATGCGCCGCCACCTGTCGCGGCTGGTCGAAGCCGGTCTGCTGATCCGCCGCGACAGCCCGAACGGCAAGCGCTACGCCCGCCGTGTCGCCGGCGAGAAGATCGCCTTCGGGTTCGACCTGAGCCCCCTGCTCCGCCGCGCCGCCGAGATCGCGGAGCGCGCCGAGGAGACGCGTCTGCTCGACGCCCGGACACGCGCCCTGCGCGAGACCGCCAGCCTCCTGCGCCGCGACCTCGCAGCCCTTGCCGACCTTGGCCGTATCGAGCGGCCCGAGGGCCCGTGGGACGCGCTCTCCGACCTCGCGCGCCTGACGGCCCGGGACCTGCGCCGGAAGCTCGACCTCGAAACTCTCGAAGACATCGAGCGCAAGCTGCGTGACGCCGTCCTCCGTGCGACCCGTCTCTTCGACGTCGAAACGGAAGAAATGAGCAGCAGTTATGCTCGCAATGAGCAGCACCAACAGAAGTCACAAAAAGACTCTTTAGACTCTGAACACGAGGCCGATGTTTCGGTTTCACCGCTGCAGGAAACGTCAACCTGCGATGACCTGACTCCTCAATCTGCCGAGAAACCGGCAGCGCCGCCGCCACCCTTGCGCCTTGTCCTCGGGACGTGCTCCGAGATCGCGGTCTTCTCCCCCGACCCGATCCACGATTGGCCCAGCCTGATCCGAGCCGCAGAGAAGATCCGTCCGATGACCGGCATCTCCGAGTCCGCCTGGGCCGACGCCAAGGCCGCCATGGGTCCGGAACAAGCCTCGGCGACGCTCTGCGCCATGCTCCAGAGGTTCTCTGAAATCCGAAATCCCGGGGGCTACCTCCGCCATCTGACACGCAAGGCACGGGAAGGGACCTTCTCCTCGAACCGCATGGTCCTCGCCCTTGACCGTCGCGCGGCGTGAAAGTTCACAGCTGTGAACTGCGCGCTCTGTCGGGGGGGGAGTGCACGGGTCAAACCCATCCGCTCCTCAAGACCCTTCCGGTTTTCGGACGGTGGAAGTGAGGCGGACTCGGACCGGCGGGAGATCGAGCTGCGCTCTGATCCAGCTCGGCACCGCGATGTAAAGCGGGTTCGGCAGTGGAGTAGGGCAGGGAGGTCTCGGAAGTCATCATTTTCTGCGCAAGCCAATGGTTTTGCAGCGTTTTTCCCGCTTGTTTTTGGTTTATTTGCAATAGTCCCAATGGGTTAGGCCGAAAATCCTCGGCGCGCAGCGGGCCGGGCGGCCCCATGCGAGGTTTCGGCGGGTCGCAGGGGCGATTTTCGCGTGTCTGTCGCCAGATGGCGCCCCGGCAGTATAGAGGCCACGGCGCCGCCCGCGCCCGACGGCTCCCGGGGGAATATCTAGCTTACGGAATTCGACACGGGCCGAGGGGTTTTGGCGGAACCATAGGCGGTGCGGGAGGGTTCCACGTGCGGATCGTCCGGCCGGTCAGATCATTCCACACACACCCAGTGTCGAGGCGCCCTGACGGGGCGCCGCGCCCGGGGCTGTCCTATGACCTGATGGGGCCTCTTGAGATGCGTATATCCTCCGCTCAATCGAGCATCCGATTTCCCGAAATCCTCGACCCTAGCGTCGAGCGATGCATGCCTGTGCTGCTTGCGGGCGGGCGCGGCTCGCGCCTGCACGAGCTGACCGACCGGCAGTGCAAGCCCGCGGTGGCCTTCGGCTCCGGCGACGGGCGGATCGTCGATTTCGTTCTCGCCGCGCTGGCACGGGCCGGTTTCCCGAGCCTCTTTGTGGCCACCCAGTACCGTCCGCGTGACCTGTCGCGCCACCTTGAGGATCGCTGGGCACATCACTTTCCGCGCGGCATCCTGCAGCGCGATGGCGCCGCGCTTGCTGCCTGCGGGTTTCGCGGCACTGCAGATGCGCTGCGCCAGACCGCGACGCTGATCGATGCCCATGCGCCGCGCGAGGTGATGATCCTGTCGGGGGATCACGTGCTGGACCTCGATCTGCGCGCGCTGCTGGCGCACCACCGGGCGCAGGGCTGCGCCGCGACGGTGGTCGCCACCGCCGTGCCGCGGCACGAGGCGCGCGGTTTCGGGGTCTTCGAGGAAGGGCCGGACGGGCGGGTCCTCGGGTTTGCCGAGAAGCCGCCGCGCCCCGTTCCGATGCGCGGTGATCCGGAGAGGGCGCTGGCCTCGGCGGGTCTCTACGTCTTCGACTGGATCTGGCTGAAGGCCGCGCTGCGCGCGGATGCCGAGCGGGAGGACACACGCCACGACTTCGGGCATGACATCCTGCCGATGGCGATGGCAGCGGGCGAGCTGTCGGTCTGGCGGATGCCGCAGGCCGGGGCGGGGCAGGGGGCCTATTGGCGCGACGTCGGCACGTTGGACGCCTACCGCCGAAGCCAGCTCGATTTTGCCGGGGCAGAACCGCCGGTGCCGTTGCCTCAGACCATGCGCCGCCCGGTGACCTTTGCCCGCGACAGCGCGCTCGAGGGCAGTGTGCTGCTGCCCGGCGCCACCGTGGGGCGGCGCTGCCACCTGCGCGATACGCTCGTCGGCTCCGGCGTCCGCCTGCCCGACGGCTTTCAGGCGGGTCTCGATGCCGAGGAGGATGCCCGCTGGTTCCGTCGCAGCAGCGGTGGCACACTGCTGATCACCGCCGAGATGATGAACCGGCGGGAAACGGCGCTGCGGCGTCCCGCCGCGCGCGCCCTGTTCCGGCATCCGCCGCAGATGGCCGCTGTTTCGGCCTTGGAGAGCTGAGATGATCGACCCCCGTGACGTGACCATCGACCCCGCGCGCTCGCGTCCGGACCAGCTTGGGGCCCGTTTCGACGGACAGGGCACCAACTTCGCGCTGTTCTCGGACCACGCCGAGAGCGTGGAGGTGTGCCTCTTCGACGCGGCAGGCAAGGAGGAGCTGGCGCGGCTGGAACTGCCCCGCGCCGAGGGCGGCATCTTCTTCGGGTATTGCCCCGACCTCGGGCCGGGGCAGGCCTATGGCTATCGCGTGCACGGGCCGTTCGAACCCGAGAACGGCCACCGCTTCAACCCTCACAAGCTGCTGCTCGATCCCTATGCCATGGCGATGCGCGGTCAACTGAAATGGGACGATGCGCTTTTCGGCTACCCGGTGGGGGGCTCGGACCTTGACCTCGACACCCGCGACAGCGCCCCCTTCATGCCCAAGGCAGTGGTGGCCGACCCGGTGTTTGACTGGGAGGCGGATGCATC
This sequence comes from Alloyangia pacifica, assembly GCF_003111685.1. Taxonomy (NCBI): domain Bacteria; kingdom Pseudomonadati; phylum Pseudomonadota; class Alphaproteobacteria; order Rhodobacterales; family Roseobacteraceae; genus Alloyangia; species Alloyangia pacifica. The sequence continues at coordinate 176,508 of NZ_CP022193.1, read as the reverse complement.
GCCGCAGGTCCGCTGGCAGGACACGGTGATCTACGAGGCCCATGTGAAGGGTCTGACCATGCGCCATCCGGGCGTGGTGCAGGCCGATCGGGGCACCTTCCGCGCACTGGCCTCGGACCCGATCATCGAGCATCTGCAAAAGCTGGGCGTCACCACCATCGAGCTTCTGCCGATCCACGCCATGGCACAGGACCGCCACCTGATCGAGGCGGGGCTGCGCAATTACTGGGGCTACAACACGCTCGGCTTCTTTGCGCCCAACCGCACGTATCTGGCGACCGAGGACGTGCGCGAGGTGCGGGCCGCGGTCAAACGCTTCCACGCCGCCGGGATCGAGGTGATCCTCGATGTGGTCTACAACCATACAGCCGAGGGCAACGAGCTGGGGCCGACCCTGTCGTTCAGGGGCATCGACAATGCCAGCTATTACCTGCTCTCGCCCGAGAGCCGCCGGCACGGGTTCGACACCACCGGGACCGGCAACACGCTCAACGTGGCGCACCCGATGGTGCTGCGCATGGTGATGGACAGCCTGCGCTACTGGGTCGAGGCCTTTCACGTCGATGGCTTCCGCTTCGATCTGGCCTCGACGCTGGCGCGCGAGCCCGACGGGTTCGAGCGCGAAGGGGGGTTCTTCAACGCCATCCGGCAGGATCCGGTGCTGAGCCAGGTCAAGCTGATTGCCGAGCCCTGGGACGTGGGCGAGGGCGGCTACCGGGTGGGCGGCTTTCCCTGGCCCTTCCGCGAGTGGAACGACAAGTTCCGCGACGACGTGAGGGGGTTCTGGCGGCGCGATCCGGGCAAGCTCGGCGCGCTGTCGGAGCGGCTGATGGGCAGCCCGGTGCAGTTTGACCATTCGCACCGGCCCGCGACCTCGTCGGTGAATTTCATCGCCGCGCATGACGGCTTCACCCTGTGGGACACGGTCTCCTACAACGAAAAGCACAACGAGGCGAACGGCGAGGAGGGCCGCGACGGCCACGGCAACAACCTGTCGGACAACATGGGCCAGGAGGGGCCGAGCGAGGATCCGGGCATCGAGGCAGCGCGGGTGCGGCGGGTGAAGGGGTTGCTGGCGACGCTTTTTGTTTCGCACGGGGTGCCGATGCTGCTGGCGGGCGACGAGATGGGCCAGACGCAGGGCGGCAACAACAATGCCTATTGCCAGGACAACGAGACCACCTGGATCGACTGGGAGGCGGCGAAGCCGGAGCTGGTCGGCACCGTCTCGGCGCTGACCGCGCTGCGCCGCGAATGGCGCGGGCATCTGGCGCCCTATGGCTTCTGGCCCCGCCCGGAGGCCACCGAGAGCGTCTGGCTGCATCCCGAGGGGCGGCAGATGACGGAGGAGGACTGGGGGGACGCGGGGCTCTATGCCTTTGGGCTGCGGCACCACCAGGAGGACTGTCCGGACCTGCTGATCCTGATCAACGGCGGCGAGGCCTGCAGCTTCAGCCTTCCAGAGGGCGACTGGGAGCTCATCCTCGACACCGCGCGCGCGGAGGTCAGCTGCGCAGAGGCGGCCGGTGAGAGCTTTACCGTCGAGGCGCAGGCGGTGGCGGCTTTCCGCGATCGCGCTGGGGGCTGAGCCGGCTGTCTGGAACCCCTCCGCCGTTCGGGCCGTTGTGGGGGCAAGGGGCGATACGCGTCGCCCGAGTCCCCGCCACCTTCAAGCAAGAGAGCCACATGCGGACACGATTCACAGTGAATGGCGAGTCCCGCGAGGTCGAGCACGACACGCGCGCCACCCTTCTCGACGCCCTGAGAGACCAGCTTGGGCTGACCGGCACCAAGAAGGGATGCGACCACGGTCAATGCGGCGCCTGCACGGTTCTGCTCAACGGCAAGCGGGTGAACTCCTGCCTCTGCCTCGCCGCCATGCACGAGGGCGACGAGGTGACCACTATCGAGGGGCTCGGCAGCCCCGAGGCGCTGAACGCGCTGCAAAAGGCCTTTGTCGCCAAGGACGGCTACCAGTGCGGCTTCTGCACGCCGGGGCAGATCGTTTCGGCCACCGCCATGCTCGAGGAGTTGCGGGCGGGCGATCCGTCTTATGCCTCGGCCTCCCTGGAGGGCGAGATGCCGCTCGATGACGCCGAGATTGCCGAGCGCATGAGCGGCAACCTCTGCCGCTGCTCGGCCTATCCGCTGATCCGGGAGGCGATTGCCATGGCCGCGGAGGTGAAGTCATGAGGGACTTCGAGTACAGCCGTGCCGAGACGCTCGAGGGGGCCGCGGGCGCGCTCGGCGAGGGGGCGAGCGTGATCGCCGGGGGTACCAACCTGCTCGACCTGATGAAGATCCAGGTGATGACCCCGGCGCGGCTGGTGGACATCTCGCGACTTGGCGAATTGCAGGGCATTTCGGAGGAGGGCGACGGTCTGCGCGTCGGTGCCTTGGTGACCAACTCCGAGCTGGCGGCAGACGAGCGTATCCGCAGCGGCTGGCCGCTGCTGTCGCGGGCGATCCTCGCGGGCGCCTCGGGGCAGATCCGCAACAAGGCGACCACCGGCGGCAACCTCTTGCAGCGCACCCGCTGCCCGTATTTCTACGACACCGCCATGGCGTGCAACAAGCGCAGCCCGGGCGAAGGCTGCGCGGCGCAGGAGGGCGTGGGGCGTATGCTGGCGATCTTCGGCACCTCCGAACACTGCCTTGCAGCGCACCCCTCGGATATGGCGGTCGCGCTGGCCGCGCTGCGCGCCGAGGTGGAGATCCGCTCGAAAGAGGGCGAGACGCGGCACCTTGCGGTGAGCGAGCTTTACAGGCTGCCCGGCGACCGGCCCGACGTCGAGACCGTGCTCGAGGCGGGCGAGATCATCACCGCCGTGCGGCTGCCGGCGCCGATGGCGGAGACGCGGCAGGTTTACAAGAAGGTGCGGGACCGCGCCTCCTATGCGTTCGCGCTGGTCTCGGTGGCCGCTGCCGTGCAGATGGACGGGGAGCACATCGGCTCGGCTAAGCTTGCCTTTGGGGGCGTGGCGCCGCGGCCCTGGACCGATCCGGAGGTCGAGGCCGCGCTGGAAGGGGCGGTTCCGAGCGACGAGGCGTTCGGCAAGGCTGCCGACGCGCTGATCGCGAAGGCCAGCTGCCATCCCGACACCGAGTTCAAGAAGCCGCTGCTGCGGCGCACCCTGATCGCCGCGCTGCGCGAGGCCACCGGACTGGCCGACACCGCGACAGGCGCCAGCACCGCGAGGACCCCGGCATGACAAAGAACTTTCGCATGGACGAGGCGCAGCCGCGCCTGCTTGACGAGACGGGACAGGGCATCGTCGGTGCGCCTCTCGACCGCCCCGAGGGGCCGAAGAAAGTCTCTGGCCGGGCGCATTACGCCGCCGATGGGCTGCCCGAGGGCGCCGCGCAGGGCGTTCTGGTGCGCGCCACGATTGCGCGCGGCCGGGTCACCGAGATCAACGAGAGTTCGGTGTCGGGACTGCGCGGCGTGCTGGGCGTCTTCCATGGCCCGGATTTCATCCGCAACCCGGCGCAGGGCATGGCGGGCGAGGCCCCCGTGCAGCCCGGCGACGAGGTGCACTACCACGGCCAGCCGATTGCGCTGGTGGTGGCCGAGAGCTTCGAAGCGGCGCGCGATGCCGCGCAGCAGCTTGTCGTGAAATACGACGCCGAGGCGGAGGTTGTGACCGATCCCGCCCGCAGCGACGAGCTCGAACAGGATGATCCCGACACCGCGGGCGACTTCGACGCTGCCTACGGGGCGGCAGAGGTGACGCTCGACCGCACCTACACCACCGCGCCGCAAGCCGCCGCGGCGATGGAGCCGCATGCGGCCGTGGCGGACTGGGAGGGCGACAGCCTGACCCTGCGCGGGGCGCTGCAAATGCTGCGGTTCAATAAGGAAGAGCTGGCGGATTCGCTCGGCATTCCGGCGGAAAAAGTGCGCATCCTTGCGCCCTATATCGGGGGCGGCTTCGGCTCGAAGCTGGGCATTGGCCCCGAAGCGGTGGCCGCCGCGCTGGCTGCCCGCGCGCTGGGGCGTCCGGTGCGGGTGGTGATGACCCGGCAAACCGTCTTTGACGCCGTGCTGCGCCGCACCGAGACCAGCCAGCGGCTGCGGCTCGGCGCGGACAAGGATGGCCGCCTTCGGGCGCTGTCGCATGACGACCGCGTGTCCAACCTCAAGGGCGAAGGGTTTGCCGAGCCGGTGAGCCAGGCGTCGCAGTTCCTCTACGGTGCCGAGGGACTCAGCTTCGCGCAGACCGTGGCGCGCGTCTGCCGGACGCCGGCGGGCTCGGTGCGCGCGCCCGGTGAGGCGGTGGGAATGCTGGCGCTCGAGCAAGCGATGGACGAGCTTGCCGAGGCGCTTGAAATTTGCCCGGTCGCGCTGCGGCTGAAGAACCTGCCCGAGAAGAACCCGATGACCGGCCAGCCGTTCAGCGCCACGCGCCTTGGCGATTGTTTGCGCGAGGGCGCCGAGCGCTTTGGCTGGGACGCGCGCAAGCCGATGGGCAGCCGCCGCGAGGGCGAGTGGTACGTCGGCATGGGCATGGCTTCGGCGGCGCGCTCGAACATGCTGGTGAAATCCGCGGCGCGGGTGCGGCTGAGCGCAGAGGGCGCGGTGGTCGAGACCGACATGACCGATATCGGCACCGGGAGCTATGCGATCCTTGGACAGATCGCCGCCGAGATGCTGGGTCTGCCGGTGGAGAAGGTCGAGGTGCGCCTCGGCGACACCAGCTTCCCCGGGGCCTCGGGCTCGGGTGGTTCCTTTGGCGCCAACTCGGCGGGCTCGGCGACCTTCCTCGCCGCGAAGGCGATCCGCGAGACCCTCGCCGGGCGCATGGGCTGCAGCCTGTCGGAGCTGACGCTGCAGGATGGCATCGCCCGCGGCGGCAACCGCGAGGTTCCGCTGGCGGAGCTGGTCGAGGAGGAGATGGTCGAAGAGGCGAGCATCGAGGCCGGCGAGACCTCGGAGAGCCATTTCTCGTCGGGGTTCGGCGCGCATTTCGCGGAGGTGGCGGTCCATGCCTACACCGGCGAGGTGCGGGTTCGGCGGATGCTCGGGGTGATGGCCATGGGGCGGATCCTCAACGAGAAGACCGCCCGCTCGCAGGCGCTCGGCGGGATGATCTGGGGGCTCGGCGGCGCGCTGACCGAGGAGATGGCGCATGACCCAAGGACCGGCCATGTGGTGACCCGCGATCTGGCCAACTACCACGTGCCGGCCCATGCCGATGTGCCGGGCGACATGCAGGTGGTGTTCCTCGAGGAGCGCGACGACATGGCCAACCCGATCCAGACCAAGGGCATCGGCGAACTGGGCATCTCTGGCGCGGGCGCGGCGGTGCTGAACGCGGTGCGCAACGCCTGCGGCGCGCGGGTCTACGACATGCCTGCGACACCCGACAAGGTGATCGCGGCGATGGAGGCGGCGGGCCTCTGAGCCGGACGATTTGGCTCAAAGGGCGGGGGCGAAGGCTCCCGCCCTTTTCATGTGCGCGGGGCCCTGCGCCTGGTGAACGCCGTCCTAAGTGACGGAAGCTGCTGTAATCGCGGGAAAGCAGGTCGTGCGATGGGTCTTGCCATTGACTCTCGGGCGACTAATTGGCTTACCTGCCGCATCATTCAGCACTGGGGTTCCAAATGCCGCAATCCGCGACGGCGAATATCCTGACGATCCTCGAGACGAGCTTTTCCGGCATCGTCGAGGAGTGGCTTGGCACGCAGGTCAAAGAGGGCGTGAAACGCTCGGACCTTTTCTCTGATGCCGAGAGCCGGGCGCAGAACCAAGAGTTGCTCAAGGCCTTTGCAAAGGGGGTTCGTGCGGGCGTTGTTGGCGAGGAGTTCAACCTCGATGACGATGCCTGGGAAGATCTGCGCGCGGTGCTCTCGGAGGTCAGCAAGGAGCGGGTCAGCCGCGGCGTGACGCCGACCGAGATGGCGACCTTCGTGCTGGCGCTGAAAACCCCGCTCTTCAACCGGCTCGAGGCAATGATCGAAGTCGAGCAGAGCGTGCTGATCCGCGACGTGCTGCTGGTGACCCGGCTGGTCGATGCCTTTGCGATCTACACCAACGAGATCTTCATCGGCGAGCGGGACCAGATCATCGAGCGCCAGCGCCAAGAGATGCTCGAGCTGTCGACCCCGGTGGTCGAGCTCTGGGACCGGGTGCTAACCCTGCCGCTGATCGGCACGCTGGATTCCGCCCGGGCGCAGGAGGTCATGGAGAACCTGCTGCAGACCATCCTCGAGCGCCAGGCCGAGGTGGTGATCATGGACATCACCGGTGTCGGTACCGTCGACACGCAGGTGGCGCAGCACCTTCTGCGCGCCGCCGCCGCGGTGCGCCTGATGGGCGCCGAGTGCATCATCAGCGGCATCAGCCCGATGATCGCCCAGACCATGGTGCAGCTCGGCATCGACGTCGGAACCGTCTCGACCCGCTCGAGCATCCGCACGGCGCTGTCGGATGCGCTGCAGAAGGTCGGCTACGTCATCAAGACCACCGAGGCCTCCTGAGGTGTCCGGCGTCACGTCGATAACCCTGGTCGAGCGCGCGCTGCTCGTGTCGATCCAGGACGACGTCACGGATACGGAAATCGTCGAACTTCAGGACATGCTCTCGCATCGGATTGCCAAGGAGAACGTCAAGGGCGTGATCCTCGACATCAGTTCGTTGGAGATCGTCGACACCTTCGTGGGCCGGGTCATCGCGCAGCTCGCGGGGATCTCTCGGCTGCTGGCCGCCGAGACCTTCGTGGTCGGCATGCGTCCGGCGGTCGCGGTGACCCTGGTCGAGCTGGGAATGTATCTCACCGAGACACGGACCGCGCTCAGCCTGACCCATGCGCTTGCGCAGTTGCGGCGTGGTTGAGCGCAGACAGACAGCCAACAGGACCCTGCTTGCGGCCATGCCTCTCGCAACCAGTCGCGATGTCGTGGCGGCACGTCAGGCGGTGGCCCGGTTCATGAAGGAGCGCGGCGCAAGCGCGCTTCGCGTCACCCGCTTTGCGACGGCGGTGAGCGAGATCTCACGCAACGCCATTGTCCACGGCGGCGGCGGCGACATTTCGATTTATCTCGATGCCCGCAAAGAGTATCTGCTCGTCGAATGCCGGGACACGGGTCCGGGGATCGAAGACGTGACGCTGGCCATGACCGAGGGCTACACCTCGGGCGGGGGCCTCGGCCGGGGGCTCGGCGGGGCAAAGCGGCTGTCGCACGACTTCGAGATCCGCTCGGTGCCGGGCGAGGGAACGACCGTGTCGATGAGCGTGAAACTATGAATCAATGGGTCGAGATTGATGACCGCAGCGCGGTGGCCGTGATCCGCCGCCTTGCGCGGCGGCTTGCCGCCGGGATGGGATTGCCCGAGCAACGCGTCGACGAGCTGGCGATCGTGGCCAGCGAGGCGACGACCAATATCCTGCGCTACGCCGACCGCGGCCGGGCGCTGATCGACGTGCAGCGCAACGCCGGCGCCATGCGCTTGGTCATGATCTTCACCGACCGGGGTCCGGGAATTTCCGACATCGACAGGATGTTCCAGGACGGGGAAAGCTCTGCAGATTCCGCCGGGCTCGGGCTCGGTGCGATCCGTCGCCTGTCGGACACTTTCGACATCTACAGCACGGCCGAGAGCGGCACGACGCTGGTCTGCACCTTTGCGGCGCGGCCCGATGCACCTGACCTCGGGGTCGACGCGGCGGCACTGCGAGTCTGCCATCCGAACGAGCAGGAGTGCGGCGACGACTTCCAGCTGCGCCAGACCCGCGGCGCGACCGACCTGCTGCTCTGCGACGGGCTGGGGCACGGGCCGGAGGCCGCGGCGGCGGCGGGCGAGGTGCTGGATGCGGCCGGGCGCGCCGGAGGCCTGTCGCAGGAACCGGGCGCGACGATGCGCCAGATCACCGAGCAGCTTGTCGGGCGGCGTGGCGCGGTGGCGGCCATCGTCCATATCGCGCAGCCAGCCATGAAAATGAGCTACGCCGGCCTTGGGAACATCTCGACGCTGCTGATCGGCGCGCAGGGTGTGCGCCGGATGGCGGTGCGCGACGGGCGGATCGGTGCCGGGCCGACGCGCGGCTACGAGGAGAGCGTGCAACTGGCAGAGGGCGACCTGCTGATCCTGCACAGCGACGGTCTGAAGACATTGCGCGAGGCGCATTTCCCGCCGGGGCTGCTCAAGAAGAGCCCGCTGGTGATCGCCGGCTTCTTCCTCGACCGGGCCTTCCGGGGGCGCGACGACGCGAGCATCGTGGTGATGCGCATCACCCGTGGGCCCGAACAATGAAACCCGCGAAGCTGACGACGGTGAACCTCGAGAAGAGCGCCGACGTCGCGCGGCTGCGCGACGTTGCGATGACGCTGACCAACGTGCTTGGCTTCGGTGCCTTCGAGCGGACACGGACGGTGACCGCGATCGTCGAGCTGGGGCGCAACGCCATCGAGCATGGCCAGAAGGGGCGGGCCACCTTTGCGCTGACCGAGGTCCGCGGCAAGCCGGCGCTGGATCTGACGGTGATCGACCAGGGTCGGGGCATCCCGCAGGAACACCTCGACCCGAACGGTGCGGTTGGCTCCTCTTCCTCGGGCATGGGGCTGGGGCTGCGCGGCGTTCAGCGGATCGCCGAGCGGTTCGAGGTCGAGACCGGCCACGAAGGCACGCGGATCAACACGTCGTTCCTGTCCTCGGCCGCGGTGCCGGACAGCGGCCTGCTTGCCGCAAGGGCCGCCGAAGCGCTGAGCGCGCTCAGCGCCAAGGATCCGACGGCGGCGCTCACCGAGCAGAACCGGGCACTGACCGAGGGGATCGCGGACCGCGATCTGCTGATGCAAGAATTGCACCACCGCACGGGCAACAACCTTGCGCTGATCGTTGCGCTGATCCGCATGAGCAAGTCGCAGGCCGAGGCGGAGGAGACCCACCAGGTGCTCCGAGAGCTCGAGATCCGCGTTGGCGCGCTGGCCAAGGCGCACGAGCTGATGCAGCGCACCACCGGGGCCGGCGACCTCGAGCTTGGCGAGATGTTGCAGGAGGTTGCCTCGAACGCCGAGCGCGCCTTCAGCGGAAGTGGCCGCGAGGTGGCGATCGGGGTCGTCTGTCCGCAGATGGAGCTGGAGGGCAAGCTGGTCATCGATATCGGGCTGATCGTCGGCGAATTGATCACCAATGCCTACAAGTACGCCTTTGCCGGGCGTGACCGGGGGACGATCTCGGTCAGGGTGGAGGGCAGCCTGCAGGCCGGGCTGGTCCTGAACGTCGCCGATGACGGGGTCGGCCTGCCCGAGGGCGCGGAGCGGCCCGAGCGCTCGCAGTCGCTCGGCTGGCGGATGATCCGCACGCTGACCTTCCAGCACGGGGCGACCCTGAACGTCGAGAGCGCGGGCGGGCTGAGCGTGCACGTCAAGTTCCCGGCGCAGGGCTGAACGCGGCGCAGGGGCACGTCGAGGGCCGGGGCGCGCGACCCCGTGGCGGCGCGCCGGGAGCGGGGACGGCGGGGTCAGGACAGGTTGTCGATGAGCTTTTGCAGCACGCGCAGCCCGCTCGCGATCTCATCCGGGGTCATGCCGCGGGTCATCTCGGCCTCGTAGCGCTGCGCTTCCAGCAGGAGGCGGCCCACCACGTCCTCGCCCTGCGGCGTCAGCCAGAGGCCGTTGGACCGGCGGTCGTGTTCCATGAGTCGGCGTTCGATCAGCCCCTCTGCGCAGAGCTGATCGAGAATGGTCACGAAGCTTGATCGGGGCAGGGCCACGGCCTCGGCGATCCGGCTCTGCGGCTGGCCCGGGTGGGCGCGGATCACCGCCAGAAGGCCCAGATAGCGCGGCGCGCGTCCGTAATCGGTGAGCCGCTGTTCGAAACCGCGGAACGCGAGGATCTGCGCGAGCCGCAGCTTGTAGCCGAGGGTTTCCTCGGCCTCTCCCGCGTCGAGGCGCAGCTGGCGGTCTTGGCTTTCGGGCACCGGCACAGACGTCCTCCACGATTTTGTTTTACATCGAACAGTTCCATTACGTACAGTATGGCATGGACTTCGTCCATCCTGAGTCGACCCGGAGGGAGGAACGTGTCGATGGCAGTGACCGCCACAGGTCTTGCGCACTGGCTGCCCGAGGCGTCGGCTGCGCCGCTACGCGAAACCACGCTGGGGGCCCTGCTTGCCGAGCGAGCCGCGGCGCTGCCGGGGCGCCCGGCGCTGATCTTTGATGAGCCGCAGGCCCGCGCAACATGGACCTACGCAGAGCTTGACGCCGAAGTCACGCGATTGGCGAAGGCGCTTCTGGGGCATGGTATCGGGCCGGGGCAGCGCGTGGCGGTGATGGCCGCCAATTGCCCTGAATGGGTGTTCCTGGAATATGCGCTGGGTCGGATCGGGGCGGTGCTGGTGACGGTGAACCCGTCGTTCCGGCAGGGCGAGCTGGATTACCTGCTGCGGCAGGCGCGGGTCTCGGCGCTTTTTGTGGCGGGCGTCTTCCGGGGCTTCGATGTCGGGGCGATGCTGGCGGAGATGCTGCCCGGGCTCAACCGTGGCCGCCCCAGTAGCGGATCCTATGGCGGCTCCGCCTATCCCGATCTGCGGCTGGTCGTGCAGATCGGCGCGGCTGCGGTTCCGGGGGCGCTGCCCTTCAATGGGGTTCTCGAGGCTGCGCCCGAGATCTCCGAGGCCGCGCTTGCCGAGGTCGCGCAGGGGGTGCGCCCCGAGGACGTGCTGCAGATTCAATATACATCGGGGACAACCGGCAAACCCAAGGGCGCGATGCTCACCCACCGCGGCACGATCAACAACGCGCTGCTCGCGGCGGAGCGGGCCGGGTACCGCGAGACCGACGTGATGGTCTCGGCGATGCCGCTCTTTCACACCGCCGGATGCGTCTGCAACGTGATGGGGATGCTGGCCGCCGGGGGGTGCCTCGTCATGATGGCCGATTTCGACGCGGGGCGGCTGCTCGACCTCATCGAGCGCCACGGCGGGACGATCACCAATGGCGTGCCGACCATGTACATCCGCATGCTGCAGGACCCGGGGCTGGTCGCGGGGGCGCGTGACCTCTCGCGCTGGCGGATCGCCTACACCGGGGGCACCTCGATCCCGCCGCAGGTGATGCTGGATCTGCATGCCCGCGTCGGCTGCGAGCCGGTGATCATCATGGGCATGACCGAATGCAGCCCGATCATCACCCAGACGGCGCCCGATGAACCGCTCGAGACGCGGGTGATGACCGCGGGCGTGCCGCTGCCGCACGTCGAGATCCGCATCGTCGATCCGGTGAGCGGCGAGACCCGGCCCGTCGGCGCGGAAGGCGAGCTTCAGATCCGCGGCTTCCTGGTGACCGCCGGGTATTTCGACATGGCCAAGCAGACCCGCGAGACCATCAGCGCCGACGGCTGGCTGAAGAGCGGCGATCTGGCGGTGATGGACGCCGAGGGGCACTTGCGGATCATTGGCCGGATCAAGGACATGCTGATCCGCGGCGGCGAGAACATCTACCCGGTCGAGATCGAGGATTGGTTGATGCAGCACCCCGCCATCGCCGAGGCGCAGGTGGTCGGCGTGCCCGACCCGGAGTTCGGCGAGGAGATCTTCGCCTTCGTCGTATTGCACCCGGGGAAGACGCTGGAGGGGGGCGCGCTGCGCGACTGGTGCCGGACGCGTATCGCGCGCCACAAGGTGCCGCGCCACATCGCCTTCATCGAGGCGACGCCGAAGACCGCGAACGGCAAGGTGCGCAAGGTCGACCTGCGAAGGATGGCCGAAGAGATGCTCGAAAAGGACACGACCGCATGAGCGCAGCCCACCTGCTCGAAGAGCGCCGCGGCCCGGTGCTTTTGCTGACTCTCAACCGGCCCGAGGTGCGCAATGCGATCTCGCCGGAGATGGCTTGCCGGCTGGCCGATGCCTTCGCCGCCTTCGATGCGGAGGACGAACTGCGGGTGGCGATCCTCACCGGGGCGGGGGCGCAGGCTTTCTGCGCGGGGGGCGATCTGGGACGGACGCTGCCGCTGCTCTCGGGCGACCGCGCCCCCGAGGACGACTGGGACCGGCGCTTTCTCAATGAGCCGGGGCTGCAGGACCGCTCGGCGCTGCGCCGCGCGCCGCCTGCCAAGCCGGTGATCGCGGCGATCAACGGGCTCTGCCTAGCTGGCGGGATGGAAACCATGCTGGGCACCGACTTGCGGATCGCGTCGGAGGGTGCCGTGTTCGGCTTGCCCGAGGCGCGGCGCGGGGTCATTCCCTTTGCCGGGGCATTGGTGCGACTGAGCCGCCAGATCCCCGAGCCGGTGGCGCTCGAACTCTTGCTGACCGGGGGCACCATCGATGCCGCCCGCGCGCATGAGATCGGGCTGGTGAACCGGGTGGTGCCGCAGGCCGAGGTGCTGGACCGGGCCTTCGAGATGGCTGCGGCGCTGGCCGAGAATGGGCCGGTTTCGCTGCGCGAGATCAAGCGGGTGGTGCGCGGCAGCTCGGGGCTGCCGTTGGACGAGGGCTTTGCACTGGAGGACGAGGCGAAGCGCATCGTCATGGCCTCGGAGGACGCGCGGGAGGGACCGCGGGCCTTCATGGAGAAGCGCAAGCCGAGGTTCGTGGGGCGATGAGCGAAGCGGGGGACATCCGGCTCGACGGGCGCGTGGCAGTGGTCACCGGAGCCGGGCAGGGGATCGGGCGCGCGACGGCGCGGGCCCTGGCGGCCGCCGGGGCCTCGGTGGTGGTCAACGACATCGACGCGGCCGCTGCGAAGGCGGTGGCGCGGGAGATCGGCCCGAGTGCCGTGCCGTGCGTCGCCGCCATCGGCAGCGCGGAGGCGGCGGAGGCCTGCGTCGCGGCAGCGCTTGACAGCTTCGGGGGGCTCGGTGCTTTCGTCTGCAACGCCGGGCTCCTGCGCGACCGGGTGCTCTGGAACACCTCCGACGCGGATTTCGATGCGGTGATCGCGACGCATCTGCGCGGCACCTTCACCTGCGCCCGGGCCGCCGCGCGGCACTGGCGCGAGGCGGGGCAGGGGGGGCGGCTGATCCTCATGTCCTCGATCGCCGGGCAGCGCGGCAATTTCGGCCAGACCGCCTATGCCGCCGCCAAGGCGGGGATTGCCGCCATGGCGCGCACCTGGTCGATGGAACTCGCCCGCGCCGGGGTCACTGTGAATGCCGTGGTGCCCACCGCACTGACGGCGATGACCGCCACCATCCCGGCGCTCGCCGAGCTTTCCGAGCAGGCGGCGCGCGGTGAGGTACTGGACGACAGCGTGCGGCAGGAGATGGGGATCGGCGGGCCGGAGGACGTGGCGCCGTTGATCGTCTATCTTGCCTCCGAAGCCGCTGCCTCGGTGACCGGGCAATGTATCGGCATCGGCGGAGACCGGCTGAGCCTCTGGGCGCATCCGGTCGAAGCGGCACATGAAATCGCGAAAGGCGGGTGGAGCGCGGACGGCATTGCCGGCGCGCTCGAAGGATCACTCGCCGGTTCCCTGCAATCCGTGGGGATCGAAGTAAACTGACGCCCCGGAGGAGGAACACCGGGCGCATATAGGGAGGAAGACCATGAAGAACTTTACCATCGGGGCGGCCACGCTACTGGCTCTTGCGGCCACGGGCGCGCAGGCTCAGGACGTCACGCTGCGGCTGGCGCACTGGCTGCCGCCGCAGCACGCGGTGCCGCAGACCGGCATGCAGGAGTGGATGGACTCGATCACCGCCGACTCGGGCGGCACCATCACCTTCGAGGTGTTCCCCGCGCAGCAGCTGGGCGCCGCGCCGGATCACTACGACATGACCCGCGACGGCATCGCCGACATCGGCTACGTCAACCCCGGCTATACCGCCGGCCGCTTCCCGATCTACGAGTTGACCGGTGTGCCCTTCCTGGCGACAGACGGTCCGAACGCCGCCAAGGCGATCCACGAGTGGTACGCGGGCGACTACGCCGAGAAGGAGATGGGCGATGTCCACTTCTGCCTCGTCAACCCGCACGAGCCCGGCCGCTTCCATGGCAAGGCCGAGATCAAGGTCCCGGCCGATGTGAAGGGGCTCAACGTGCGCCCGGCGCATTCGACCATGGCGCGCTTCGTCGCCTCGCTTGGCGGTGCCTCGGTGCAGGTCCCCGCGCCCGAGGCGCGCGAGGCGCTGGCGCGTGGCACCGCCGATGCGGTGACCTTCCCCTACGAGGCGATGAAGGTCTTCAACGTTGCCGAGGAGACGAAGTTTCACAACGACATGCCGCTCTATCTCTCGTCGCAGGTACTGCTGTTGAACAACGACAGCTACGACGGTCTGAGCGCCGAGCAGAAGGCGGTGATGGACGCGCATTGCACCCCGGAGTGGTCGAAGAAATTCTCCGAGGGCTGGGCCGAGTATGACAAGGGCGTGCGCGAGGAGATCCTGAACAACCCCGAGCACACGGTTTACACGCCCACCGACGAGGAGGTCGCGCTCTGGCGCGAGGCGGCAATCCCGACGCTCGATGCCTGGAAAGCGGATGTGTCGGCGGCGGGCTCGGACCCGGACGCGATCCTCGAGGGGCTGCGCGCGGCGCTCGACGCCAACGGCGTTCTCTACAAGTAAGGCAAAGGCACACGGGGGAGCGGAGGCGTTCCCCCTACAATAGCGAGGCGCCATGGCTCGGCAACGACACGGCTCGGCGGACCGGGTGATCCTGTGGGTGGAGAGAACCGCCGCGGTGATGCTCGGGCTCGTCACGCTGCTTATCTTCGTATCGGCGGTGGGGCGGTATCTCTTTGCCGCCCCGCTGCCGGATTCTTTTGACCTGTCGCGGCTGACCCTGGCCATAGCGGTGATCTGGGGCTTTGCCTCGCTCGGCTACCGCGGCAGCCACATCAAGGTCGACATCTTGGCGCAGGCGGTCGGACCCGCACTGCGGCGCTGGATGGATCTTGCTGCATGGGTGATCCTGCTGGGCTTCACCGGACTGCTGGTCTGGAAGCTGGGCGGGCGGGTGATCTCGCAGCTCTCGGGGGGCGAGGTCACCATGGACCTGCGCCTGCCGCATTGGCCCTTCCTTGCAGCGATCCTGCTGGGACTGGTCGCGGCACTTTTCACCACGGCGCTCCGGCTCTGGCGGATCTGGCGCTTTGGCGAAGGGCTCGACTCCCATGAAACCCCCGCCGAAGACGCGCGTGCCGAGGTAGACAAGAATGAGTGAACGCGACCTGATCGCGGCAGGCGGCTTTGTCGTGCTGTTCCTGCTGATGCTGATCCGTGTACCAATCGGCATTGCAATGGGAATTGTCGGGGTCGGCGGCTTCGGCATGGTGACGGGGCTGAAACCGGCGCTGAACCTTCTGGCCACTTCGCCGCTGCGCACGGTGACCGACTTCAACCTGACGCTGATCCCTTTCTTCGTGCTGATGGGGGTGCTGGCCACCCGCTCGGGCATGAGCCGCGAGCTGTTCCGCGCGGCGAACGCCACGCTGGGTTCGTTCCGCGGCGGGCTGGGTATTGCGACGGTGGGGGCCTGCGCTGGCTTTGCGGCGATCTGCGGCTCGTCGGTGGCGACCGCGGCGACGATGACCGACATCGCCTACCCGGAGATGAAACGCGCGGGCTATGGCGACGACGTGGCGACCGGGGTGGTCGCGGCGGGCGGGACCTTGGGGATCCTAATCCCGCCCTCGGTGGTGCTGGCGGTCTATGGCTACATCACCGAGCAGGACATCGGCAGCCTTTTCATCGCGGGCATCCTGCCGGGGCTGCTGGCGGTGCTGATGTACATGCTGACGGTGCGCTTCTGGTACGGGCCGCGGCTGCCCGCGGGTGCGCCGTTCCGGGTCGGCGAGGCGCTGCGGGCGCTGCGCGATGTCTGGGCGGTGGCGCTGCTTTTCATCGCGGTGATCCTGTCGATCTATCTCGGCATCGCGACCGCCACCGAGGCGGCGGCGGTCGGGGCGGTGCTTACCGCGGGGATTGGCATCGTGCGCGGGCGGCTGGGGGCGGCCTCGCTGCTCGACTGCCTCGTCGGGGCGCTGCGCACCTCGGTGGCGATCTACACGATCCTGATCGGGGCGATCCTCTTCGGCTACTTCCTAGCGGTGACGCAGGTGCCGCAGAACATGACCCGCATGCTGATCGAGCTGGGGCTCGGGCGCTACGGCACGCTGGTGCTGATCATGGCGCTCTTCGTGGTGCTGGGCTGTTTCCTCGACGCCATGGCGATGATCATCCTCATGGTGCCCATCGTGTTTCCGGTGATCACCCAGCTCGGGTTCGATCCGATTTGGTTCGGGATCATCATCGTGATGACCGTCGAGCTTGGTCTGATCACACCGCCAATCGGCATGAATGTCTTTGTGATCAACAGCATTGCCCGCAACGTGGGGCTCGGCACGATCTTCCGCGGTGTGCTGCCCTTCGTGCTGGTGGACCTGCTGCGCCTCGCGCTCCTGATCCTCCTGCCGGGCCTGGTGCTGTTCCTGCCGAACTCGATGTAGCCCGGACGGGTCCGGCCGGTGCCGCTCGCTACGCTGGGAGGCATCGGAGGACAGCCCGCGTGACGCCGCCCGCCTGAGGCGTCACGCGGCCGACGAAAAGCAGCCTCGCAGCATGGGTGCGGGCCATCCGGCGCCTACAGGACCGGCGCGGAGGCACCTGGCCTCCGGGTCGAGGCTCAGGTCCCCCCGGCCTCGAGGCCGAGGAATGCGCGCATGCGCGCGGCTTGGCAGGCAGCCATCTCCTGGCCGGTGACCACCGGGATTCCCCGCAGGCGGGCCTGTTTCACCAGCGCGGTTTCTGCAGGATCGGTCAGGGCGTCTGCCACGCAGCGCGCGTTGGCGATCAGCGCCTCGCCGAAAGGCGGCGGAGCGGCCCCCGGGCTGCCGGCCGGTGAGGCGTTCACGAGGATGTCGGTGCTGACCGGACTCTGCGTGGACACCGGAATGCTCGCCACCGAAGAGACCCTTTCCGCGAGCACAGACGCCCGGCCGGGGTCCGCGTCTATGAGGGAAATCTCCCGCGCGCCCCGGAGCGCGGCCTCGATGGCGATGGCGCCGCCGGCGGCGCCGGCGCCGCAGATCACGAGGCGCGCCCCCGAAACAGCCACGCCCGTCCGCTCGATCGCATCCAGCATGCCTTGACCGTCGAACATCTCCCCGGCCAAGGCGCCGCCTTCGTCCAGTCGGACGGTGTTCACCACACCCAGAAGGCGCGCGGTGGCGGAGAGCGTGTCGCAGGCCTGCGCAAGCGCCACCTTGTGTGGCACGGTGGTCAGGAAGCCCGGCACGTTCCGGGCCTCGCGCACCCAGCGGAGGAAAGACTCCAGCCCGGCGGGCGGCAGATCGATGGGCACGCAGACCGCGTCCCGCTGCCTTGCGCGGAAGACCTCGTTCCAGAGCCCGGGGGTGGCCACCTGCGCCACCGGATCGCCGAGGATCGGGATCACCAGCGTGGCCGTCTGCGTCGTTTTCATGCGGGGTCTCCTCGGCAGGGAACACGGCGCCTCTTGACGCCCTATCTCGAATACTTCTAATAAAGTTACACATTTTTGAGATCAAGTAACGAAAGGGTCGGGCGCAATGTTCGGTCGCAAGCCTCAGAAAACGACTGCGGAAACCGTGGTGTCGGTCGTGGCTGCATCGCTGCGCAGGGACATTGCCTTTGGCGATTTGCCGCCCGACTCGAAGTTGAAAATCGAGGAGCTGCGGGGCCGTTACGGGGGATCGAACCACTCAGTGCGCGAGGCTCTGACGCTGCTCGCCTCGGAAGGGCTGGTGGAGGCCACCGCCCAGCGGGGCTTCCGTGTTGCCTCGGCCACCGAGGCGGATCTTCGGGACATCATCAGGTTTCGCGCGGAGCTGGAGCCGCTCGCGCTGAAATGGGCGATGCAAAATTCCGATGTCGCCTGGGAAGGCAAGCTCGTCGCCGCGCTGCACGCGGCCGACCGGGCGACGGAGCGGCTGATCCTGGACCCGGACGGCGCGGTCATGATGTGGGACGAGGCGGGGCGTGCGCTGCACCGGGAACTCATCTCTGGCTGCGGCTCGCCCCGGATGATCCGCGTTCTCGGCCAACTCTACGACCAGTCGCGACGCTTCCGGCTTGCTGCGCTGCGGGAAGGGCGCTGCGATCCGCGGGTGCTGCGGCAGCTGCACGCCCAAATGGTCGAGGCCATTCTCGCCAACGACATCGATGCCGCAGTCGGGGCACTCGTCGCCGACATCCGGCACGACCTGGACACATCGCACTCGCGGAGGAGCGATCCCTAGACCACCAGCGCCTCGGCTCGAGGCGCTTATCTCAAGGAGGAGGACCACCCATGAAAACTCTGACACGGCGCGCCACACTGGCGGCCATCGGCGGCGCGCTCGCCACACCCTACCTCGTGCGCTCCGCGCGCGCCGGGACCTCGGTGAACGTCGGCGCGCTGCGCTTCGTGAGCCATGCACCTAGCTTCATTGCGCTTGAACGTGGCTATTTCCAGGAGGCCGGGCTTGACGTCAGCTTCGACTTCTTCGAGGCTGCGCAGCCCATGGCCGTGGCGATTGCCTCGGGGGATACCGACTACGCAATGACGGCGATCTCGGGCGGGCTCATCTCGCTGGCCGACAAGGGCGTGGCAAAGGTCATCGGCGGTGCCCTGACCGAGGAGAAGGGCATTCCGGGTCAGAAGATCCTTGCCTCCAACGCGGCCTATGAGGCCGGGCTGACCAGCCCTGCGGATCTCGACGGCAAGACCTTCGGCATGACCCAGGCCGGTTCGTCCTTCCATTACATGGGCGCGCGCATTGCCGCGGCCGAGAACGCCCAGCTCAAGTTCAAGCCGCTGCAGAAGACCGGCGCGGTGATCGGTGCGATCAAGTCCGGGCAGATCGACGCCTGGTCCATCGTGCCGCATATCGCCAAGCCGCTGGCGGATGCCGGGGCGGTCAAGATCATCGGCGAGGTCGCCGACTATATCCCCGACTACCAGGTGACCACGGTCTTCACCTCGGCCAAGATCGCCTCGGAAGAAGGCGATCAGACCCGGGCCTTCCTCGCGGCACTGTCGCGCGGCGCCGACGACTTCAACGCCGCGCTGGTCGACAAGACCGCCAGCGAGGACGAGCAGGAAGCCATCGTCGCGCTGCTTGCGGCGCATGTCTATCCCGACCGCGCCCTGGAAGATGCCCGCGCCCCCATCGTGGATGGCGCGATGCGGATCAACGCAGGGATGTCGCTCAACCGTGCGTCGATCGTGGACCAGCTCGAGTGGTTTAAGGCCGAGAACCTCGTGAAGGCCGACATCGCCTACGAAACGCTCGTGGACGAGAGCTACGTCGAAGCGCGCAGCTGACCGGACAGCGCCGGCTCTCCGTCACTGGATAGCCGGCCACCCAACCATCGGAAGACTCTATGGAACTCAGACTCGAAGGGGTCTCGCATCGCTATGGCGATGTCGAGGTCATCCGCAATATCGACCTCTCCATACCCAAGGGGCGCATCGTGTGCATCGTGGGCCCCTCGGGCTGCGGCAAGTCCACCCTGCTGCGGTTCCTCGGCGGCCTCGAGCGTCCCACCTCCGGCTCGGTGAGCCAGGTCGGAGAGCCGCCGAGCGACAGCATCAACCCGCTGACCTACGTGTTCCAGGATTTCGCCCTGCTGCCATGGCGCTCGGTGGAGGGGAATATCTCCCTGATCCTGTCGGATCATGGCGTGCCGAAGGCTGAGGCCGAGGATATCATCACCGACGTGCTGGCCCGCACCAAGCTGAGCGACTTCCGCAAGGCGCTGCCAAAGCAGCTTTCGGGCGGCATGAAGCAACGGGTTGCCATCGCCCGCGCGCTCGCGGTCAATCCCGCCGTGCTGCTTATGGACGAGCCGCTCTCGGCGCTCGACAGCCAGACCCGCGAGCTGCTGATGGACGATCTGGTGGACCTTTGGACGCGATCGCCGTTCACCGCGGTTTATGTCACCCACAACCTCGCCGAAGCGGTGCGGCTGGGGCACCGGATCGTCGTGCTCTCGCGCCGGCCCGGGGCGATCAACGAAATCGTCGAGATAGACACCCCCCTCGCAGAGCGAAGCTCCGCCGACCCTGACCTCGAACGCACGCAGCAGCATCTCTGGGCGCTCATGCGCGCCGAAGCCGAGGCCGCCGATATGGAACTGATCGATGACTGACATCGCCCCCCAGACCCCAGACGTTCGCCCGGTCGAATTCCGTGGCGGCGGCTTCCGCCCGTCCTCACCCCGGTGGGTCGGCCTGCTGGTTTTCACGCTGTTGATCGCCTTCCTCGAGTGGGGGACACGCGCCGGTTTCATTTCGTCTCTGACCGTGCCACGCCCCTCGGACGTCTTCCTGACGCTGTGGGACCTCGCGGTGTCGGGCGCGCTCTGGACCAACCTCGCGCCCTCGCTGATGCGTTTGCTCGTGGGCGGCACCATCGGCGCCACGGTCGGCATCGCCGTGGGTGTGATGATCGGCCTCTTCTCCTTTGCGAGGGCGGGTCTCGTGCCGCTGGTGGCCGCGATCTTCCCGATCCCAAAGATCGCCCTGCTGCCGCTCTTCGTGATCTGGTTCGGCATCGACGAGGCGTCGAAATACGCGCTCATTGCCTTTGGGACCTTCACGCCCACGGTCGTGTCGACCTACGGCGCCGTCGACAACGTCGACCGCTCGCTCATCCGGATGGGGCAGAGCTTTGGACTGCGCTGGTCGACGGTCGTGTTCCGCATCGTGCTGCCCGGGGCGATGCCCGGCATCCTGTCGGGGCTCCGCGTCAGCCTCGCGATCGCGATCATTCTGCTGGTCGCCGCCGAGATGCTGGGCGCAGAGCACGGTATCGGGGCCTACATCCTGCAGGCTGGCTCGCTCTACGACCTCGAGCGTCTGTTCGCCGGGGTGACCATCCTCTCTCTGCTGGGCGTGCTGCTTTCGGCCGCCGTGGGAGCCGTCGAGAAACATGTTCTGGGGTGGCGCACATGAGCCGGAAGATCGAGAGCGAATATGACGTCATCGTCGCCGGCGGCGGTGCCGCCGGGGTTGGCGCGGCGCTCGGCGCCGCGCGCGCCGGGGCGAAGGTCTGCCTGGTCGAGAAGTATGGCTTCCTCGGCGGCGCGGCGACCACCTCGCAGGTGCTCGCCTACTGCGGGTTTTTCCAGCAGGGCAAGACCCCGATCAAGGCAGTCGGCGGCGCCGGGGAGCTCGTGCTCGAGGCGATGCGCGGCTGCGGCATGACCGGCGAGGCCTATAATTCCGAGACCACCGGCAACTGGATCATCCTGCTCAACCCGGAAGGCGCGAAACTGGCGTTCGACCGGGTGCTGGCCGATCACGGCGTCGACGTGCTTTTGCATTCGCGCGTTGCGGCCGCGACGCGGACCGCCAACGGGATCGAATCCGTCACGGTCGCCGGGATGGAAGGCCGCCGGCGCATCGCCGCCGAGGGCTTTGTCGATGCCACCGGGGATGCCAACCTCTCGCTGGTCTCGGGCATCGCCATGCGCGAGGGCGACCATGAGGGAAGGCTGCAGGCTGTTTCGGCCCCGATCCGGATCTCCGGTCTCGACCCGGACGTGCCGTTCGACCGGGAGGCGATCAAGGCCGCGGTCCGGCGTTACAACGAGACCGGCGCGCATCCGATCACCCGTAGCGATGGCGGGATCTATACCCGGATCCCCGGCACCGGCGACATGTGGTGGATGATTATCGACCTTGCCCTGCGCGACCTCAGTTCGGGCAGCTTCACCTGGGCGGAGCAGCGCGCGCGGGAGATGGCGCATGACTATGTGGCGATGCTGCGTGCTTATGTCCCGGGTTTCGAGCGGTGTTTCCTTGCCCAGTCCGGTCCGCAGATCGGCATCCGCGAGAGCCGGCATCCCGCGACCCGCTACGAGATGACCGCCCACGATCTGGCCAGCGGTCGGCAGCGGCCCGACAGCGTGGCGCGGGCGGCCTGGCCGGCGGAGCTGCACGGCGAGGCCGGCAAGCCGGTCTACCATTCGGTAGGCGGGCCGGGATACGCTTCGATCCCGCTGGACAGCCTCAGGGTGCGCGGCCTCGATAACCTCTTCGTCGCCGGCCGCGTCATCGGGGCCGATCCCGTTGCCTATGGATCCGTGCGCGTGATGGGAACGGCGTTCGCCACCGGCGAAGCGGCTGGCATCGCCGCCGCTTTGGGTGCCGAGGACGGGGAAACCGTGGGTGCGGAAGTCCGCCGGCTCGGGGGGCTCACCTGAGCAGCGAGGCGCGGCGCTCCGGAGCCGCTGTGCAGCTTTAGACCCGCCGCCCGCTGCTTGCGGGCGGGGGACGCCTGGCCGAACGCTAGGGGCGGATGCCTCCGCGGGCTCATTAATTCGACAAATGTGGAAATAGATGTTGACCGTCCGGGAGATGGGGGCGCATCTATTTCCATGGACATCGAAACAGCCTCCCGCCAACTGGATGCCATTGGCAATCCGACACGCCTTCGCATCTACCGCGCCCTGGTCCGTGCGGGCGAGACCGGCGCGCCGGTCGGACAGGTCCAGGAAACCCTTGGCCTTCCGGCTTCGACGCTGTCGCATCACCTCAGGAAACTTCTGGAGGTCGGCCTGATCCGGCAGGCGCGGAGCGGCACCACACTGCAATGCCATGCCGAGTATCCCGTGATGAAGGCGCTGGTCGCCTTCCTGGTCGACGAGTGCTGTGCGGACGACGCCAGCCAAGCCGGATGATCGCCCCACGGACACGCGTGGTTTCGGCACTCGGCGTGGTTCAGATCCTTGCCTGGGGAAGCAGCTATTACCTGATGGCCCCGCTGGCCGGAGCCATCGCGGAAGAGACTGGCTGGGGGCAGGCGCTGCTCTCGGCAGGCGTGTCCGCCGGCTTGTTGATGTCCGGCCTCGCCGCGCCGGCTGTGGGGCGCTGGATCGGGCGCAGCGGGGGGCGGATGACCCTCTGCGTGGGAATGGCGCTGATCGCGGCGGGGCTGATCCTGCTCAGCCTCTCGTATGCGCTCTGGGCCTACCTCCTCTCCTGGTGCATTCTCGGCCTCGGAATGGCGACCGGGCTCTACGATGCCGCCTTCTCGGTGCTCGGGGCCGCCTACGGACGGAACGCACGGTCCGCGATCACCCAGCTGACGCTGTGGGGAGGATTTGCAAGCACGGTCTGCTGGCCGTTTTCGGCATGGCTTGTCGAGAGTGTCGGGTGGCGATCGACCTGTCTTGTCTACGCGGCGCTCCATCTCTTTGGCACGCTCCCGCTCTGCTGGGTGGCTCTGCCGAGGGCCCGCGGGCCGCATGAGACGTCGGCGCGCACGCCGGTCCTTCTGGGCCGAACCTTCGATGCCCGGTTCCTGTGCATCGTTGTCGCCGGTGTCACGCTGACACTCCTGGCGACGATCTGGTCCATCCACATGGTGACGCTCCTGACGGCCGACGGTTACACACTTGCCGCCGCCATCACGGTCGGCACGCTCATCGGACCGTCACAAGTCGGTGCCCGTGTCCTGGAAATGATCGGGGGCGGTCGACATCACCCGATCTGGACCATGCTCGCGGCAACCACGCTCGTGCTCGCCGGGTTCATCGGGTTGTCGCTCGGCGTGCCCGCGGCTGCCGCTCTTGTCGCCTACGGCGCCGGAAACGGCCTCTGGTCGATCGCACGCGGGGCGCTTCCGCTCGTCCTCTACGGTCCGGAGAACTATGCAACTCTGATGGGCCGCCTCGCGCGCCCGATGCTGCTGGCCGCCGCCGCCGCCCCTACGCTGGGCGCGCTGCTCATCGACAGGTTTGGAGCCGAAACGACGATGGCGCTCCTGTCGATCGCCGCCGCGCTGCCACTGGTCATGGCGCTGGTGCTCTACGCCGACGTGATGCGGTCGAGAGGGATCCCCGGATCGGGATGACTGCGCTCGGGCGAGGCCGAAGGAGACGGGAGTTGTTCTGTGCAGAAAACGTGCAATTCACCAGCCAAAGTCGCCAATTTTTGGAGGCTATCGGAGGGGGATTGATTCGAAGTTGCCTCGAATAAAGTCTTCCACTACCTTCGGTAAAAATTTCAAGCCACCTGTGTTATTCAGCCTTCCAGAAATTGAATTGGCTCCTTGCGTGTGCGCAGTTCCAGTAGAGGTAATTGATGAATCTTTCTGTCGGTAGGGTTGTTTCCGTCACAGGCTCCAGCAGCGGCGCCACATTGGAGCTTACCGGCCTGGAGGGAGCCGAAAGAAAGTTCATAAAGAACTTGGGTGAGACGCCCTTGGGAAAAGAGGGCGATATCCTCGCCTACCATATTCGTGGCGAGACACAATTCATCTACAACCTTACCGACGGAACCTACTCCAGTCCGACAACGCGATTTCTTGACGGCGCATCCGCGCTGGCGCTTATGGCGGCCTTCCTCTTGGTGGGCTTGATGGTCAAGATCGCCATGGCCCTGGCCATATGTTCTATGGCATCTCTCCTGTTTCATTTCCTGTACGAACGTCCGAACCACAGGAAAGCGCTTATTCGCGCCGAAGGACTCGCAGACGAATATAGGGACTACGTCGTGAGGTCGCGGGAAGACCGCAGCTTTCTTCCTGCCGCCTGAGGCGCACCGGAACGATTGGGGTGCTGTACGGGTCGAACCACCTGTCTAGGCGGCCAGCAGCGGCACGGCCTAAGTGCGCGGATCGCGCGCACGGCTCCCGGCCTATTGCACGAGCTTTGCTCCCACGATCGACGCTGTATTGCTGATGTGCGCGCGCATCTCCGCGGCCGCAGCGGCGCCGTCGCCCGCTTTTAGGGCGGCGAGGATGGCGTGGTGCTCGGCGATCGAGGCCTCCATGCGCGAGACTTCGGTGTTCGGGATCGGGACGCGCTGGCTTTCGGTCAGCACGTCGTGGATTGACCGGTAGAACATCCGCAGCATGCCATTGGGGCAGGCATCCGCGATCCGCGCGTGAAAGGCGAGGTCGGCTTCGACATGCGCCAGAAGATCGCCGTTGCGCCAGGCTATCTCGAAGGTGCGTGCGGCGTCGGCGAGCGCGTCAAGCCGCGCCCCGGTCATCGCCGGGGCCGCGAGACGGCACATCTCGCATTCGATGAGGAGCCGGGTCTCGAAGACCTCGGTGATCGTGTAGCGCGCGTCGTGACGCCAGTTCTGCCCGGCCTTCGGGGCCTGCGTCCGCTCGCCGCTGACGAATGTCCCGCGGGCGGGCAGGGTGCGGATGAGGCCGAGCGTTTCGAGCGTGAGCAGCGCTTCGCGCAGGGAGGCGCGGGAGACCCCGAGCTGCTCCGACAGGATCCGCTGCGAGGGAAGCTTGGCATCGGGGGGAAACTCGCCACTGCGGATCATCTCCTGGATCCGGCGCGTCACGACCTCGGTGACCGGCAGCTTTCCGTAGTCCTCTTCCATCGCTCCGTCCTCAAATTGAGCAGTCCCTGGCGCCACGGCTCGCGTGGCACCGAATTTACTGATTGCACACTTGCAAATATCTTGCCAGCGTGATCCTACCGGTAGGACTGGTCAGACCAGTTGGTCCGAGGTGCGCTTCGGGCCCCATAACAGCAGGGAGAATAAAAATGCTCAGGAAACTCATCGTACCCACGTGGGTCGTCGCCGCAGGCATCGCCGGCGTTGCGCAGGCCCAGGAGGCGCTCGAAGTCGGCGCGAACATCGGCAATGTGCCGTGGGAATTTCAGGATGATACCGGCGCCTTCGTCGGTTTCGAGGTGGACCTTGCAAGCGCCGTGGCCGCGCAGCTCGGCCGCGAGGTGGAGATCGTCAACATCCCCTTCAACGGGCTGTTCTCGGCGGTGCAGTCGGGCCGGATCGACATGGCGATGTCGTCGATCACCATCACCGACGAGCGTCTGCAGTCGGTGAGCTTCGCGCAGCCCTACTATGACAGCGACCAGTCGCTGACCGTGGGTGCCGAGGGGCCCGCCTCGCTGGACGAGATGAAGGACAAGGTTGTCGGGGTGGACACGGGCTCGACCGGCGACATGTGGGCGACCGAGCATGCCGCGGACTACGGCTTTGCCGATATCCGCCGCTACGAGGGTCTGCAGCCGGCGATGCTCGATCTGACCGCGGGCCGGATCGACGGCTACATCTCGGACATCCCGGCGCTTCAGTACTACGTGAAGGACAAGCCGGCGCTGAAGGTCGTGCAGCGCATCGCCACCGGCGAGAAGTACTCCTTCATGTTCGCCAAGGACGCGGAGCTTGCCACCGAGGTGGACGGGATCCTTACCGGTCTGAAAGAGGATGGCACGCTGGCGGAGCTTCACGAGAAGTGGTTCGGCGCAGCGCCCGAGGCCGGGACCTCGACGGTGACCGTGCTCGACATGCCGACCGCCGAGTAATTGCGCGCGACCCGGGCGCGGAAGCGTCCGGGTCCCTGCAGGGGACCCCGATGGACTTGTTCGAAACCTTCTTCAATCTCGAGGTGCTGGCCCGCAGCTTTCCGATGCTGCTCAAGGGGCTCTGGCTCACGCTCGAGCTCGGCGCAGCGAGTATTCTCGCGGGGCTGGTGCTCGGCCTCGCGCTCTGCATGATGCGGCTCTACGCGATGCGTCCGGTGCAAATTCTCACGCGCATCTACATCAACGTGTTCCGGTCGATCCCGCTGCTGGTGCTGCTGATCATCGTCTATTACGCGCTTCCCTTCGTGGGCGTGCGGCTCTCGCCTTTTGCCTCGGCGCTGACCGCGCTGACCCTGGTCTCGGGGGCCTATACCGCCGAGATCTTCCGCTCCGGCATCGAGGCGATTCCCAAAGGTCAGTTCGAGGCCGCCGCGGCGCTGGGGCTGGGGCACCGGCAGACGATGGTCGACGTGATCCTGCCGCAGTCGATCCGCATGGTCATCCCGCCGCTCACCAACAATTCGATCAACGTGGTCAAGGACACCGCGCTGGCCTCGGTCGTGGCGATGCCCGACCTGCTGAAGCAGGCGACCCAGGCGCAGGCGCTCGCGGCCAACCCCAGTCCGCTGATCGGCGCCGCGGCGATGTACCTCGCCTTCCTGCTGCCGCTGGCCCTGCTCGTCTCGCAGCTCGAACGGCGGCTCAACCGGGGGAGGGTATGATGCCGGGATATATCAGCATCCGGAACCTGCAGAAGTACTACGGCCCCTATCACGCGCTGCGCGGCATCGACCTCGAGATCGCGCGCGGCGAGGTCGTCTGCGTGGTTGGCCCCTCGGGGTCAGGGAAATCGACCCTGATCCGCTGCATCAACCGGCTCGAGGCGTTCTCCGCCGACAGCGCCATCGAGGTCGACGGCGTGCCGGTGCTGCCCGGCGCCAATCTCGCCAAGGTGCGCGCCGAGGTCGGCATGGTCTTCCAGAGCTTCAACCTCTTTCCACATCTTACCGTGCGGCAGAACATCATGCTTGCGCCGCGCCGCGTGCGCGGGACCAGCAAGGCCGCCGCGGCGGCACAGGCCGACCAGCTGCTGACCCGGGTGGGGCTGGCGTCGCAGGCCGAGAAATACCCTAGTGGCCTTTCGGGCGGCCAGCAGCAGCGCGTGGCCATCGCGCGGGCGCTGGCAATGGAGCCGGAGGTGCTGCTTTTCGACGAGCCCACCTCGGCACTCGATCCCGAGATGGTCGGCGAGGTGCTCGACGTGATGCGCGACCTCGCGCAGACCGGCGTGACAATGGTGGTGGTGACCCACGAGATGGGGTTTGCCCGGCAGGTCGCGGACCGGGTGATCTTCATGGACGGCGGCGAGGTGATCGAAAGCGCGCCGCCCGCGGAGTTCTTCTCTGCCCCGCGCGAGACGCGCACCCGAAACTTCCTGCACGCCGTGCTGGACCACTGAACAAGACACACCGAGAAAGACACAGGGACAGGCGATGTCAGATTATCAAGATCAGCTCGACATGGGCTTCGTGCGCGGCCAGTTTCCCGCGCTGGCCAAGGAGTGGGCGTTTTTCGACAACGCCGGCGGTTCGCAGACGCTGCAGGGGGCCATGGACCGGATCGTCGAGTTCCTCACCCACCGTGACGTGCAGATCGGCGGCAGCTACGAGATCTCGCAGCTTGCCGCAGAGGCGCTGATGGACGGGCGCCGGGCAGCGCAGACCTTTGTGAATGCCGCGCGGCCCGAGGAGATCGTCTTCGGCCCCTCGACCACGGCGCTTGTCCAGACCCTCGCTGCGGCCATGCGCAGCCAGTTCGCGCCCGGCGACGAGATCATCGTCACCCATGCCGATCACGAGTCCAACATCGGCCCTTGGGAGCGCTTGCGCGAGCTCGGCGTGGTGATCAAGGTCTGGCCCTTCGATACCGCGTCCATGCGCCTGCGGCTCGAGGACCTCGCGCCGCTGATGGGACCGCGCACCAAGCTGGTCTGCGTGCATCACGTCTCGAACATCCTCGGCCAGATCAACCCGGTGGCCGAGATCGCCGAGTTCGTCCACGCGCGCGGTGCCAAGATCTGCGTCGACGGCGTCGCTTACGCACCGCATCGGGCGATCGACGTGACCGGCTGGGACGTCGACTACTACATCTTCAGCCTCTACAAGTGCTACGGGCCGCACACCGCGATCATGTACGGCAAATACGAGCTTCTGGCCGAGCTGGACGGGCTTTATCACTACTTTTACGGCAAGGATAAGGTCCCCGGGAAGCTCGAGCCGGGGAACCCGAACTACGAGCTGGCCTATTCCACGACCGCGGTGGTCGCCTACATCCAGGAGCTCGGCCGCCGCGCCGGGTCAACGGCCGAGGGGCGGGCGCTCTTCGAGGCCGGGTTCGAGGCCCTCGCCCGCCAGGAAGAGGTGCTGACCAACCGGCTGCTGGCCTGGCTGCGCGCGCGCAACGACTGCCGGGTGATCGGCGACGCGACGAACGAGGGGAACCTGCGGGTGCCGACCATCGCCTTCCGGGTCGAGGGGCTGCCGTCGGGGGCGGTGGCCCGTGCGATGGACGATCACAAGGTCGCCATTCGCTTCGGGGATTTCCATTCGCGCCGCCTCGCGGAGCTTCTGGGCGAGGCTCACGACGAGGGCGTCGTGCGGGTTTCCATGGTGCATTACAACACTCTGGCCGAGCTCGAGCGGATGCTCTCGGCGCTGCTGGGCATCCTCGGCGGGGACGTCGCGGCATGAGCGGCCAGCGTCCCGACCTGGTGATCCGCGGCGGCACGATCGTGACCGCCGCCGACCGCTTCCGCGCTGATCTTGCGGTGACGGACGGCAAGATCACCCAGATCGCCGCCCGTATCGAGGGCGGCGCCGAGGAGATCGATGCCACCGGTCTGCTGCTGCTGCCGGGCGGCATCGACGCCCATGTTCACCTCGCGCAGGAGCAGGGCGACGGCACCGTGATGGCCGACGATTTCGCCTCGGGCACGCGCGCGGCGGTGGCCGGTGGGAACACCATGGTGCTGCCCTTCGCGCTGCAGCGCCGCGGGGAGTCGTTGCGGCAGGCGGTGGCGGACTACCACGCGCTGGCCGAGGGCCAGTGCTGGTGCGACGTGTCCTTCCACATGATCATCACCGACCCGACGCCGCAGGTGCTCGGGCAGGAGCTGCCCGCGCTGGTGCGCGAGGGCTATACCTCCTTCAAGGTCTTCATGACCTATGACGACATGGTGCTGAACGACGCCGAGCTGCTCGAGGTCTTCGACGTCGCGCGGCGCGAGGGGGCACTGGTGATGGTCCACGCCGAGGGCCACGACGCGATCAAGCACATGACCCGCAAGCTCGAGCAGAGCGGCCGGACCGCGCCCTATTTCCACGCCGAGGCCCATGCCCAGATTGCCGAGCGCGAGGCGACGCACCGTGCCATAAGCCACGCCGAACTGGTCGACGTGCCCGTGGTGATCGTGCATGTCTCGGGCCGTGACCCGATGGAGCAGATCCAATGGGCCAAGCGGCGCGGGCTGAACGTCTTCGCCGAAACCTGCCCGCAGTACATCGCCCTGACCAAGGACGACCTCAAGGGGCTGAACATGGACTTCGAGGGGGCGAAATACGTCTGCTCGCCGCCGCCGCGGGATCACGACAGCCAGGAGGCGATCTGGCAGGGGCTGCGGGATGGCACCTTCGATCTCTTCTCCTCGGACCACTGCCCGTTCTACTTCGAGAATGCTGAGGGCAGGGGCAAGGACACGCCGCGTGCGCGCACCTCGTTCAAATGGGTGCCGAACGGGATTCCGGGTGTCGAGACGCGCCTGCCGATCCTCTTCTCCGAAGGCGTCTCGAAGGGCCGCATTAGTCTCGAGCGTTTCGTCGCCCTGACCTCCAGCAACCCCGCCAAGCTTTACGGCATGTATCCCCAGAAGGGCGCGCTGGTGATCGGGGCGGATGCCGACATCACGCTGTGGGATCCCGAGCGCCGTGCGGTGGTGCGCCAAGAAAAGATGCACCACGGCGCGGATTACACGCCGTACGAGGGAATGGAGATCACCGGATGGCCTGTGCGCACCCTCCTGCGCGGGCGCACCGTCTACGCGGCGTCGGAGGGGATCGTGCAGGACGCCCTCGGCCAGCACCTCGTGCGCGAAAAGTCCCCACGCCGTCTTTGAGAAAGCCAAGGACCGGAAACAGGTCAAGCCTTGTTTCCGGTCCTGGCCGGATGCCCTAGCTCGGCCATCGACAGCACGGGCGGCCCTGCGGAAGGACCCGCCCGTGAGGCCTTTGGCAGCGCGGCGCCCTGCTATTGCACGCGGGTCCAGCTCTGCCGTCGGCAGAAGCCCAGAACGCAGCCATAGACCTCGAGCCGATCGCCGGTCAGTTCCATCTTCGAAGCGTAGGTCTTGTCGCGGTCGGGCGCCCAGATGCGGCCAGCCTCGTACTTCCCCGCGCCCCTGGGCTGCATGTCCCAGACGATCTGCCGCCCGATCGAGGCCGAGGGGATCGCCGCACCGTCCGCGTCGAAGGCACGGCTCAGCGTGCCGCAGAGCTTGCTGCCGCAGGGCGCCATGGTCACGAGGCCAAAATGGCCGTCATCGCCGGGCTGAGTTTTCCATGTCCCGAGGACGGGATCGGCGGCAAGGGCGGGGGCCGCGGTCAGTGCTAGCAGGACGGCAAGGCGCGCGAGGCGGGTCATCATGGGCTTTCTCCTTGGACGTCGGATCGGGTGCGTTCAGCTTTCCGACACGAAGAGATCGGTCAGCAGCGGCTCGGCGGGATCGACCGCATAGCGCGAGAAATCCGTGGTCCCCGCCTCGCGCAGAATCTCCTCGTCGATGAAGAAATTGCCGGTACAGGTCTGTGCCGCGCGGGTCAGAATGGCATGGGCAGCATCTGCGACGATCTGCGGGGTCCGGCAGTTCTTCGGCTGGACCGCGCCGCCCAGCATGGCGAGCGCTGCGGTGTCGATCACCGTGCGGGGCCAGAGGGCGTTGGCGGCGATGCCGTTCGGGCGGAACTCCTCGGCCCAGCCGAGCACGCAAAGGCTCATCCCCATCTTCGAGATCGTGTAAGCGACGTGGGGCCGGTACCATTTCGGATCGAGAGACGGTGGCGGCGAGAGCGTCAGCACATGCGGGTTCGCCGCCCGCTTCAGCGCCGGCAGGCAGGCCCGGGTGACGGCGAAGGTACCGCGCATGTTGACCTGCATCATCAGGTCGAAGCGCTTCATCTCGGTGTCGGGGGTGGGCGTCAGCGAGATCGCGCTGGCATTGTTGACCACGATGTCGATGCCGCCGAAATGCGCCTCGGCCCTGCCCACCGCCTCGGCGACCGCCACATCGTCGCGGATGTCGAGCTGTAGCGGCAGCGCGCGCCCGCCTGCTGCCTCGACCTCGGCCGCGGCGTCCTCGATGGTGCCGGGCAGGCGGGGATGCGGGGTGACTGTCTTGGCCGCCAGCACCACGTTGGCGCCATCCCGCGCGGCGCGCAGCGCGATGGCCTTGCCGATGCCGCGACTGCCGCCGCTGATAAAGAGTGTCTTTCCGCCAAGATCGTCCATGACGTCCAGTCCTTTCCTGTCCTGTGCCGCCCCCGGGGCTCACGCCCCGGCAGGCGATTGGTTCAGAAGGCCGCTTCGTCGAGCGCCATGAGCGTCTCGCCGCCCGCCATGATCTGCGACAGCAGCGTGCCGGTCTGCGGCAGCATCTTTTCCATGAAAAAGCGCGCCGTCACCTGCTTGGCGGCATAGAAGCCGTCAGCGTCGCCGGTCTCGCGGGCCCTGGTCATGGCGGTTTCGGCCATGCGCGCCCAGAGATAGCCCAAGGCGGTCAGCCCAAAGAGCCGCAGGTAATCCGTCGCCGCGGCACCAGCCTCGTCGGGGTTTGCAAGGCCCCGCTGGGCGACGGTCGCCGAGGCCGTCTGCAGCCGGCCGAAGGCCTTGGCGAGCGGGCCGATGTAGGGCGCCATCTCGGGCACGTCCGCCTGCGCCGCGATATACTCCGAGACCGGGTGGAAGAACCGCCGCAGGTAGCGCCCGCCATTGGCCCCCAGTTTGCGTCCGACGAGATCGAGCGCCTGGATGCCGTTCGTGCCCTCGTAGATCTGCGTGATGCGCGCGTCGCGGACGTATTGCTCCATGCCGTGCTCGCGGATGTAGCCGTGCCCGCCGAGCACCTGCATCCCGAGGTTGGCGTTTTCGAACCCGAGATCGGTGAAGAGCGCCTTCACGATCGGGGTCATCAGCGCCACGAAATCCTCGGAGGCCTTGCGCACCTCGGGCTCGGGGTGGCGGTCTTGCTTGTCGAGCTCCTTGCCCACCCAGACCGCCATGGCCCGGCAGCCCTCGGTCGCGGCGCGTTGCAGAAGCAGCATCCGCCGTACGTCGGGATGCACGATGATCGGGTCGGCGGGCTTGTCGGGCGCCTTGGTGCCGGTCAGCGAGCGGCCCTGCAGACGCTCGCGGGCATAGGCGACCGAGCCCTGATACGCGGCCTCGGCGACGCCCAGCCCCTGACCGCCCACGGCGAGGCGCTCGTTGTTCATCATGGTGAACATCGCCTGCAGGCCCTTGTGCGGCGCGCCGACCAGCCAGCCCTGCGCATCGTCGAAGTTCATCACGCAGGTCGACGAGGCCTTGATCCCCATCTTGTGCTCGATGCTGGCGCATTGGACGCCGTTGCGCTCGCCCGGGGTGCCTGTCGCGGTGGGCAGAAACTTCGGCACGAGGAAGAGGCTGATCCCGCGCGAGCCCTTGGGGGCGTCGGGAAGGCGTGCCAGCACGAGATGGATGATGTTCTCGGTCAAGTCATGTTCGCCGGCCGAGATGAAGATCTTGGTGCCGGTGATGCGGTAGCTGCCATCCTCCTGCGGCAGCGCCTTGCTGCGCAGAAGCCCCAGGTCTGTGCCGCAATGCGGTTCGGTCAGGCACATCGTGCCGGACCATGTGCCGTCGACGAGCTTGGGCAGATAGGCCTGCTTGAGCTCCTCCGAGCCATGGCTGTGCAGCGCGAGGTAGGCACCGTGCGACAGGCCGGGGTACATGCCAAACGACAGGTTGGCCGAGCAGATCATCTCGGTCACCAGCACGTCGGCAGCAGCCGGCAGGCCCTGCCCGCCGTATTCCGGATCGCAGGTGATCGCCGTCCAGCCGCCTTCGCGGAACTGGCGGTAGGCCTCGGGGAACCCGGCGGGGGTGCGGACGACGCCGTTCTCGAGCCGGCAGCCTTCCTCGTCGCCGGAGCGGTTGATCGGGTGCAGAACCTCGGCGCAGATCTTGCCGGCCTCTTCGAGGATCGGGTCGATCAGGTCGGGGGTGAACTCCTCGAAGCCCGGCAACTCCGCCAGGTCGTCGCAGCCGAGCAGTTCGTGGTAGACAAAGCGCATGTCGCGCAGGGGGGGCGTGTAATTGGCCATCGTCGCGATGTCCCTTTCTCTGCGGCTCAGGGCCGGGGTTCAGTTCCGGAGCGGCTTGCCGGTCATCAGCATGGACTCGATCCGCTCGAGCGTACCGGGCCGCCGGACCAGCGCGAAGAATTGCTCCCGCTCAAGTTTTAGCAGGTCGCTGTCGGTGAGGCTGTCGATCGGATCGGTCTCTCCGCCCGACAGCACCTCGGCCAGCGCGCTGGCAACGATCTCGTCATAGGGCGTCGCCTTGCCCAGCTTGCGGAACTGCTGCACCGCCATCTCCATGGCGACGTGGCCCGATGGGCCGGGCAGCGTGTAGTCCCGCGTCTCGGGCGGCACGTAGTCCTCGACCATCGCCAGCGCCCGGGCCTTGGCATCGGCCAGCAATCGCGCACGGTTCATGGTGATCCCGTCCTCGGGGCGCAGGAACAGCAGGTCCTTGGCTTCGGCGGCGGATTTCGCCACCGTCGCGGTGCTGAGGATCTCGAAGACCTTCGAGGGTGCCGGCATCGGCCCCTTGGGCAGACGCCCGAAGCGCTGCCAGCGGTGCAGCATCTCGGTGCAGCCGCCCCAACCGGGGATCAGCCCCACGCCGACCTCGACAAGCCCGATGTAGCTTTCGGCATGGGCCTGCACCGCGCCACAATGCAACAGCACCTCGCAACCGCCACCGAGCGCCATTCCCGAAGGCGCGCCGACGACCGGGAAGGGGGCGCTCCGCATGTCCTGAAACACCTGCTGGCCAAGGGCCACCAGCCCCTCGATCTGGGGCCAGGCGGCGATATTGGCGGCGAAGAGCGCGAGGCCCAGGTTGGCGCCGACCGAGAAGTTCGTGCCCTCATTGTGGATCACCAGCGCCTGGTACTCGGCCCGCACCAGCTTCAGTGTCTTCGCCAGAAGCGCGAGAATCTGGTCGTCCATAGCATTCATTTTCGACGTGAACTCGAAGCACAGAACACCATCACCGATGTCCCAGACCGCGGCAGAGCCATTTTTAAGAACCGGTTTTGTCCCGCGCTTGATGTCCGAGAGCAGCAGCACGCCATCGGGGCGGGTCACAGGATGGTAGTCGCCGTCGAGGCCCAGCTGCTCGAGCCGTCCGTCCTCGACGCGGTAGAAGCTGCGGCCGCGGGCAAGCTCAAGGATCGGCGGAACCGGCGTGCCCTCGGCCTCGAGCCGCGCGACGAGCCAATCGGGGCCGATCTTGTCCATCAAGGCAAAGGGGCCATCCTTCCACGCGTACCCCAGGCACATCGCCTCGTCGATGTCGGCGATGCTGTCGGCCACTTCGCCGGCCAGCTCGGCGGCGTAGCGCAGCGTTGCGCCCATCACTTCGGCGGCATAGCGTCCCTCGGCGCTGTCATGCGCCATGAGCGCGCGGGGGTTGCGACCGGCCTCCTCCATCGCCTCCGATCTGGCTTTCCTGGCGACAGAGTAGTGGCCGCTCGAAAGGTCGACCGCCTCTTTCAGTTTCTGGCCACCCTCGCGGTTCAGACGATAGAATCCGCCCTTTCCCTTGCGGCCGGTGTACCCCTCGGCGATCATTTTCTGCACGATCGGCAGGGGCCGGTTGGTAGCGTGGAAGGCGTCGGTCTGCGGCAGCGCGGCGGCAAGGCTCGCGTTCACATGGGGCATGAGGTCGAGCCCGACCAGATCGAGCAACCCGAAGACGCCGGTCTTGGGAATGCCGAAGGGCTTGCCGATCAGCGCGTCAGCCTGTTCGACCGGGATGCCGCGCTCCGACGCCTCGACCACCGCCTTTTGCAACCAGTAGATGCCGAGCCGGTTGGCGATGAAGCTCGGCGTGTCCTTGGCCCGGACCACGGTCTTGCCAAGCCGCCGGTCCGCAAATTCGGTGATGAGCTCCTCGGCATCCGCGCGGGTCGTCGGCCCGGTGACCAGCTCCATCAGCCGCATGTAGCGGGGCGGGTTGAAGAAATGGGTGACCAGGAAATCCTGCGCGAAGCTCTCCGGCAGCCCGCCCAGCAGCGTCGCGAGCGGGATCGTCGAGGTGTTGGACGAGACGATGCTGCCGGGCTTCCGGGCCGCGTCGATCTTGCGGTAGAGGTCCTGCTTGATGTCGAGCCGTTCGATCACCGCCTCGATGATCCAGTCGGCCTCGGCGAGGCGCACGAGGTCATCCTCGAGGTTGCCCGTTTCGACCAGACGCGCCGCCTTGCGCCCCATGAAGGGGGCAGGGTCAGCCTTCAACATCCGGGCCACGGCCCCTTCGGCCAGCGCGTTGCGGGTGGCCGCGCCCTCGGGCACGATGTCGAGCAGCAGAACCTTGGTCCCGGAGTTGGCCACATGGGCCGCGATCGCGGCCCCCATGACGCCCGCACCGATGACGGCGACTTTTTCGATGTTGGCCATCATGCGGCCTCCAGCACGGTGGCGATGCCCTGACCGCCGCCGATGCACTGCGTGGCCAGCGCGTAACGGCCGCCCTCGCGCTTCAGCAGGCTGGCCGCCTTGCCGACGATGCGCGCGCCGGTGGCGCCGAGCGGATGGCCGAGCGCGATGGCGCCGCCGTCGAGGTTGACCCGTGCCGGATCGAGGTCGAGATCGCGGATACAGGCGATGGACTGGCTGGCAAAGGCTTCGTTCAGCTCGATCACGTCGAGATCGCCCGCCGAAATCGCCGCGCGCTCCAGCGCGGCGCGGGTGGCGGCGACCGGGCCGATCCCCATGATGTCGGGCGCGCAGCCTTTCACCGCGACGGATTTCACGTAGGCCAGAACCTGCAGCCCGGCCTTTTCGGCATAGGCATCCGAGCAGATCAGCACCGCCGCGCAGCCATCGGTCAGCGGCGAGGAGGTGCCCGCGGTCACCACGCCCTGCGCATCGAAGGCGGGCTTCAGCTCGGCAAGGCGCTCGAGCGTTGTCTCGGGGCGCAGGCAGCCGTCGGTGTCCACGACGCCGTCGCGGCCGGTAATCGGCACGATTTCATCGGCAAAGCGGCCCTGCTGCAGCGCCGCAGCGGCCTTTTCCTGCGAGCGGAGCGCGAACTCTTCCTGCTCGGCGCGGGTGATCTGCCAGCGCCGGGCGACGTTCTCTGCGGTCTCTCCCATGCCCATGTAGGCCTCGGGGTGGGCGCGGGCGAAGTCGGGGTGGGGCATCGGGTTGAAGCCCATCATCGGCACTCGGCTCATGTTCTCGACACCTGCGCAGACAAACGCCTCTCCGGCGCCCATCGCGATCGAGCCGGCCGCCACGTGGACCGAGGTCATCGAGGAGCCGCAGAAGCGGTTGATCGTCGCGGCACCCACCGATTGCGGCAGCCCGCTCATCAGCCCGACCAGCCGGGCGAGGTTCAGACCCTGCTCGCCCTCGGGGAAGGCGCAGCCGAGCAGCAGATCTTCGATTGCCTCGGGATCGACCCCCGAGCGTTCGACCAGCGCCCGGACCACCTGGGCCGCCAGATCGTCGGGCCGGACCTTGGCCAACGCGCCCTTGTGGGCCAGGGTGAAAGGCGAGCGCATGTAGCCCGCGACAACGACACGTGTCATCGGTAACTCTCCGGAGTTGCATTGGGAATATGGTGGGGCGGACCCTTGCGGGGTCCGGTCGGGGTCAGCGCTTCCGGGCCATGGTCCCGGCGGCGGCCTGTTCGTGACGCTCCAGCGCGTCCAGCGACATCTGCTCGATCTCGCGCAACTCGCCAAGCGTCACGCGCAGCGTCTCGAGCTGTTCGTCCAGCTCTTGGATGCGCTGACGGACCTTGCCGAGCAAGGCATCGATCTGCTCGCGCTGCGTCGGATCGGCGTCGTAGAGATCGAGGTATTCCCGGATGTCCTTGAGGGTGAAGCCCAGGCGTTTCCCGCGCAGGATCAGGATCAGCCGACCGCGATCCCGGGAGGTGTAGATCCGATTTGTGCCGACCCGTTGCGGCAGCAGCAGCCCCTGTTCCTCGTAGAAGCGGATGGTGCGCGGCGTCACGCCAAGCTCCTTCGATAGGTCCGAGATCGAGAAGAGCTTGTCCATACGAGTCCTGTCGAAACAGAGGGTTAACCGAGTGCGCCGGACGCAATCCGCGTTGACTTGTACCATCATGGCCAGGGCGATGAACAGGCCCTTCCGGGCATGTGAGGACGCTTACGCAGGTCATGACGCCGCCGTGCCCCCGGATCGTGCTGTTTCGGCGTGCGCGCCCTCGCTGTCTTGAAGCGCCTTCTTCGAGAGCTTGCCGACCGGGGTCTTCGGCAGGCTTTCGCAGATCTGGATCTGTTTGGGCATCTCGATGGGCGAGAGATACTCCTTGAGAAAGCCCTGGAGGTCTTCCTCTGCCGCGTCGAGCGGAGCCTTCAGCACCACGAAGGCCTTGGGCGCGCTGCCGCGATAGGCGTCGGCGACGCCGATCACTGCGGCCTCGGCCACCGCGGGGTGCTGGTAGAGCGCTTCTTCGATGGCCCGCGGGTAGACATTGTAGCCACTGCAGAGGATCACGTCCTTGATCCGGTCAACGATGAAGTAGAACCCCTCCTCGTCGACGTAGCCGACATCGCCGGTCCGCAGCGCGCCGTCGATGAAGCTCGCGCGGGTCTCCTCGGGGCGGTTCCAATAGCCTTGCATGACCTGCGGGCCGCGGATGCAGAGCTCACCCTTCTCGTGCGGGGCGCAAATCCGGCTCGGGTCGGCGAGATCGCGGATCTCGACCTGCGTCTTTGCCAGCGGCCTTCCGATCGAGCCGTCGCGCGCGCTGCCATCGAAGGGGTTGCAGCAGACCACCGGCGAGCTTTCGGACAGGCCATAGCCCTCGCTGAGGCGGCAGCCACTCAGGGCCTCGAACCCGCGGCGCACCTCGCCGGGCAGCGGGGCGCCGCCCGAGATGCAGCAGCGCAGCGAGGAGAGATCCGCCGGGCGCTTCTCGAGCGCGTGGTTGATCGCGGTGTAGAGCGTCGGCACGCCGGGAAAGAGTGTCGGCCGCTGGCGCTCGATCACCTTGATCGTGCCCTCGATGTCGAAGCGCGGCACCAAGATGATCTCGGCGGCGATGCGGACGGCGAGGTTCATGGCGACGGTCATGCCGAAGACGTGGAACAGCGGCAGGACCGCCAGCACCCGCTCCTCGCCGATCCTGGGATCGGGCAGCCGCTCGAGGATCTGCTCGGCATTGGCGACGATATTGGCGTGGGTCAGCATCGCTCCCTTGGAGAGCCCGGTTGTCCCGCCAGTGTATTGCAAGGCGGCGAGATCGGTTTCGGGGCTGATCGGAGCGAGGGTGATGGCACCGTCGTTCCGGGTCAGTTGCCGGAAAGAGATGTGCCGGGCATCGGTGGGAACGCGGGCGAGCTGATGGCGCTTCAGAAGCGGGAAGAGCAGCCTCTTAAGCGGGGGCAGCATCTCGGCCATCGGACAGATGACCAGCCGCTCCAGCGCGCCGCGCCCGAGCTGAGCCGCGACCTTGGGATAGATCGCCGCCAAATCCGTGGTGACCATGAGCGAGATGCCCGAGTCCTCGATTTGGTGCTGCAGCTCGCGAGGGGCGTAAAGCGGGTTGAAATTCACCACGGTGCCACCTGCCTTGAGCACCGCGAAATAGCAGATCACGAAGGCGGGCATGTTCGGCAGGCAAAGGCCTACACGTACGCCCTTGTTGACCCCCTGGCCTGCAAAGCCCGCGGCCGCGCGGTCGACGAGGGCGCCGAGCTCCCGATAGCTGTAGCGGCGTCCGAGGAAATGCATGGCCGGGCGGTCACCGTGAAGGCGCACGGCGGTGTCGAGAAGATCGGACATGGTGCCGGACGGGGCGATGGGGTCCGCCGCGGCAGCCGCGGGCGCGTCTGTGGCCGGTCGGCGGGCCATCAGCGTGTCGGGCGCGATGTCATTCGGGCTCATGAGCGGGGCTCCGGGTACAGGGCGGCTGGTCCGGCGCTTGGGAAACGCAGGCTACGGGACATGTTCCGGGAGTCCGGACATGGCTTTTTTGAACTGGCTGGCGGTCTTGGGGCCCCGCGCACCGCTTGCGACAGGCGCGCGCGGGGCCCCAAGGCGGCTCAGAACCGGTAGGTCAGGCTGGCACTCAGGATATCGGCGTGGCCTTCATAGCTGCCCTTGAGAGTCCCTGCCCCCGTTGTCTCCTCGATGTCGGCGTCGTCGAAGAAGATGTGGGTGTAGCCGAAGTTGATCGTCCGATCCGGTGCGAACTCGTAGCTGTAGCCCAGCGACGCCCAGTAGCGGTCGGAATCCGGGATCCGGGCGGTCCGATTGTCGTTCGGCACGGGGCTCTGGTCGTAGGCGACGCCAAAGTGGATCGTGTGGTTCTCGCGCGGCTTGTAGTCTGCTCCCAGGGCGACGAACCAGGAATCGTGCCAGTTCTCTTCGGTCACATCGTCGGGCCGGCCGTCATCGAACTTCACGCGCAGCTCTTCGAAGGTCGACCAGTTGGTCCAGGACAGGTCGCCCATCACGGCCCATTGCGGGTTCAGCTCGTGGTAGGCCCCGATCGACAGGACATCCGGCATGGTGACCTCTGCCTCGGCGTCGGAGCTTCGCAGCTGCGGCACCGCGGAGATAAAGGGATCCGGCACACCGGTGATCTTGGCGGTGCCCTCGAGCGTGTATTTCGCCTTGGATCGATAGCTCACGCCCACGCGGGTCGTCGGCGCGATCTCGTAAAGCATGCCCAGCGTGAAACCATATCCATAGCCGTCGCCGGTCAGCTCCGACATTCCGTCGCCAAGGCCGAGCGGCGAGAGATTGAGCGCTTTCGACAGTGTCGCGTCGGCATGACCGATCTGGATGCCGGCCCCGAGCGACAGCTGGTCGGTGGCCTGCCAGGCGATGCTCGGCGTCAGGACAATGTTCTGGATCTCGCTCTCGATGGCAAAGTAGCGGCCTTTCCAGTCGTCGTCATACTCGGTGGCGAGGCCGAAGGGCACGGTCAGCGAGAGCCCCGCCTTGATCGTGGGGGTGAGGTCGATGAGGCCGTAGAATGCCGGCACCAGTGCGCTCTCGCCCGCGTCCCCGCCGTTGTTGCCAGAATAGCTGAGCCCGGTTGTTCCCGCATCCCCCGAGAAGCGAATCTGCGGGGCGATGTAGTTCAAGTCGAGCTGGGCCCGAGTGCCCGGGATACGCATCATCCCTGCGGGGTTGGTGTAGATCGTGGACGGGTCCGCCGCCTTGGCGGTCGCGCCGGAAAAGGCCGTGCCCACGCCTTCGGCGCTCATCTCACGTAACTGAAAGCCGGCAGCAGTCGCCGCGCCCGTCATTGGCAAGAGCGCAACTACTGCTCCTGCCGCCACAATAGCGGAATGCTTTACGCATCCAGACATTGATCGCTCCTCCCTAAAACGATCGGATTTCTGAAATCCGTAGTCTTTGGTAGCGAGGCGTAACTAATACGTCAACAGGTTTACGTATTAGTTACCCCGGCTCTGCCGTCTGGGACCGAGGCAGGTCTCTCCCCCGCCCGGCGGTAGCCGCGCACGGGCGGTGTCATTGGACAAAGGAGCCCCTCATGGCACGATCATCCGCCCATCAAGAGCACTGATGTCGAGCTGCGCTGCCCCGCGAGGGGAGGGGGAAAAAAAACTCTGTCGAACTCGGGAGCGGCAGTAGACGGACGACCCGACCTCCCGTCGGAGGAGGGTCCGGTTCCAGCTGGCCGGAATTAACGCTGCGCCGCGACGGGTCTGTGACCTTTACACCGACCTTGGGAAGGTGCGACATATCGTCCATTCAAAATCTGGCCGGCATACTGGGAGGTGGGTCGGTCACGAGGTGCCGCTTTGGGAGGGGCGGTCATCTCCAGCGATCCGGTCGCCTCTCGAGGAAAAGGGGCGGCCGGATCTGCGCTTTTCGCCCTTTCCCGAATGTTTCCCCTTGGCGAATGACTGTTCGGGCCGGGAAGATCGGCATCACCTCTGGCTGCGGTATGCGTGCAACACAAAACAGGTCTGCAAAGCTGACCGTTGTGCTGCAAAGCAGCATTATGTAGATATGTCCTCAAGACGCAGCGATGCGTCGGCGAGTTTCCCGGGGTTTTCTCCTCCTCCCTGAACCCCGGAAATTGGCGGCGACCCTTCTCCTCCTCCCTTGGGTCGCCGCCGCACTCCCCCTCAAGATTTCACAGACACCCATGCGGACTCTTGCGCCATGTGCCGCGGCTTTTCGAACGCGCGGGGCAAGTGGCAGTTTCTTGCCGCTTCCGGCCCGCCGATTGGCGGATGCTTGCAATGTGCACGCTGTGGC
This sequence comes from Alloyangia pacifica, assembly GCF_003111685.1. NCBI lineage: Bacteria > Pseudomonadati > Pseudomonadota > Alphaproteobacteria > Rhodobacterales > Roseobacteraceae > Alloyangia > Alloyangia pacifica. The sequence continues at coordinate 134,697 of NZ_CP022193.1, read as the reverse complement.
GCAGTCTGATCCTGAATGGTTTCGGGAGAGTATGGCCATTATGCAAAGACCACGTTTTCAAGCTGGTACCAGGGTTCTTGTGCAGCCGGAAAAGAGACGGCCGCAGGAAATCGGACTGGTCACGGATGGACCGATGATCGTTTCAGGTGACCCCTTCTTCAAGGTCGAGACCAGCGAGATTGCGGCGTGGTACTCGGTCGAACACATCCGCCCCTACCTGAGAGTCGTCGAATAGTCGCGGGCACGAAGCGGCGTGCTCGGACATCGCTGCGCGCGACGGCTCGCTTTGTCCGACTCGCTCAGGGTTCGCGGCGCCAGTAGCGTTGCCGTCTCGCGGAACTCAAAGGGGAGATTGCAGCCTGGTATCCAGCGTGAACCGGGTCTGCTGAACGTCGTCAAACAGCCCCTCCGCCTGAGTCGCATCGATCACCAGATTCCAGCTGAAGCGGGACACGACCGATGGAATCAGGAAGCACCCGTGCTGGGCCAAGAGGTCGTTTCCGAATGTTTGCTGGTTGCGGCTCAGCGGCGCAGGGCTGATCCAATTCGGGTTGGGGATGTCGTCAGGGTAGACGACATGGATTTTAGCCGGCGTGAGGATGCGCGCCGAGGTGAGGAAATGCGGCGCGATGTCCAGTGCCTCGAACCCCTTGTGCACCGCCACCTCGAGGCAGGCGGTCGCGGGGTCCAGCGAGGCATAGATCGCCCGGACGCCCGAGGTGTTCCACCGGCCCCCGACCCGGAAGGCGCCCTCGCCGGTGAACCATGTCCCATAGTGCTTCTTCTGGTCGATGCGCCAAAATCTGAATTCTCCGGTCCCGAGGGGCGGCGGCAGGGGCGTCATGTATAGACCCCGTACTCCATCCTGGTCAGGTATTCTTCAACGACCTCGGCTCCGGCAGAGGTTGCGACTAGGTCGATCGGACAGCGGCGCTCGAGGCCGATCGCCGGCTTGTTCATCCAGTCCACCGCGGCCGCTTCCGAGCCAAGCACCTCGATCGCCTTGCCGAAGATCTCGGCGAAGCGCCAGGCGCGACTGCTCTGCTCTCGGCTGAGCAACTCGTCCGCACCCTTGGCCTTCATGCGCTGCAGGGTTCGCACGGAAATCCCGACCGCGTTGTACAGGGCCGGGCCCTGGTCAAGGAATCCGACCGACGAAACGAGATGCAGCAGCGCTCCGGCCGGGAGCCCCTTCATCAAGACCTCATGCGCGTCGAGCGCGCTGTTGACCTTCGCGTCCATGGTCTTCTCGCCCCCGAGAAGATGGACGGCGCGGCCGATGTCGCTATCAAAGTGAATGGCTTGCATGTCATGACCCTCCATCGCGCCATATGTCGCAATATATACGACAGATGGCGCAGAATTCAAGATGGTGGCGGGGCGGCGGGAATGCCTCGAAAATGTGGGACAAAGCCCTTTGCCGAGTTCTTGCTTTGTGCTAGGAGGGGTCTCCGCCAGAAAATTCGGCGGTCACCCGGACAACCAGCGCCTGCCAGTGGACGACACGTCTCGCCCTGCTGGGCTTGCCATGTCCGGGCCACAAAAAGGGAGAACAGTCACATGGGTATTTTCAGCCGCGAACAAACCACCGCCATCGAGCGACTGCTGCAGCAGGGCGTGTCCGATTTCGACATTGCCCAGAAAGTCTGCCCCGCCGGAGAGGATCCGGAGCTGCTGCTCGAGGCCGTTTCCATGCATCGCGATCGGCACGAGAAGGCCACCTCGGCCTGAAGCCGGCAAACATCCCTATTTCAGAGCCCGCCGGAACGTTGCTCCGGCGGGCTCTTTGTTTCCGGGCGGAGCATGAAGGTGTCGGGCTCGCGCAGTGCCGGAATGGAGCCCCGGATGCCCGCCGCCTGCCAATGCCCTCCGCATCCTCTCAGCATACCCAAGCACCGTAGGCTGATGTGTCGGTGAGGACGGTTGCACGGTGATAGCGCCGTCGAGAGACGAAGCATGTGCAACGGCGCAGAGATTCCACCCGCTAGGCAAGCGAAGACAGGTAGCGGCCCCCTTGGGGGCCGCGCGATGCCGTTCTCATGGGCGGGGAGGATTAGGCAGGCAGGATCGCCTCGGCCTCGATCTCAACGCGGTAGGGTCCGATCAGCTGGGCGACCTGCAGCAGGGTGTTGGCCGGGGGATGATCAGCGAAGAAGCGCCCGTGCGCGACGGAGACCGCCTCGCAGTCCTCGGCATCGACCAGGTAAACCCGGGTGCGCACCACGTGTTCGGGTCCGGCGCCATGGGCACGCAGGGCGGCGACGATTTTGTCGAGGATATAGGTCGTCTGCGCCCCGGCGTTGCCGGGCGCGACATTGTGAGAGTCGCCATGGGTCGCCGTGGTGCCGGACACGAGGATACGGTTGCCCACTTTCACCGCGCGGCAATAGCCGGCAATCGGCTCCCATTTCGAGCCGGTGAAGACCCGGGCGCGATCGGCAAGCGCAGCATCGGCCAAGGCGGGATGGACCGGGGGGAGTTCGCTCAGGTGATGCGACAGGTCTCCGGAGGCGGTGAGGAAGGGCGGCTTGCGGTACTCGTCGCCGCAGTCGCCGGGCACCATGGTCATGCGCGCGAAGACCGCGCCGAGCTTCGCGTGATCCTCGGCGTCCAGTGAAAACCCGAACACCTGCAGGTTGTCGGCGCGGTGCTCGGCTTCGGTGATGCGGGCACCGATGATCGTCGCGGCGACCGAGGGGGTGTCGAGCACCCAGCGGGAGGCAACGTTCGACAGCGACACGCCGTGTTTCTGGCCGATCTCATGCGCCGCCGCGAGCAATTCCTGAAAGATTTCCCAGCCCCCGGCCACGTCGATGAACCGCTTGTATTTCATCCGCGACCAATCGGGGATGTCGCGCGGTTCGGGCTTGCCCAGCCATTTCTCGGAGATGAAGCCGCCGCAGAGCGTGCCATAGGCCAGCAGCTTGACCCCCCAGCGCTTGCAGAGCGCGGTCAGGGCGCCGGCGGCACGGCGGTCAACGAGGGAGAAGCTCACTTGGTTCGAGACGATTTCGATGCCCTCGGCCAGCGCCACCTCGAGATGGGCGGCGTCGAAGTTGGTCACCCCAATGGCACCGATCAACCCCTCGGCGCGCAGCGCCTCGATTTCGCGCAGGGCATCGAGCCAGCGCGGATCCTCGAAGCTCCACCAGTGGAATTGCAGCAGGTCGATGCGCTTGGTGCGCAGCCGGTCAAGGCGATCCTGAATCCCGGCGCGGACGATCTCCGGCGTCATTGGACCGGGCTCGGGGCACCACTTGGTGAAAGCGGTGACGTGCGCCATGCCGGGACGTGAGGTCAGCTCTCCGGTGATCACCTCGGCCGAGCCGTAGTGGTCGGCCATGTCAAAGCTGTCAAACCCCGCCGCGGCATAGGCCTGAAGCCGGTCAGCGGCCTTCACAGGATCGAGCGTGCTGCCGTCCTTTTCTAGGTCGGCGACCTGCCACAGGCCGCAAACGAGGCGTGCGATGTTCAGGCCCGGCGCGAGATCGACGCGCGGCAGGGCAGGGGACTTGCCGGCGGAAAGGCGGGTGTCAGGCATTTGTCTCGGTTCCTTCGGAAATCTTGGGGGCAGTGCGGGTCTTGCGCCGCCGCAGGGTGCCAGCCTCGCCGAGCAGGCCGCGCGGACGCAGCAGCAGCACGGCGCAGAGCGCGGCGCCGATCATGACGATCTGCAACGAGGCGGCGCGCGCTTGCTGCTCGGTGGGGAAGAGCGCGCTGACGGCCGAGCCGGAGACGGCCCAGATCGCCCAGACGAGAACAGCACCGAGGATCGCGCCGCGCATGTTGCCCGAACCGCCGACGATCAGCATGGTCCAGACCTGGAAGGTCAGGATCGGCAGGTAGTTGTCGGGGGCGATGAAGCCGATGAAATGGCCCTGCGCCGCGCCGCCGAGGCCCATGACGAAACCGCCGATGGCGAACGCCTGGAGCCGATAGGTCACCGGGTTCTTTCCCAGGGCACGCGCCGCCGTTTCATCCTCGCGCAGCGCCCGCAGGACGCGGCCCCAGGGGGAGCGGACGAGATGCTCGAGCGCGAGATAGCACAGCAGCACTGTGACGATCATCACCAGAAGGTTGGCGAGCGCGAAAAGGTCGGCATCGCCCTGCAGCGAGCCGAAGGGGCGGGGGATGAAGCCGACGCCGAAGGGGCCACCGGTGAGCCCCTCGAGGTTCAGCAGCGCCAGCTGGATGACCACCGCGGCGCCGAATGTGGCGATGGCGAGATAATCCGAGCGCAGCCGCAGGGTCAGCGCACCGATGCCGAGGCACAGCAGCCCCGCGGCCAGCCCACCGCCGAGCCAGCCGACGACCATCGGAAGCTCGAAGCCGCCGATGCGTCCGTCGATCGGCGGGGTGGTCAGGATTGCCGAGACATAGGCGCCCACGGCGACAAAACCCGCGACGCCGACGTTGAAGAGGCCCGTCTGACCCCATTGAAGGTTCAGCCCGAGGCAGATGACCGCATAGGTCAGCGCCATGGTCAGGAAGAAGGCGGCGTAAGAGAGCAGGTCGATCATGCGGTGACCTTTCCGAAGATGCCCTGCGGGCGCAGCAGCAGGACTGCGACGAGGATGACGAAGGACACGGCCGCGCGCCATTCCGCGCCGATGAGTTGCACAGTCAGCGCCTCGGCCAGCCCGACGATCAACCCGGCCAGCATGGCGCCCGGAACCGAGCCGATGCCTCCGAGGATCGCCGCGGCGAAGAGCGGCAGAAGCAGGTCATGCCCCATGGTGGGCCGGATTTGCACCACCACGCCGGACATGATCCCAGCCACCGCGGCGAGCGCCGCGCCGAGCACCCAAACCATGCGGATCACCGCGCGGGTGTCGATGCCGACCAGCGCCGATAGCTGCGGATCCTCCGAGACCGCGCGCATCGAGCGGCCTGCGGCGGTGCGGGTCAGTAACAGGTGCACGAGCACCACGAGCACCACCCCAAGCGCCACGACCAGCAGCTGGTCGGGGGTGGCGCGCAGGCCGGGCAGGATCTCGCGGCTGATCTGCAGGGCGTTCGAAAAGTACTTCGGACTCGAGGTATAGGCGAACTCCAGCAGGTTGCGCAGCGCCAGCGCCGCGCCGAAGGAGGCCATCACGAGAATGATTGTCACCGCGCCCGAGCGGCGCAGCCGTCCGAAGAGCAGCCAGTCGACCGCAAGCGTCAGCGCGGCGGTCAGCAGGATCGACCCGGCCATGGCAATGGGCACCGACCAGCCGAAGCTGAACGGCCCCAGCGGGGTGCCCAGCCCGGGCAGCAGCGCCCCGAGCGCCCCGCTGACCGTCAGCGCGAGGTAGGCGCCCCAGCTCAACAGCTCGCCGTGCGCGAAATTCGCAAAGCGCAGGATCGCGTAGGTCAGGGTCACGCCGATGGCGCCGAGGCCGATGATCGCCCCGTTGACCAGCCCATCCATGATCGGCTGCAGCATCATGCCTGTGCCTCCTTTTGGTGACCGCCGAGATAGAGGTCCGCCACGATCGGGTCATTGGCGAGCGCATCCGATGGCGCATCATGTGCCACTCGGCCTTCGACCAGAACCACGCCGCGGCTGGCGATCTCGAGCCCCGCCCGCACGTTCTGTTCCACCAGCAGGATGGTCGTGCCCTTGCCGTTGATTTCTCGCAGCCGGTCGAAGACCTCCGAGACCATCAGCGGCGACAGGCCCGCAGAGGGCTCGTCGAGGATCAGCACCTCGGGATCGATGATCAGCGCGCGTGCCACGGCCAGCATCTGCCGCTGCCCGCCCGAGAGGCCGCCCGCGCGGGTGCCGGGGCGGCGGGCGAGGTCGGGGAAGGTGTCCATCATCGCGGAGATCCGCTCTGCGCGCTCTTGCTTTGGCAGGATTTGCGCGGCGAGTTGCAGGTTCTCGCGGATGGTCATCCGGGCGAAAATGTTCTCGGTCTGCGGCACAAAGGCCAGCCCATGCCGCAGGCGCAGATGGGCGGGCAGGGCAGAGATTTCCTCGCCTTTGAGGGCGACCGAGCCGCCATGAACGGGCACCAGTCCGGCCACGGTCTTCACCAGTGTCGATTTGCCCGCGCCGTTGGGACCGAGCAGCACGACGAATTCGCCGTCCGCCACCGTCAGATCGACGCCTTTCAGGATCGACAGATCGGGCTGGTAGCCGGCCGAGAGACCGCGGACTCGCAATAGCTCGCTCATGCGGCATCCCCCAGATAGGCGCGCACCACCTCGGGATCTCGGATCACCGCGGCCGGGGCGCCCTGCGCCAGCTCGCGGCCAAGCGCCATGACCACGACGCGGGAACAGAGCTGCGCCACCATGTCCATGTTGTGCTCGATCAGCAGGATCGACACGCCCTGCGCGTTGAGGTCCACGATCCGCGCCATGATCTGCTCGAGCAGCGAGGGGTTCACCCCGGCGGCCGGCTCGTCGAGCAGGATCACCCTGGGGTCGGCCATGAGGACCCGCGCCAATTCCAGCAGCTTGCGCTGGCCGCCGGAGAGCACGCTTGCGGGTTGATCGACCAGATGGGTGAGCAACAGGAAATCGATGATGTGCCGGGCCTTCTCCAGCGCCCGCGCTTCGTCACGGCGCGAGGCACCGATGCGGAAAGTGGCGCCGAAGACGCTTTCGCCGCTCTGCTTCTGCGCGCCGCAAAGGACGTTTTCGAGCACGCTCATCCGGGGGAAGGGGCGGGGGATTTGAAAAGTCCGGCCCAGCCCGCGGCCAAGGCGCTTCTCGGCGCCCTCGGCGGTCACGTCGGTGCCCATGAGTTCGATCCGCCCCGCAGATGGGGGCAACGAGCCGGCGAGCATGTTGAACATCGTGGTCTTGCCCGCCCCGTTCGGCCCGATCAGGCCCAGCAGTTCGCCTGGGGCCAGCGAGAGGGACATGTCGTCCACCGCCTGGATTCCCTGGAACCTGCGGCAAAGGCCATGCGCCGAGAGGACCGCGCCTCGGGTCGTATCCATTCCAATTTCCCTGTGGCCGCCGAGACCGGCGTTGCGCTCGGCGGAATTATATCTTTGATCAAAGATTATTGACACGGATCTCGGATGCAAGCCAAAAACGTCTGAACGGCACGGCGAGGACAGATGAGCGACACCGAAACGGACGACATGACGGTTCCAGGGCTCGGCCGCGTGGGGCGCGCGTCGCTGCAGCAGCGCGTCTACGAGGAGCTGACCAAATCGCTGATCCACGGGGCCTTTGCCGCGGGACAGGTGCTCCGCATGCAGGCCGTGGCCGACACGCTGGGCGTGTCGATCATGCCGGTGCGCGAGGCACTTGGCCGGCTGGGGACGGAAGGCGCGCTCGAGGTCATGCCGAACCGCTCGACCCGGGTGCCGCTGATCACCGAGGCGCGACTCGACGACCTCTCGCGCGCCCGCTGCCTCATCGAGGGCGAGCTGGTGCGCCTTGCCGCGGCGCAGATTGCGCCCGAAACGATCGGTCTGCTGCGGCAGCAGACGCAGGCCTGCGAGGACGCGTTTGTGCGGCTCGCTCCCGAGCATGCCACCGAGACTTCGGTGCTTAACCATGAGTTCCACTTCACGATCTATCGCGCTGCCGGCTCTGACGTGTTGCTGCCCATCGTGCGCAGCCTTTGGATGCAGTCGGGACCTTTCGTCCGGGCCTCGGCGATCATCTACGGGCGCAACCCGTCGCTGACCGCGGTGCATCATCACTGGGCGCTGATCGCCGCGCTCGAGGCCGGAGATGCGGAGGCTGCCGTCGCCGCGCTGCATGCCGACATCACCCAATCTTTCGACCTGATCCGCGCTGACATGAAGAAGGCCCAAGATGACTGACGACAGCTTCGAACTCTGGGACCTGAAGGTCGAGGTGGTCGCCCCCGAAGGCGGGGCGATCTATTGCAATGCCAAGCCCGGCGACTGGTTCGAGCTTCGCGGAGAGATGCTGTACCTGCCGCCAGGGCAGGGGTTCTCGGTCTACTCGCTGGCCTCTGTCCTGCCGCTGCTCGCGGCAAAGCAGCGCCAGACCCACCCCAACGACTGGATGAGCACCGACGCCGAAGTGGCCTGCCCGGACCCCAACTGCTCGACCCGGCTGCGTATCACCCGGATCGGCAAGCGGCAGTTCAGCCATGCCGAGACCACCGCCGTCCCGCTGCCCAAGGAGAGATGACATGACCCTGCCGCGCACCACACTGGCCCCCGGCTACGAGATTTCCCGCGTGATCCGCGGTGGCTGGCAGCTGGCCGGTGGCCATGGCCAGATCGACCGCGCCGAGGCGGTGGAGGATCTGATCGCCGCCGCAGAGGCCGGCATCACCACCTTCGACTGCGCCGACATCTACACCGGCGTCGAGGAGATCATCGGCGCCTTCCGTGCCGAATATGCCAATCGTCATGGAGCCGAGGCGCTGTCGCGGATTCGCGTGCATACCAAATGCGTGCCCGATCTCGACAAGCTTGGCCGGCTGACCCGGCCCATTCTGCGCGAAACCGTGGCCCGCTCGGCGACGCGGCTCGGCGTGCAGCGCCTCGATCTCGTGCAGTTCCACTGGTGGGACTATGCGCAGGGCGACTGGCTGCAGGCGGCGCATTGGCTCAAGGAATTCCAGGACGAGGGGCTGATCCAGCTTCTCTCCGGCACCAACTTCGACACCGACCACGTGGCAGCCATGTTCGATGCGGGCATTCGGCTGGCGACGCTGCAGACGCAATATTCCCTGCTCGATCGCCGCCCCGAGAAGCGGATGGCGGGGTTGGCGGCCGAGAGGGGGATGCAGTTCCTCTGCTACGGCACCGTCGCGGGCGGCTTCCTGTCCGACCGCTGGCTTGGCCAGCCCGACCCCGAGGGCGAGATGGAGAACCGCTCGCTGACCAAATACCACCTGATCATCCAGGACTTCGGCGGCTGGGACCTCTTCCAGAGCCTCTTGGAAACTCTGCGCACCATCGCCGACGCCCATGGCTGCGACGTGGCGACCGTGGCCTCTGCTGCGGTGCTGACCCGGCCGCAGGTCGCCGGCGTCATCGTCGGCGCGCGCAACCGCAGCCACCTCGCGGCAAACCTGCAGGTCGGTGAGGTCACGCTGAGCGCCGCCGACACGGCCGCGATCGACACAGTGCTGGCGCAGGCCCGTCAGCTCGAGGGCGATGTCTACACGCTCGAGCGCGACCGCCATGGCCGCCACGGCTCGATCATGAAATACAACCTCAACAAAGAAGAGGCCTGAGCCTCCGATCCCAGCCCGGAACGGGCGCCTTCCAACAGGAGCATCCTGAAATGAAACATCTTCTTCTTGCCTCCGCTGCGGCCGCCGCCCTGGCGACCGGGGCCATGGCCCAAGATTGCGAGGTCGAGGTCGGCATGGTCATGGAACTGACCGGCCCGGCTGGCGTCTACGGTCAGGCCGGGGCAAAGGCCGTGGACATGGCCTTCCGCGACATCAACGACGCCGGCGGCGTGCTGGGCTGCAAGATCACCTCGGACACCCGCGACAGCCAGAGCCAGGGCAACGTCGCCGTTGATCAAGCGACGCAGCTCGTCAACATCGGCAAGGTGCCGGTGCTGATCGGCGGAATCATCTCTTCGGTCTCGATCCCGATCCTGACCTCGGTCACCGGGCCTGCGGGCGTGGTGCAGGTCTCGCCGGCCTCGTCCTCGCCGACGCTGACGCAGCTCGGCCAGGACGGCAAGACCGGCGGCTACTTCTTCCGCACCATCACCTCGGATGCACTGCAGGGCACCGCGGCGGCGCAATACGCCATCGACCAAGGTCTGAACAAGCTCGCCATCATCCACGTGAACAACGATTTCGGCGTCAACATGATGCGGGAGTTCAAGAAGGCCTATGAGGCCCTCGGCGGCGAGATCACCTCGGTCACGCCCTACAACGAGAAGCAGGCGAACTACTCCTCGGAAGCGACCGCGGCACTCAAGGGCGATCCCGAAAGCCTCTACCTGATCTCTTACCCGGTGGATGGCGCGACCATTGCGCGGGCATGGATTTCCTCCGGCGGGCCGCAAAGTTTCCTGCTGAACGACGGCATGAACTCGTCGGATTTTATCAGCGCGGTCGGGGCGCAATACCTCGACGGCGCCTACGGCACCTCGTCGGGGACCTCCGAGACGGCGTCGACCACCTATTTCTACGACAATTTTGCTGAGTTCTCCGGCGGCATCGCGCCCGATGCGCCGGCGGCGGACCGCTCCTATGATGCCGGCGCCATCGTCGCGCTGGCCATCGCGCAGGCGGGAGAGGCCTCGGCCGATGCGATCCGCGACGCGATCCCGCAGGTCACGGGCACCGAGGGCGAGCCGATCTACGCTGGTCCCGAGGAGTTCAAGAAGGCGCTCGAGCTGATCAAGGCCGGCGAGAAGATCCGCTACGAAGGCGTGATCGGCCCGGTGGTCTTTGACCAGTATGGCGATATCACCGGCCCGTTCCGCCTGTGGAAGATCACCGATGGCGAGGTGGTGACCTCCGGCACGATGTCGCCGGAAGAGGTTGCGCAGGTGAAGTCCGCGATCAGCGAGTAAGCCGCCCTCGACAACAAGAAACGCCCCGGTCTTGCCCGGGGCGTTTTTGCATGTGGCCTGGTGCGGGCCTTGATTTGCGCGAGGGCCCCGGGCCGCCGCGGCCTTGGCCATCGTGCGGCCCGGCGCAGACCAAGCGCGTGCCTGTGTGCCGGGCGAAAGCCGTGGCACATTGCGGGCGGATCAGTCCGCCAGCGGCGGAGTTTGTCGGCGCATGGCGATGCCGAAGGAAAAGAGCAGCATCAGCGCAGTGAAGCCGTAGATCACCAGCGCGATGGGGCTTTGCAGCAGGATGCCGAAGTCTCCCCCCGAAATCGACAGCGCCCGGCGCAGGTTGTTCTCCATATCGGCGCCAAGCAGCAGCCCGAGCACCACTGGCACCAACGAGATCTCGAACTTGCGCAGGGCGTAGCCGAGCAGGCCAAAGCCGATCATCACGAAGAGATCGAAGCTCGAATGGCTGATCGAATAGATCCCGATGAAGCTGACCATCACGACGATCGGCATCAGCAGCCACTGCGGCAGCGACAGCAGGCGGGTGAAGATGCCCACCATCGGCACGTTGAGCATTAGCAGCACGAGGTTGGCAAGATAGAGCGCCGCGATCAGGCCCCAGACGAGGTCCGGCTGGCGCTCGAAGAGCAATGGGCCGGGCTGGATGTTGAGAGAGACGAGCAGCGCCAGCATCACCGCCGTTGTACCGGAGCCGGGCACGCCCAGCGTCAGCATCGGGATGAGCGCGCCGCCGGAAGCCGCGTTGTTGCCTGCCTCCGGCGCGGCGATGCCGCGCGGGTCGCCGGTGCCGAAGGTCCCGTTCTTGTCGCTGATCTGCTTTTCGGTGCTGTAGGAGACGAAAGCCCCGAGCGAGGCACCGGCGCCTGGCAGAACGCCGCAGACGAAGCCGATCACCGAGCCGCGCAGCGCAGCGGGGAAACCCTCGAAGACCTCGCGCAGCCGGGGCAGGGCGCGGCCGAGCTTGGCGGGCCCGGCACCAGAGGTGGCGTGGCTCTCGAAATACATGATGATCTCGCTGACCGCGAAAAGGCCGACGATGGCGACGATGGGATCGAAGCCATCATAGAGGTGGTACGACCCGAAGGTGTAGCGCGCCGTTCCGGTGGCCGGATCGAGCCCAACGCTGGCCAGCAGCAGACCCAGCACCGCCGCGAGCAGCGTCTTGAAGGGGTTCACCCCGGTCACCCCGCCGATGGTGGCAAAGGCCATCACGTAGAGCGCGAAGTAATCCGCCGGCCCGAAGTGGATCGCCGCCTTTGCCAGCAGTGGCGCGAAGAAGGTCAGCCCGAGCGTCGCCAGGGTCGCGCCGGTGAAGGATGCCACTGCGGAAATGCCAAGGGCCTTGGCCGCCTGCCCCTTTCGGGCCATGGGGTAGCCGTCGAGCGTGGTCATGATCGCGGGCTCGTCGCCGGGGATGTTGAGCATGATCGAGCTGATCCGACCGCCGTACATGCACCCATAGTAGATACAGGACAGCATGATCAGCGCCGAGCCGGGCTCGAGCTTCATTGCGAAGGCGACGGGGATCAGGATCGCGACACCGTTCACCGGGCCGAGTCCGGGCAGCGCGCCGATCAGCGTGCCGGCGAAGCAGCCGAAAACCGCGAGCGCGAGGTTGAGCGGCGTCACGGCGACGGCAAAGCCGCCAATGAGGGAGGTCAAGATGTCCATGAGGTCTCGCTAGCCGAAGAATGCAGGCGCGAAGGGCAAGGGCAGTCCCAGCACCCTGTCGAAGATCACGAAGAGCGACACGCCCACCGCCGCGCCGGTCAGCGTCGCTTTGGCCGGACCGGCACCGAAGAGCAGCGCGAGGCAGGCGGTACCGAGCGTCGTGGAGAGAGGGAAGCCGAGCGGCTCGAGCAGCAGCACGTAGCACGCCAGCACGGTCACGGTGGCGACCTGCCGGGCCAGCGCCGGGCGCGACTGGGTCTTGGGGTTCGGATCGGGGCGCAGCATCAGCCCAAGGCTGAGGATGGCCGCCAGTGCGGCGACCATCTGCGGAAACACGGCGGGGCCCAGGGGATCCCCGAAACCCGCCTCATATCCGCGCGCAACCCAGAAGGCCGAGACCGAGATCACGAAGACCACGGCCCCGACGATGCGGTCGATCATTGAATGACACCAATGCTGCGCGAGATCTCTTCCATTTGCTTGGCCTGGTCCGCGACATAGGCCTCGAACTCCTCGCCGCCGCGCCAGACCGTGATCAGGCCGTTGCCCTCGGCCGCTTCCTTCCACTCCTTCGTGTCGAAGAGCGATTTCAGCTCGTCGACCCAGGCCTGGTAGTCCTCGTCCGAGACATCGCCGCCCGTGTAGAAGCCGCGCCAGTTGTAGCCGGTCACGTCAAGGCCCTGATCCTTGGCGGTGGGCGCGTCGGGGAAGGCCGGAATCGGCTCGTCCGACAGGGCCGCGAGGATCTTGATGTCGCCCGATTCCACGAAACCGGCGATCTCGCCGAGGTCGGTCGACACGGCTCCGACCTGACCGCCGAGCATCTGCGTCACGGCGGGGCTGCCGCCATCGAACTGCACCCAGCGGATCGCCTTGTAATCCTCGCCGGACATGCCCGCGGCATCGGCCAGCATCAGCAGGCGGATGTGGTCCCAGCCCCCGGCGCCCGAGGAACCCGCCACCGGCACGGAGGTCGGGTCGGCCTTGAGCGCGTCGAGCAGGTCGCCGATGGTCTCATACTCGGAGTCCGCCGGCACGGTGATCACGCCCACGTCGGTTCCGAGCATGCCGACCCAGCGCATCACGTCGATTCCGCCCGGGTACTTGCCCTGCGCAATCTGCGTCACGCCCACCGTCGAGGTGGCGACCAGCAGGTCGCCCTCGGAAGCGCGCTTGCCTGCCACATTGGCGAACGCGACTGCACCCACGCCGCCGGGCATGTTGGTGACCTGAACCGTGCTCTCCTCGAGGCCGAGGTCGGTCAGCAGCCGTCCCACGGTGCGGCAGGTGAAGTCCCAACCGCCCCCGGGATCGGCCGGCGCGATGCATTCCGCCGCGTTGGCGGTGACCGCGCTGACGCCGGTCAAGCCGGTGGCGAGCACCGCTCCGGTGATGAATTTTCGCAAATAGGACATGGTTCCTCCCTTTCGTCCTCTGGCCCAAGGGGCCGTTTTCACCGGGGTCTCCCTCCCCGGGTCGTCTCACTGCGTGTCGCCGTCACCCCTCTTGTGATCGACGACACCGCGCGTGCCCAGAAACCGGCGCGCGCCCTCCACAGCCTCGAGGATCTGGTCGCGCACCGCGCGGGTGTGCAGCCGGACCTTGCGGGCCGCCGCGTCCTCGTCACCAGCGGCGACGAGATCGAGGATTTCGCTATGTTCCTGCCACGCGGTCTCGCGCTGCGCGGCGTCGCTGGCCAACAGCCAGCGCAGGCGCAGGGCACGGCCGACCGCGGCGCGCACCGCGTCGCGCAGGAAGGGGTTGCCCGAGAGCGCGGCCAGCTCGACGTGCACGTCGAGCCCCGACGCGAGCCAGTCCTCGACCCGGAAATCGGTGCGTCCGCGATCGACGGTGGCGCGCAAAGCGGCCAGCGCCTCGGGGCTGGCGCGGCGGCAAGCAAGGCGCACCGCCGTATCTTCCAGCTCTTCGCGAAATTCGAAGAGGTCGCGGATTTCTTGCAGGTCTATGGGAGCGATCATGTAGCCGCCGCGCGGGTCGCGGTCGACCAGCCCCTCGGCGGTCAGCGCTGCCAGAGCTGCGCGGATCGGCGTCCGCGACATGCCGTAGCGGTCCTGCAGCGCGCGTTCCGAAACCGCCTCGCCCGGCGCAAAGGCCATCGACAGGATATCCTTCCGGATGTCCTGCAACGCGCGCTCCGCCTGCGGCAATGCCGCGCTGTCCGCTGCTTTGTCCGTCTTCATGGTCTAGATTGACCCTCCCTGCGAGAGTGGTATACCACGCCGGTAGACCACATCAACAGCTTTTGGAGGAGGGCTTATGACACAGGTCACGCTGGAGGGATTCCCCGAAAGAGTGCGGATCGTGGACGTGGGCCCCCGCGACGGGCTGCAGGCCTGGCCGGCCCCGGTTCCGACAGATGTGAAGATCGAGATGATCAACGGGCTGATCGCGGCGGGCGTGCCGCAGCTCGAGGTCACCTCCTTTGTCGCGCCGCGCGCGGTGCCGAACATGGCCGATGCCGCCGAGGTCATGGCCGCGATCGACCGCAGCCACGGTGCCGAGCTGACCGCGCTGGTACCCAATGCCCGCGGCGCCGCCCGCGCCATCGAGGCCGGGGTCGATGCGATGGTGGTGTTCCTCTCGGCCTCCGAGAGCCACAACCAGGCCAACGTAAACTGCTCCCGCGACGTGTCGCTGGCCGCCGCGGCCGAGATCGCCCGGATGGGGCAGGAGGCGGGCATCGCCGTCTACGGCGCCATTGCCACGGCCTTCGGCTGCCCCTTCGAGGGGGAAGTCCCGGTCGCCGACATCGTGCATGTCGCCAAGACTTATGCCGACAACGGTATCACCCGGATCTCGCTGGGCGATACCACCGGCATGGCAACGCCGCGTTTGGTGCAGGACCGCTGCCGGGCGCTGGCCGCCGAGGTGCCGCAGGCCGACGTTGCCTTGCATTTCCACAATACCCGGGGCGTTGGTCTTGCCTGCGCCCATGCCGGCCTGCGCGAGGGGATCACCCGCTATGAGGCGAGCGTCGCCGGGATCGGCGGCTGCCCCTTTGCCCCCGGTGCGACAGGCAATATCTGCACGGAGGATCTTGTCTACCTGCTGCACGAGAGCGGCGTGGAGACGGGCATCGACCTCGAGGCGCTGATCGATGTCGCGCGGCGCACCGAGGCGGCACTGGGCCAGAAACTTCCCGGACAGGTCATGAAGGCCGGCCCACGCCTGCGCCAGTACCGACGCGACGAGGTCCGCTCGTCGAGCGGGAGCCGCGCATGATGAGTGCCGATCTCAAGCCGCCGCTCGACGGGGTCCGGGTGATCGACCTGACCCGTGTGCTGTCGGGGCCGTTCTGTTCCATGTTACTTGGCGACATGGGCGCCGAGGTGATCAAGATCGAGAGCCCGGCAGGCGATCCCGTGCGCGGTCAGGGGCACCACAAGGATGGGTTCTCGTGGTACTTCGCAGGGTTCAATCGCAACAAGAAATCGGTGGTGCTCGACCTCTATTCCGACGAGGGTCGCGCCGACCTTACGCGCTTGCTCGAAACCGCCGACGTGCTGGTCGAGAATTTCCGCCCCGGCGTGCTGGCCCGCATGGGGTTTCCGCCAGAGCGGCTCGAAGAGATCAACCCCCGGCTGGTGGTGGCCAGCGTCAATGGGTTCGGCTCGACCGGGCCTTATACAGATCGCCCGGCCTTCGACTTCATCGCGCAGGCGATGAGCGGTTTCATGAGCGTCAACGGCCCCGAGGGCGCGCCGCCTCTGCGCGCCGCTCAGCCGGTGACCGACCTCGTGGCCGGGCTCTATACCGCCTTCGGCATCGTCTCGGCGCTGCACGGGCGCAACCGCGATGGCGTCGGCCAAGCCGTCGAGACCTCGATGGTCAACGGCGTGCTGAGCATGATGGCCTATCTCGCCTCGGAGCATTTCGTCACCGGCGAAAACCCGCAGCGTACCGGCAACGACCATCCTCTGGTTGCGCCCTACGGGCTCTACAACGCCGCCGACGGTCAGATCGCCATTGCCGCCTCGAACGATCAGGTGCTGGGGCGACTGCTGGCCGAGATCGGCCTGCCGGACCTGCTGTCGGACCCGCGGTTTGACAGCAATGACAAGCGCTTTGCCCGCCGCAAGGAGTTGCACGGCATCCTCGACGCGGCGCTGGCGCATGACACCCGCGAGAGCTGGATCCTGCGTCTTAACAGGGCCGGAGTGCCGACAGGCAAGATCCAGACGCTAAAGGAGGTCTTCGCCGATCCGCAGATCCAGGCGCAGGAAATGGCGATCGATGTGCCGCATGGCGACGACCGGGGGACCGTGCGGATGCTCGGCTTCCCGGTAAAACTCAGCCGCACCCCTTGCGAAGCCCGGCTTCCGGCGCCGCGCCTTGGTGAGCATACCGAAGAGGTTCTGGCCGCACTTCAGGTCGACCGGGACTGAGAGAAACGCCCGCAAGGCGCATTTGGGCTCGGCA
This sequence comes from Alloyangia pacifica, assembly GCF_003111685.1. Taxonomy (NCBI): domain Bacteria; kingdom Pseudomonadati; phylum Pseudomonadota; class Alphaproteobacteria; order Rhodobacterales; family Roseobacteraceae; genus Alloyangia; species Alloyangia pacifica. Next base: position 118,098 of record NZ_CP022193.1, on the reverse strand, counting down.
TGCAACGCATGGTCGTCCTAGATTGGCCCGGCGGCGCCATGGCGGAAAGGGCGCATGCATGATTGATCTTTACACGTGGTCCACGCCCAACGGGCGCAAGGTGTCGATCCTTCTCGAGGAGCTCGGTCTCGAGTACCGGGTGCATCCGGTCGACCTGCAATCGGGCGCGCAGAAGTCGCCCGAGTTCCTGGCGATCAATCCCAACGGCAGGATTCCTGCCATCGTCGACCAGGGGACCGGGCTCGCGCTGATGGAGTCGGGTGCGATCCTGTGGTATCTCGCCGAAAAGCACGGGGCTTTCCTTCCCGGGGCCTTGGATGCGCGCATGCAGGTGATGGGCTGGCTGATGTGGCAGATGGGCGGCTTCGGCCCGATGCTCGGACAGGCGCATCATTTCCTGCACTTCAATCCCGGCAAGTCAGCCTACGCCGAGGAGCGCTTCGGCGGCGAGGCACAGCGCCTCTACCGCGTGCTCGACAGTCAACTCGAAGGGCGCGCGCATATCGTCGACGAATATTCCATCGCCGACATCGCCTGCTGGCCCTGGGTGGCGCGCTACGCGTGGCATGGCGTAAACTTGGCCGATTTCCCCAACGTGCGGGCGTGGTATCGGCGCCTGCGCGCGCGCCCGGCCGTGCAGCGCGGCTACCAGGTCCCGGTGGACGTGGGCGAGATTCCGGCGGGGTGACCGCGCTCTCGGCCGCGCTTCTTGAAGGCGGGCGGTCGTGCCGGGGCCGGGCACAGGGCAGGGCCCGAACCGGTCGCCATGCGCTCGGCTTTTTCCTGAAGAGCGGCGGGCCGGGGGGCCTGGACTTGCGGCCCGCGTCCGCCGTCAGAGGACGCCGAGGTTTTCCCTGATGTAGATCTCGATCCGGATGCGCTCCTGCGAGGCCAGCGGCTCGCGCCCGTCGGTGCGTGCCTTGAGCACGCGGATGGCGCTGCGCACGAGGTGTCCGGGGTCCTGGGCGATCACCGCATCGAGCGCGCCTTCGCGCAGCTTGTCCTCACTGTAGCGCGTACGCTCATGCGCGATGATCACCTGGCACAGCGGGTCGGAAGATCTGCAGAGCGCCTCGAGCGGCTGGCGCGCCTCGGAGCTCATCAGGTAGGCGCCGACGATGTCCGGATGATTGGCATAGGAATTGGCGATCACCACCTGCGTGCGTTCAGGGTCGCCGTAGGTCTCGAGCGAGGGCAGGGCCGAGAGGTTCGGGAAGTCGTTGGTCAGAACCGTGTCGAAACCGAGCCGTCGCTCCACGCTGTCGAGCGAATTCATCGTCTCGGACACCACGAGGATCTTGCCTTTCCGCTCGCCAAGAAACCGTCCCAGAAGCCGCCCGGCAGAGGCGCCCGCCGAGTTGTTGTCTACCCCGACGAAATCTACGGGCCGCAGGCCCGGCTGGCCGGTGATGAACTGAACCACCTCGACGCCACGCTCTTGGAGACGGGTGGTGGCATCCCGCACCTGAGGACTTTCGGGCGCCATGATTGCCACGCCGTCCACCAGCGCGGGCGAAACACGGGCAAGGGCCTTGGCGGTCACATGGGGGTCGTTCGCCAGCACCCGGCGCATCGAGATCTCGAGCGCTTCGGAGAGGAAGGCGGCGCGCGATTCCTCGATGCGCTCGACCAGCGTGGAGAGGAAGTCATCCCCGGCCTCGGGCAACAGGAACTGGAAACGATACCGCCGCCCGCGCGCGAGATTGGCGGCGGACTGGTTGCGGACAAAACCAATGCGTTCAATCGCTTCGTTGACGGCTTTCGCCGTCTTCTCGCGCACGCCCGGTCGTCCGTTCAGCACGCGATCAACGGTCGCGAGGCTGACGCCTGCAGCTTTGGCGAGGTCTTTGGTGGTCGGGCGCATGGGGGACTCGGGCCTTGGACTTCTCCCGGAGTCTTCTTTGTTTTCAGGCGGAAAGCAACCTTCATGAGGTACGTGCCTCAGAAATGGTTTGATCTGAGGCACGTACCTCACTTACCCTTGGTAAAGATAAATGAGTCGGGAAGAGGAGCCCGGCCTTATCTCTGGGAGGATGCACCAATGACTATCCGATACACCGCTCCGGCGGTCGCGACTGCCTTGTTTGCCCTCGCGGGGGCGGCGCAGGCGGATGAGCTCACCCTGTGCTGGGCGGCCTGGGACCCGGCCAATGCGCTGGTCGAGCTGTCCAAGGATTTCGAAGCGACGTCCGGACACGAGATGTCCTTCGAATTCGTTCCGTGGCCCAACTTCGCCGACCGGATGCTCAACGAGCTGAACTCCGGCGGCCAGCTCTGCGATCTGATGATCGGCGACAGTCAGTGGATCGGCCTCGGGGCCGAGGCGGGCCACTACGTGAAGCTGAACGATTTCTTCGAGGCCAATGGCATCAGCATGGATGATTTCATCCCTGCCACGGTCACCGGCTACTCCGAATGGCCGAAGGGCACGCCGAATTACTGGGCCCTGCCGGCCTTTGGGGACGTCGTAGGCTGGACCTACCGCAAGGATTGGTTCGAGCGGCCAGAGCTGCAAACGGAGTTCCGGGAAAAATACGGCCGCGAACTGACGGTGCCCGCCACGCTGGAAGAGCTGAAGGACATTGCCGAATTCTTCCAGGGTCGCGAGATCGACGGTACCACGGTTTATGGCGCGGCCATCTACACCGAGCGCGGCTCCGAGGGCATCACCATGGGTGTGACCAACGCGCTCTACAACTACGGCTTCAACTACGGCACGCCCGAGGAGCCCTACAAGCTCGAGGGGGTGGTGAACTCGCCCGAGGCTGCGAAGGGGCTGGAGTACTACAAGGCGCTCTACGACTGCTGCACCCCACCGGGCTCGTCGGATTGGTACATGTCCGAGAACATCGACGCCTACAAATCGGGGCAGGTGGCGCTGCAGATGAACTTCTCCTTCATCTGGCCGGGGGTCGAGGCCGACCCGAACGTCGGCGGTGGCAAGTCGGGCTACTTCCCCAACCCGCCCGGACCGGACGGGCATTTCGCGCAACTCGGTGGGCAGGGGATCTCGGTTGTCTCCTACTCCGACAGCCAGGACGCGGCGCTGGAATACATCAAGTGGTTCGCCCAGCCCGAAATACAGTCGAAATGGTGGGGTCTTGGGGGCTACTCGGCGCTGAAGGCGGTGGTCGAGGATCCCGGATTTGCCACCAGCCAGCCTTATGCGCAGACCTTCCTCGACTCGATGGCGATCGTGAAGGATTTCTGGGCCGAGCCGTCCTATGCCTCGCTGCTGCTCTCGATGCAGGACCGGGTGCACAATTACGTGGTGGCCGGGCAGGGCACCGCGCAGGAGGCGCTCGACAAGCTGGTCGAGGATTGGACCGAAGTCTTCGAAGACGAAGGCAAGATGTGACCAGCCGCCGGCCGCAACGTCCCCGGACGGGCGGTCCCGCGCGCGGAGCCGGACGAGAGGATGGCTCCGCGCATCGCACCGAACGTTTCGAAGAGACCCGCCCCATGTCCCATTCCGTCATCGCGCGCGCCGCCGAGGCGACGCCGCCCGGTCTCGCGCGCCGGTTCCGAGGCCTGTCCGACCGGGCCATCGCCTGGATTTTCGTGGCTCCGACGGTCTTCCTGCTGCTTGCGGTGAACATCTTCCCGCTGATCTGGACGATCCGCCTGAGCTTCACCAACTTCCGCGCCAATCGGCCCAATGCCGAGGTCGAGTGGATCGGGCTGCGCAACTACCACCGCATCCTGACCGACGGCGACATCTGGAAGACCATGCAGGCGACGGCGCATTTCCTGTGCTGGACCATCGTGCTGCAGGTGCTGATCGGCTTCACGCTTGCCTGGCTGATCAATCGCAAGTTCAGGGGCAACGACCTGTGGACCACGATCATCGTGCTGCCGATGATGCTCTCGCCCGCCGTCGTGGGGAATTTCTGGACCTTCCTGTATCAGCCGCAGATCGGCCTGTTCAATTACGTGGTGGCCTTCTTCACCGGTGTGGACCCCACCAGCTTCTCGATGATCGGCAGCGTGTCCCTGGCGCCTTGGGCAATCATCATTGTCGACACCTGGATGTGGACGCCTTTCGTCATGCTGATCTGCCTAGCAGGGCTGCGCTCGATCCCGGACTCGATCTACGAGGCGGCGGAATGCGACCGCGCCTCGAAGTGGCGGCAATTCTGGACCATCACCCTGCCGATGACGCTGCCCTTCCTTATGTTGGCGGTGCTCTTCCGGGGGATCGAGAACTTCAAGATGTTCGACTTGGTGGTCCAGCTGACCGGTGGCGGACCCGGCAACACCACGACGCTGACTTCCATCGACCTCAAGCGCGAGGCCTTCGAGAAATGGCGCACGGGCTATGCCTCGGCCTATGCGATCATCCTCTTCGTGACCGTTTTCGGCCTCGCCTCGATCTACGTGAAGGCGCTGAACAAGGTGAAGGAAAGATGAGCGGCTATTCGATCACCGAACCCTCGCCGCGGCAGAAGTGGGTCGCGGGCGCACTGGTGGCGCTCTATGCCATCGTCACCATCCTGCCGCTGGTCTGGATCATCGCGACAGGCTTCAAGTCCTCGGCCGATGCCATCGCCTACCCGCCGAAGGTGGTCTTCACCCCTTCGCTCGAGGGCTACGTGAACCTCTTCACCACGCAGACCCGCCAGACCGCCGAGTACTTCGCGGCCAACCCGCCCGAGACCTGGTACGAGCGCATCGTGCAGTCCAAGGGGCTGACCATCGCCGGCCCGTCGCGCTTTGGCGAGCGGTTCATGAACTCGGTGATCATCGGTTTTGGCTCGACCTTTCTCAGCGTCTCCCTGGGCACGCTGGCTGCCTATGCCTTCTCGCGCTTCAAGGTGCCGCTGAAGGATGACCTCATGTTCTTCATCCTCTCGACACGGATGATGCCGCCCATCGCCGTGGCAATCCCGATCTTCCTGATGTTCCGCTCGCTCGGCCTGTCGGACACCCATGCCGGGATGATCCTGCTCTACACGGCGGTGAACCTCTCGCTCTCGGTCTGGTTGCTCAAGGGCTTCATCGACGAGATCCCGCAGGAATACGAGGAAGCGGCCCTGATCGACGGCTACACGCGCTTCCAGGCCTTCTACAAGGTGGTCCTGCCGCAGGCCGCAACGGGCATCGCCTCGACCGCGATCTTCTGCCTGATCTTCGCCTGGAACGAATACGCCTTCGCGGTGCTGCTCACCTCGGGGACCGCCCAGACCGCGCCGCCCTTCATCCCCACGATCATCGGCAACGCCGGGCAAGACTGGCCCGCTGTGGCGGCGGGGGCCACGCTGTTCCTGCTGCCGGTCATGGTCTTCACCATCCTGCTGCGCAAGCACCTGTTGCGCGGGATCACCTTCGGAGCGGTGCGCAAATGAGCAAGGCCCCCACGATCCCCGAAAGCCCCGCCCCCGCCAAGCGCCGCATTTTCCGGCGCGGCCCCTGGGAGATGGCCGCCTCGATCCTGATCGCCCTCGGCGTGGTGATGCTGATGCAGCCTTTCGTTCTCTGGGCCTACTCGTGGTCCTTTCCCGTCACGCTGATTGGCACGGTGATGTTCATCGTCGTCAGCCATTTTCCCGACTGAAGCGGAGACCCCATGGCCCAGATACGCATCGACAGCCTGCGCAAGGACTTCGGAGCCTTCACCGCCGTGCACTCCTCGAGCTTCACCATCGAGGACGGCGAGTTCTTCATGTTGCTCGGCCCCTCGGGTTGCGGCAAGACCACCACGCTGCGGATGATGGCGGGGCTCGAGATGCCGAGCGCCGGGCAGATCTACATCGACGGCGAGGAGGTGGGCCGGAGGCCCGCCAGCCAGCGCGACATCGCCTTCGTTTTCCAGATGTTCGCGCTCTACCCGCATATGAACGTGCGCAAGAATATCTCCTACCCGCTGATCAGCCAGGGCATGTCGCGCAGGGCGGCGCGGGCCAAGGTCGAGGAGGTATCGCGCATCCTCGGGATCACCGACATTCTCGAAAAGCCGGTGGGCGGGCTCTCGGGCGGTGACCGGCAGCGCGTGGCCTTGGGGCGGGCGATCGTGCGCGCGCCCAAGGCGTTCTTCATGGATGAGCCGCTGGGGGCGCTCGATGCGGAGTTCCGCGAACACATGGCCGAGGAGCTGCGCGCCCTGCACGATCGCATGGGGGCGACGACGGTCTATGTCACCCATGACCAGCTCGAGGCGATGCAGATGGGCGACAAGATCGTGGTGATGAACCAAGGCGTTGTCGAACAATTCGGCGTGCCGCAGGAGATCTACGATTGGCCTGCGACCCTCTTCGTGGCGAAGTTCATTGGCTCGCCCCCGATGAATTTCCTGAGCTTCGAGGGCAGCGCTGCGCCGGGCGATGCCTCGGTCGCGCTCGGCTCCTTCGCGCAAGCCATACCGCAGCTTCGCGAGGGCCATGCCGGGAAGCTGGTGCTGGGCGCGCGCCCCGAGCACGTGCGGCTGGACGACACATCGGACTACCGCGCCGTGGTGCGGGCGGTCGAATACCTCGGCACCACGCAGATCATCACGCTCGAGGCTGCACAAGGCGAAGTGAAGGCCCGTATCTCCAGCCGCGATCCGGTGCGGGTGGACCAGACCACGGGGCTCAGCTTCAACGACCGTACGCTGACACTGTTCGACGCCGGAACCGGCCGTGCGCTTCGCTCGGCCGCCAACGAGAAGGTGCTGCGCCATGGCTGAGGTCACGCTCCGGAACCTGACCAAGCGTTTCGGCGATACCTTGGCGCTCGACGATGTGACGATGACCGTTCCGAACGGCGCCTTCGTGGTTCTGCTCGGGCCAACCGGCGCGGGCAAGACCACGACGCTGCGGCTCGTCTCGGGGCTGGACCGGCCCGACGCAGGCAGCATCGCCATCGGCGGCGTCGACGTCACCCGCATGACCCCGGCGCAGCGCAACGTGGCGATGGTCTTCCAGCAGTATTCGCTCTACCCGCATATGACGGTGCGCGAGAACCTCGCCTTCCCGCTGAAGTCCCCGCTTCTGCGCTACGATGACGCGCAGGTTGTCCGCAAGGTGAGCGAGGTGGCGCAAATGCTGCAGATCACCCACAAGCTGGACAACAAGGCCACCGCGCTTTCGGGCGGCGAGATGCAACGGGTCTCGATTGGCCGCGCGTTGGTGCGCCGTCCCGAGGTTTACTTGATGGACGAGCCGCTCAGCTCGCTCGACGCCAAGCTGCGCGCCGATCTCAGGGTCGAATTGAAGAACATACAAGCGCACTCCGGGGTGCCCTTCCTCTATGTGACCCACGACCAGATCGAGGCGATGACCATGGCCAGCCACGTCGGCGTTCTGGACCACGGCAGGCTCGTTCAGTTCGGCACCCCGCGCGAGATCTACGAGGATCCGGTCAGCATCTATGCCGCAAGCCGCCTTGGCCTGCCGCGCATCAACATCCTGCCCGCTGACCTTTTTGCCGGCGCCCCTTCGGACGCGCGCTACATCGGCCTGCGGCCCGAGCAGATCCGGCAGGGGGATGGTGCCGAGAGCCGGGTCGTCCGGGTCGAGCATCTTGGCGACCAGACCCGGCTGCATCTGACTGTTCGCAACCACGACCTGATCACCGTGACCGACGCCCATACCGGCCTGCGCGCGGGAGACATCGTGCAGATCACCCCCGACGCCCCGTTTTATTTCGACGCCTCCGGCGCGCGCGTCCATTGAGGAGAGCCCCATGACCCAGTTCATCAACTTGAAGGAAGACATCGTCGCCGAGGCGGTGGATGGCGTGGTCGCGGCCTCGGGAGGACGCTTGGCACGGCTGGACGGCTACCCGCACATCCGCGTGGTGCTGCGCGCGAGCTGGGACAAGTCCAAGGTCGCGCTGGTCTCGGGCGGTGGCTCGGGGCACGAACCTGCGCATGCTGGCTTCGTCGGCGAAGGGATGCTGACCGCCGCGATCTGCGGCGACGTCTTCGCCTCGCCCTCGGTCGACGCGGTGCTGGCCGGGATCCTCGCGGTCACCGGCCCGGCGGGCTGCCTGCTGATCGTCAAGAACTACACCGGTGATCGGCTGAACTTCGGTCTCGCCGCCGAGCGGGCGCGGGCCTTTGGCCTCAACGTCGCGATGGTGGTGGTGGATGATGACATCGCGCTTCCGCATCTGCCGCAGGCGCGGGGGGTGGCTGGCACCCTTCTCGTGCACAAGATCGCCGGGGCTCTGGCCGAAAACGGCGCCGATCTTGCCAGCGTGCGCGCGGCGGCGGAACGGGTCATCGCGGGCACGCGCACCATCGGCATGTCGCTCGATACCTGTACAGTGCCGGGCGCGCCAAAGGAGGCGCGCATCCAGCCCGGCAAGGCCGAACTCGGCCTCGGCATCCATGGCGAGGCCGGGGCGCAGCAGGTCGATTATGTCCACGCGTGCGGGGCGATGGAGATGGTTGCCGGGCGTCTGGCCGACCACATGCAGCCGGGCAAGCCGCATGTGGCTCTGCTCAACAACCTCGGCGGGGCCTCGGTGCTCGAGATGCAGATTCTCGCCTACGAGCTGGGCAAGTCTGCCATCGGCGACAGGCTGTATCACATCATCGGTCCGGCCGCGATGATGACCTCGCTCGAAATGCGTGGTTTTTCGGTCTCGGTCTACCCGGCGGGCACCGAGGATCTGATGGCGCTGAAATCTCCGGTGCCGCTGCCGGCCTGGCCGGGTCTTTCGGCGCTCGGCCCGGTCGAGGTGATCGATCTGCCCGACGGGCTGCGCCCGATCCGACCGCTGCCGTCCGACCACCCCGAGACCCGACGCTTCCTGCAACGCTGCTGCGAGGTGTTCATTGGCGCCGAGGCCGATCTCAACGCGCTCGACGCGAGGGCGGGCGACGGCGACACAGGCTCCACGCTGGCCGGGGCGGCGCGGGCGCTGCTAGGTGCAATGGATCGCCTGCCGCTGGCGGACCACACGCAACTCTACCGGGCCATCGGGCTGGAGCTGAGCCAGACGATGGGAGGCTCGTCGGGCGTGTTGCTGGCGATCTTCTTCGCCGCCGCCGGGGACGCCGCCTCGAGCGGGCAATCGCTTCGCGAGGCGTTGAACGCGGGGCTCGACCGAATGCAGGAAATCGGCGGTGCGCGTCCCGGCGACCGCACGATGATCGATGCGCTGAAACCAGCGCTGGACCATCTGGCGGGCGGGCTTGACGAGGCTGCGCGCGCCGCTCGGGAGGGGGCAAACCGAACCGCCGAGATGGACACCGCCAAGGCCGGCCGTGCGGCCTACATCAACGCCGACCAGCTAAAGGGACAGGTCGATCCTGGAGCCGAAGCCGTGGCGCGCCTGTTCGAGAGCCTGTCGGCGTAGAAGGCACGCGGCAGACGGTGGCCAGAGCCCGGCCCGACGGGTAGGGGCCGCAGATCTCCGCGACCCCTTTCGTGTTGTCGCGAGACGCCGGCGATCACCCTGACCGGTGCAGCGGGCCTCCAGCCCGGCCCGGACGCGCGGTCATGCGGCTTCTTGTTGTCAATCCAAGCCTGACAGGCGCGATGACCGACAGCATGGCGGCGATCCTCCGGGCTGGGGGGCTGTCCAGAAGATGGCAACATGCCGGGCAATCTAGGGGCGCGAGAGCTCCCGCCTTGGCAGGCTCGACTCGCGGACGTGGGCCAGAAAGGCCTGTGCCGCGGGCGACAGCGACTGGCCTGACCGGCGAACGAGGCCGATGCGGCGCCGGGCTCCGAAGCCGATGATCTCTCGCTGCACGAGCGCATCGGTACGCAACACCGGCAGCGTGAGCGTCGGCAGCGCGGTGATCCCCAATCCCTCGGCCACGAGTGCGCCCGCCGTGGCGAGATGCGCCACCTCGAAACGCGGCGCCAGCGTATGGCCGATGCGCAGGCAGGCGCCGTCAATCAACTCGCGCACGCTGGTGCCCTGTGCCATCGCGATGAAGGGCATTTCTACGAGTTCTTCCCAAGTGTAGTCCCGTTCGATGTGCAAGGGTCCTTCCGGCGCGCTGATCGCCACAAAACGATCGTCCATCAGCGGCTGAAAGGTGAGCCGGCTGCGCGCCGAGAGCGTACCGGCGGTGAAGCCGATCTCCGCGATCCCGGCCTCGACCGCCTCGATCACGCTGCCCGAAAGCGCGTCGACAATGCGCAGGTCGATGTCGGGATGGGTGGCCGAGAAGCTGCGCAGCAACCCCGGAAGCAGGCCCGCGGTCACCGAAGGCAGTCCGGCGATGGTCAGTCGGCCATTTCGCGCCGACAGATGCGCCTCGAATTCCGCCATGCCGTCCTCGGCGGTGTTGATCATCCGTTCGGCCACGCGCCCGAAAGCCAGTCCCGAGGCGGTGGGCGCGACGTTGCGCGTGTCGCGGTCGAAGAGCCGCGCGCCGAGCCGCGCCTCGAGCCCGGTGATCTGCCGCGACAGCGCCGAGGGCGAGAGCGCCAGCACCTCGGCGGCCGCGCGAAACGAGCCGCAGCGCAGCAGGACGAGCACCGCGTTGAAATCGGCAAAAGACGGATTGCTGCGTTCCATGCACGAATTATGCCAAAATTCGCACTTCAGGCAACAAACAACTTCGGTCATGGTGCATTCCACGATCCCGAAGCCGGGGTCCAAGGGAGGACACCATGAAAACAACGCTCTACGCCCTCATGGGCGCAACCCTGCTTGCCGGTCCGGCGCTGGCGCAGGACAAGGATCTGCTCATCGGATCGACCTCGGCCTCGTCGAGCCACTACGGGTATTTCGTCGCCGTCGGCCAGCTGATCAACGAGAAGGCCGAGGGGCTGAAGGCCTCTGTGGTCGAGACCGGCGCGACCATGGACAATATCCGCCGCATGGCGCGCGGGCAGGTCGACCTAGGCCTCGTGACCACCAACACCGCACAGCACGCGGTGTCGGGGACCAATGACTTCGAGGGCAATGCGCAGGACCTGCGACTTCTGTGGGTCTACACCAACGCACCGCAGAATGTGATCCTGCGCAAAGACGCGGGCGTCGACAGCCTGGAGGGCCTCTCGGGCGTGCGCTTCAACCCGGGCATCAAGGGGTCTAGCACCGAGTCGACAACCGAGGCGGTCTTTGCCACGCTCGGTCTCGATGCCGACTACGTGCGCGGCTCGACCACCGACATCGTCGGCGCGATCAAGGACAACCGGGTGGCGGGTTACGTGAAATCGGGGTCGGGCCTGAAGCTCGACGGCTCGACCATGGACATCGCCACCTCGACCGACATCACCGTGGTCGGCCTCTCGGACGCCCAGGCAGACACCCTGCGCGAGAAAATGCCCGACATCTCGGTGATCGACATCCCCGAAGGCGCCGCCGACGGCATCCCCGCCTATACCACCTGGAGCTTCGGCGTCGGCGTCGCGGCAACCGCGTCGATGGACGACGAGACCGCCTACAAGATCGTCTCGGCGATCATGGCCGATGACAGCGCGCAGGCCAATGCCATGGCCAGTCTGAAGGGCGCGGATCTTGCGCAGATGACGCTCGACTACGGCACCGTCCCGCTGCATCCGGGCGCGGCGCGCTGGTTCGAGGAGCAGGGGCTCGAGATTCCCGCCAAGCTGCAGCCGGGGAGCTGACATGACACTGGAGCGCGTCCAGAAGGGGCTGGCGATCCTCGTCGGGGCCTTCGTCTTCTACACCGCCGCCACCGGCCCATTCGAAGGGCTGATCCAGCGGGCGATCTTCCTCGCCCTCGTGGCCTCCCTCGGCTTCGCGCTCTACCCGCTGGGCGCCGGGAAATCCTGGCGCCCGCTCGGGCTCGCCATCGACCTCGTGCTCTGCGCGGTGACGGTGGGGGCCTGCGGCTACGTGGTCTGGAACTACGATGAAATCATGACCTCGCTGCCCTGGGCGACGACGCTCGACATGGCGCTGACCGTCGGTCTGGTGCTGTCGGTGCTCGAGCTCGGGCGGCGTACAGTCGGGCTGATCTTCCCCGTGTTGGTGCTGATCGGCATCGGCTACGCGCTGTTCGGCAACCTGCTGCCCGGCGCGCTGAGCCACCGCGGCTTCGACGCGGCCTTCGTGACCGAGACCATCTTTCTCGGCGATCTCGGCATCTGGGGGATGCTGACCGGCGTCGCTGCAACGGTGATCGCGGCCTTCGTGCTTTTCGGGGCGCTGCTGCTGCATTCGGGCGGCGGGCAGGCCTTCATGGACCTGGCGATGCGTCTCGGCGGTCGCCAACCGGGCGGCGCGGCGAAGATCGCCACCATCGCCTCGGGGCTCTTCGGAATGATCTCGGGCTCTGCCGTGGCCAATGTCGCCACCACCGGCAATTTCACAATCCCGATGATGATCCGCCTCGGCTACCCGCGCCCCTTCGCAGCGGCGGTCGAAGCCGTGGCCTCGACCGGTGGGCAGATCGCGCCGCCGATCATGGGTGCCGCCGCCTTCGTCATGGCCGAGATCCTCGGCGTGCCCTACACCACCATCATCGTCGGCGCGATCCTTCCGGCCGTGCTCTTTTACGTCTCGGTCTTCGTCACCGTGCATTTCGTCGCGCAGCAGCGCGGGCTTGCCGTTGTGCCCGAGGACGAGATGCCCGACTGGAAAACCATCACCGCGCCGCGCCGGGTGTTGCCGATCCTCGCCGCGCTTGGCGGTCTTGGCATCGGCATATGGCTCGGCCGGTCGATCGCCACCGCCGCCTTCTACGGGGTCGTCGGCCTGCTGATCGCCTTCGTCGCCACCCAGGCCGGACGGCTGAACCCGCGCGAAATGGCCGGGCGGGTGATCGACGGGCTCGAGGACGCGGGCAAGGGCATGGTGATCATCGGCGTTCTGCTCGCCGGGGCGCAGGTGCTGGTCTCGATGATCAACATGACCGGCATCGGCGTGACGCTGTCTTCGCTGATCGTCACCATGGCCGGCGACTCGGTCGTGCTGGTGGCGATCATCGTCGGGCTGGTCTGCCTGATCATGGGCATGGGCCTGCCGACCACCGCCGCCTATGTGCTGGTGGCCGCGGTGCTCGCCCCGGCGATGACCGCCGTGGGGGTCGATCCGCTCGCGGCGCATCTCTTCGTGTTCTACTTCGCCACGATCTCGGTGATCACCCCGCCCGTCTGCGTCGCGGTCTTCGTGGGCTCGGGGATCGCGAACACCAACTGGCTGCCCGCCGCGGGCGAGGCGGTGCGGCTTGGCGCGGTGACCTACCTCGTGCCCTTCCTGCTTCTGCTCTATCCCGGCATGACCATGTCGGGCGGCATCGTCGGAATCATCGAAGCTGTGGCTGCGGGCATGGCGCTGGTGCTGGCGGTTCCGGCGCTGCTGAGCGGCGCGCCCCTCACCGGAAAGCGCGGTCTCGACATTCTATTGCTGCTGGTCATCATCGCGCTGGCGATCTGGCCGATGCTGGCCACGCCATTCGTTGCCCTGGCGATCTTCTTCGGCGCCCGCGCGGTGGGCCGCGCACAGGGGAGGGCCGTAGCATGAGCGTGGTGCGCATCGGTACCGGCGCGGGCTTCCAGGGAGACCGCATCGCCCCGGCCGTCGATCTGGCCGAGCGTGGAGAGCTGGATTTCCTGATCTTCGAATGCCTTGCGGAGCGCACCATTGCGCTCGCCCAGCAGGCGCGGCTTGCCGATCCCGCGGCCGGGTACGACCCGCTGCTCGAGCGCCGCATGCGCGCCGTGCTGCCCGCCTGTGCCCGCAATGGCACGCGGATCGTCACCAATATGGGTGCGGCCAACCCCCGCGCCGCTGCAGAGCGCACCCGCGCCGTGGTGCGCGAGCTTGGCCTGCCCTTGACCGTGGCAGCCGTCACCGGGGACGATGTGCTGGGCCTCGTCGGCGACAGCCTGCTGACCGAAACCGGCGCGCCGGCGCGGGCCCTCGAAGATCGGCTGATCTCAGCCAACGCCTATATCGGCGTCGCAGGCATCGTCGAGGCGCTCGACGCCGGAGCCGACATCGTGATCTGCGGGCGCGCCTCGGACCCGGCGCTCTTCCTCGCCCCGCTGGTACACCGCTTCGGATGGGCGATGGACGACTGGGCGCGGCTCGGACGTGGCACGCTGATCGGCCACCTGTTGGAATGCTCGGCGCAGATCACCGGCGGCTATTTTGCCGATCCCGGGGTGAAAGAGGTGCCCGATCTCGCGGAGGTGGGCTTCCCGCTGGCAGAGGTATCGGAGGATGGTACCGCGGTGATCACCAAGCTGCCGGGCACCGGCGGCCTGGTCACCCGTGCCACCTGCACCGAGCAGCTGCTCTACGAGATCCATGATCCGGCACGCTACATCCAGCCGGATGTGGTCGCGGATTTTTCGCAGGTTGAGCTCGAAGAAGTCGGCCCCGACCGAGTGCTGGTCACCGGTGGCTCGGGGCATCCTGCGAGCGGGCAGCTCAAGGTTTCGGTGGGCTACCGCGACGGTTGGCGCGGCGAGGGGCAGATCTCCTATGCGGGGGCCAATTGCGTGGCGCGCGGACGGCTGGCAGCCGAGGTGGTGCATCGGCGCCTGGCGGATTTGGGAGGGCGCATCCTCGAGGAGAGGTCAGAGCTCATTGGACTGGACGCGGTTGCGCCCGCGGCGGCGCGCGGCGCAGCGGATCCTTCCGAGGTCCGGCTCCGGATCGCTGCACGCTGCGCCGACGAGGAGGCCGCGGAACGGATCGGCGAGGAGGTCGAGAGCCTTTATCTCTGCGGCCCGGCCGGTGGCGGAGGTGTCAGCCGTTCCAGCCGCGAGATCATTGCCGTCGCCTCGACGCTCATTCCCGCCGCATCGGTCTCGGTGCGCGTCGAACTCACCGAGAGGATCGAGGCCTGAGCGCCTCGGATCCCGGTATCCGAAGGAGGACGCCATGAAACTGCACGAGATTGCGCATGCCCGTACGGGCGACAAGGGCGACACTTCGAACATCTCGGTGATTGCCTACAGGGTCGAAGACTGGCCGCTGATCGATCGCGAGGTGACGCCCGAGCGGGTGGCGCGGCACCTCGGCGGCGTGATGGCGTCGGACGTGACACGCTACGCGTTGCCTCAACTGTGCGCATTGAACTTCGTGATCCGCGGTGCGCTCACCGGTGGCGTCACCCGCTCGCTCGCGCTCGATGCCCACGGCAAGTGCCTGGCTTCGGTTCTCCTGGAGATGCGGCTTTGAGCATTCCGAGGTCTCGCTAGTCCTGCGCGTCCGCTGCGCCCGCGCTCACGGCGACCGCCGCAGCAAGAAGGGTTCGGGGTCAGAACATTGTCTTCCGTCCCGTATGCCGCCAGATGCGCGGAGATGCTCTCTTGACGACCGGCCGCCACGACGGGTGGCGACCAGTCCGGTCTGGTGCGGCAAGGCTGCGCCGATCAATTGTCGGCGCAGAAGCCGGGATCGTCCGCGTTGCAGACGTCGAGGCCCGTGAAGAGCGGATCGTCCACCGTTTCGCCATTGATCAGCTGGATCATGACGTCCGGCGCCCGTAGCCCCATTTCGAAGGGACGTTGTCCGACCTGGGCGTGGCTGCGCCCATCGCGGAAGGCCTTGGTCTGCGGCGGCAGGGTGTCGCCGGCGATGATGACCAACTCCTTGCTCTGCAGCTTGTCCATCACCTGGTCTGTCACCTGCGCGTATGCCTGCGGCGCGAATTGCGCCCATCCGCCGATGAGGATGAAGGCGTCGAGATCCGGGTTCGCGGTGAAGACGTCCGACATCTGCTGGTTCGCGAGGTCGGCCTGATCATTTGTGAAGACCGGGCATCCCTCGATTTCGGTCCAGCCATTCTGGCCGGTGAGCCGGTCTACGCCTTTCTCACCCGCGGCGGTGTCACGGAATCCCTGCGCCCGGGCGTTGATGTTGTCCGCCGCGACGTTGCCGAGCTGCAAGCAGACGGTGCCGCCTTCGGTCTTCAGCTTGGCCGCCTCTTCCGCCATCTTGACGCCCATCAGGTAGTTGTCGGTTCCGAGGTAGGTTGCACGCAGATCTCGGTCTTCGGCAATGAAATCGGCGTCGATGGTCATCACTGGCACCTCCGGAGCGATCGCGCGGACCCTGTTGGCCATGGCAGGTGCATTGGAGGGCGAGATGGCGATGGCCGCGACCCCGCTGGTCAGAAGG
Organism: Alloyangia pacifica; assembly: GCF_003111685.1. NCBI lineage: Bacteria > Pseudomonadati > Pseudomonadota > Alphaproteobacteria > Rhodobacterales > Roseobacteraceae > Alloyangia > Alloyangia pacifica. Next base: position 102,108 of record NZ_CP022193.1, on the reverse strand, counting down.
TCATCGACGATCTGTACCTCGCCGGCCTCGTCGGTCGAAGAGGCCGGACCGGTGTAGAGGCACTCGTACTCGCTGTCCGCGTGCTCCTTCATCCACTGCTGGCAGCCGAGGTTGATCTGCTCGAAGAAGGGGTTGTCGAGCCCCTTCACCACGATGGCCAGTGTCTTGCTGTCCTGCGCCATGACGGCGCTGGTGGAGAGTGCCACAAGGGCTGTCGTCGCCAGAATTGCGATGTCACGTTTCAATTTCAGTCCTCCCTGGGGTTGCGCGTTTCCTCTCGCCAGGTCCCGGGTTCAGCCCGGGTACCAGGTGTGACGAGGGTCGTCGGAGCTTCGCTCGAAGCTCCATGCTCGCTCGATCAGGACCTCAAGATCAGTAAGGGGGTGCCAGACCAGTTCCGCCCATGCCCGTGCGTTGCTGATCCAGTTGCTGCGAAATGAGATGGCGATGTCGACACGTTCCAGTCCGCCGGTCTGCGTCAGCAATGCGGCGACGCGGCCATAGTCCATGGGCTGGTTCATCGAGATATTGAAGAGCCTGCGTGTTGCGGACGGGGTGTCGAGCGCGGCGAGTCTTGCGGAGACCAGATCGTCGACACGCAAGAAATCCCTGCGCAGCGGCCCGCCGTACCGACCAAGCATCAAAGGAACCCGCATCTCCTCCTCCACGCGAATAATAAAAGTAATAATATTTGCAGCTAATAATTGGTCAAGTATGATTATCGCAATCGCAGCCTGGATCCGCCGAGTGCTTCGGCGCGGGCTGCGGACGCCGGAAGGTGACAGATTCCATAGGAGCCAGGGAGGAGACCGAAGGGTGTCACGTCTGCAATTGAATGGAATATCGAAGCATTTCGGGGCCATCAGGGCGCTCGAAAATGTCTCGCTCGAGATAGGCCCTGGCGAGGTCCTGGGGCTCATGGGCGACAACGGTGCAGGGAAATCGACGCTGGTTAAGATCATCGCCGGAAATTTCCGCCCATCCTCGGGAGAGATGCGAGTCGACGGCCAGGCGGTCGCCTTCCACCAGCCGGTCGAAGCGCAGCGCGCCGGGGTCGAGGTGGTCTACCAGGATCTTGCGCTCTGCGATCACATGACCGCCGCGTCGAACGTCTTTCTGGGGCGCGAGCCGACACGGAGGCTCGGCCCAATCCGCGTGATTGACTACCCGCGGATGCATGCCCGGGCCGGCGAACTCTTCCAGCAGCTGAAGTCGGAGACCCGGCCGCGCGACGTGGTGCGCCGGATGTCAGGAGGGCAGCGGCAGGCGGTGGCCATCGCCCGCACGCTGCTGTCGAAGGCCAAGCTGGTCTTGCTCGACGAGCCCACTGCGGCAATCTCCGTGCGGCAGGTGGCCGAGGTGCTCGACCTGATCCGGCACCTGCGGGACGAGGGGATCAGCGTTCTCCTGATCAGCCACCGCATGCCCGATGTCTTCGCGGTCGCCGACAACATCGCCGTCCTGCGCCGTGGCGCTCTGGTCGCGAGCAAACCGGTCGGCTCGAGCTCGCCAGAAGAGGTCACCGGCCTCATCACCGGCGCGATCGACAAGGCCTGAGAAAGGAAGCCCATGTCCTCATCAATCGAAGATGTCATCGATCTGGCCCAGCATCGAAGTGCCGTGGCCCGTGTTGCCAACATGCAGGTGTTCTGGGTCTTTCTAGCAGCGGTGATCGCCTGCGTCGCGCTCAGTTTGGCTACAGATTCCTTTGCCACCTCGCGCAACCTGTTCAACGTCTCGCGCAACTTCGCCTTCGTCGCGATCATCGCCATCGGCATGACTGCGGTGATCGCCTCGGGCGGGATCGACCTCTCGGTAGGCTCGACGGTCGTCCTTACGGCGATGGTCATCAGCGTCCTGATGGCGGCGGGCCATACCTTTTGGCTTTCGGCGCTCGCCGCCCTTGGCGTGGCGCTGCTGGTCGGATTCATCAACGGGGTGTTGATCGCCTACGCCGGGATGCCCCCCTTCGTGGTCACGCTCGGCATGCTCTCGGCCGCGCGCTCGGCCGCGATGGTCCTGTCCGACAACAAGATGATCTGGGAGTTCGGACCCGACCACGACCTCTTGCTCTGGATCGGCGGCGGGGCGACGTTCGGGCTGCCTCATCCGCTTTTTGCGCTGATCGCTCTGACGCTGGTGATGACCTTCGTGTTCCGCTGGACCCGCTGGGGGCAGCATTTGTTCGCCATCGGCTCGAACGAGCAGGCGGCAACGCTTACCGGCATTCCGGTGTCGCGGCTCAAGGTCTCGGTCTACATGTTCTCGGCATTCACCGCCGGGTTGACGGGTATTCTGATGGCCGGATGGCTGGGCAGCGTGACGACGAACCTTGGCAATGCGATGGAGTTGACGGTGATCGCAGCGGCGGTGATCGGCGGCGCCAACCTCAACGGCGGAGAGGGAACGGCGCTTGGCGCGGTTGTCGGTGCCCTGCTGATCGAGGTCATCCGGAACTCGCTGATCCTGCTGGGAGTTTCGACGTTTTGGCAAGGCATGTTCATAGGGACGTTTATCGTGATCGCCGTGGCATTCGACCGCATCCGCCACATGCAGCGATGAGCTAGACCTTGCTCGGGGCGCCGGTATACAGACGCCCGGGGGCCAACAGGAGGGCGGCATTTGCGACCGACGATGATGGATGTGGCGGCGCGGGCGGGGGTCTCGCAGGCGACGGTATCGCTGGTCCTGAACGGCAGCGCGGGCGCGCGGCTCAGCCAAGCCACCCGCGAGCGGGTCCGCATGGCCGCGGAAGAGTTGGGCTACCACCTCGCGGCGCGCGGCCAGCCGAAGATGCCGGTTGAGTCGAAGATGATCGGCTTCGTTGTGGACGAGCTCACCTCCGATCCCTGGATGTCCCTGGCGTTCGATGGCGCGCGGGAGAAGGCGCTCGAACAGGGCATCGCGGTGACCTTGGCGGTGCTGCGCGGCGAAGAGGCACTCGAAGACCAGATCCTCGAGCAGATGGCGCATCAGCAGGTCTTGGGTTTTTTATACGGCACCATCCTGACGCGGCAGATCAGCCCGCCCAAGGTCTTCTTCAACACGCCGACTGTGTTGGTCAATTGCTATGATCCGAAGCGCAAACTGCCCTCTGTCTTGCCGGGCGACCTCGTCGGCGGGCGGACAGCGACCCAGCGGTTGATCGAGGCAGGCTGCCGGCAGATCGCGTTTATCAATGGCGAGGAGGGTATCGACGCGTCCCGCGACCGGCTCCGCGGCTACCGGCAGGCATTGTCGAGCAACGATCTTCCCTTCGATCCCAGGCTCGTCGTTCCGGGCAACTGGGAGCCCTCGGCCGGATACGATGGGACGATGGCGCTGTTCGCGTCGGACACGCCTCCCGACGGGATTTTCTGTGCCAACGACATGATGGCCCTCGGCTGCTATGACGCGCTTCGCGAGTTGGGATTGCGGGTTCCTGAAGACGTCGCCGTAGTGGGCTTCGACGATCGAGAGATCGCCCAGTTCATGCGGCCTCCGCTGACCACATTGGTCCTGCCCCACGCGGAAATGGGGGCGATCGCGGCAGAGATGCTTCTGGACATGGCTGGGGGCATGCCCAACAGGCATGACCAGATCAAGGTGGAGTGCCCGCTGATCGAGCGGAACTCTGTTCAATCCTCGGCAGACGGTTCACGAGAAACCGGCCGCTGACCTCTGAGCCGTGCATGGTCTGCGCCGATCGCCTCGTCGTGCAGCGTGGCCGTTGATCTGCCCCCACCGATCGGCCCAAGTTGATTGCTGACCCATGGTCGGCCTGCGATCTCCGGGTATGGAGATCTCTGCGGCCGGGGCTCTGAATCGAGGCGCGCTGATAGGCCAAGCCATGCGGACATGCCCTGCTCATGAAGGAGCAAGGTGCATTGGCTCTTTTTTTATACCCGATGTTCGGATATATATGACCAGTGTTCGCCGGAAAAGGCCATCCAGATGACCAACAAGCTGCTCGTCGTCGATCCGATTGCTCAGTTCGATGTTCTGAAAGGTCTGGCGAGCGAGGTACGTATCTCGATCCTGAAACTTCTGGCGAAGACCGGCCCAATGAACGTCAATCAGGTCGCGGCCGAACTCTCTCTCCCGCAGTCCACGATTTCTTCGAACATGCAGATTCTCGAGAGCGTGGGCCTTGTCGCCACCGACATCCAGAAGGCCCGCAAGGGCAACCAGAAGGTCTGTCAGCCAGTCTATACCGAGATCCTCGTGGCTCTTGGCGACCAGAGACCGGAGGTGCGCGACGACGAGATCGAGGTATCCATGCCGCTCGGTCTCTATTCGCAAGTCGAAGTGACCGCTCCCTGCGGGCTGTGCTCTGCCGAGGGGGTGATCGGCCTGCTCGACGTGCCCGATACCTTTCTCGATCCCGAACGCATGAGGGCAGGGCTCCTCTGGTTCACCAGGGGCTTTGTTGAGTATCAGTTTCCCAACAATGCCAAACTGTTGAACAAGCCGGTTCAGTCTCTCGAGTTCTCTATGGAGCTGAGCTCCGAAGTGCCGGGCACCTCCGCCGACTGGCCCTCCGACATCTCGCTGAGTGTGAACGGGACTCATGTCGCCACCTGGACTTCGCCCGGCGATTTCGGCGACAAGCGGGGGGTTTTCACACCCGCCTGGTGGAAACTGGCGGGGTCTCAATACGGCAAGCTCAAGACGTGGCGGATCAACGGCGAAGGTACCTACGTTGACGGCTTGCGGGTTTCGGATGTGACGTTGACGGATCTGGAGGTCGACAGGCACCGTTCGATCCGGGTCCGCATCGGCGTGCGAGATGATGCCGAGCATCCCGGAGGGTTGAACATCTTCGGGCGCGGTTTTGGAAACTATGATCAGGACATCACCATGCGCCTGCGGTGAGCCCCCAGAAAACACTTGACGGAGCCCCCGTCCCTCGCAACCATATCGGCATACACGGTACAAACCGGAAGATAGGGTACATTAGGGAGAGATCGCATGAGGGCTCGTGTCACCGCGCATGCGCGCTACACCATCGCGGATATCGACAAACGGCTTTACGGCTCTTTCCTCGAGCATCTGGGTCGGGCCGTGTATACCGGCATATATGAACCCGATCACCCCAGCGCCGATGCCAGCGGGATGCGGCAGGACGTGATCGACCTCGTCCGCGAACTTGACACGCCGATTTGCCGCTATCCGGGGGGCAACTTTGTCTCTGCCTACAACTGGGAGGATGGTATCGGCCCGAAGGAGGATCGGCCGACCCGGCTCGATCTCGCGTGGAAGACGCTCGAGAACAACCATGTGGGCATTCACGAATATGCCGACTGGGCCGAGAAGTCCAACATCGAGATGATGCTTGCCGTCAATCTCGGCTCACGCGGCCTCGATGAGGCCCGGAGCTTCGTTGAATACGTGAACCACCCCGGCGGCAGCTATTGGTCCGACCTGCGTCGCAAGAACGGGCGGGCAGAGCCTTGGGCGGTGAAAACGTGGTGTCTGGGGAACGAGATGGACGGGCCCTGGCAGGTCGGCCACAAGACGGCCCGCCAATACGGCCAACTTGCCAATGAAACGGCCAAAGCGCTGCGGGCCTTCGACAGCGATCTCGAACTGGTGGTCTGCGGATCTTCCCACTCGGACATGCCGACCTACCCGCAATGGGAGGCCACCGTGCTCGAGGAGACCTACGACAATATCGACCACATTTCGCTGCACATGTATTTCGAGAACTACGAGAAGAACACGGCGAACTTCCTTGCTCTCCCGGAAAAGCTGGATCGCTATATCGGCACGGTGAGTGGCGTGATCGACTTCGTGAAGGGCAAGAAGCGGTCGAAGAAGGATGTGACGATCTCGTTCGATGAATGGAACGTCTGGTATCACACCAGAAAGCAGGATCAGCTCTACCTGCAAGGCAAGGATTGGAAGTACTGGCCGCCGATCCTGGAGGATGTGTACAATTTCGAGGATGTGCTTCAAGTGGGCTGCATCCTGAACACCTTCATCCGTCGTTCTGATCGGGTGCGCATCGCCTGCATCGCGCAGCTCGTGAACGTGATCGCTCCCATCATGACCAGCCCGGGCGGTCCGGCCTGGCGTCAGACGATCTACTATCCGTTCAAGCTCGCCTCGCTCCACGGTCGCGGCACCGCGCTGCAATTGGATGTCGATTGTCCGACCTATGACGCGGATATGGCAGCAGGGGTCAGCTACCTCGATATTGCCGGCGTGCACGACGCCGACTTGGGCAGCGTGACCTTCTTCGCCGTCAACCGGAACGGGAGCGAGCCAATGGAGGTCGAGCTGTCGCTCGAGAGGTTCGGCACACCGAAGACCGCAAGCCATACCCTGATCCACCACGACTATCTGGAGGCGCGGAACACGATGGAGGCGCCCGACACGGTGGTGCCGCAAGAGGGTAGCGGTGCCAAGATAGATGGAAACACTCTCAGCCTGACCCTCCCGCCCTACAGCTATTCTGTGATCCGGGTCACACTGTGACGACTGTATCGGAATATCGGGTATATACCGCCAAAATCGTTGATAGGAACCGGCAGTAGTGTAGAGTTGATCTGCGGCCGGGGTCCGGCCTTTCTTTGGGAGGAGAAAAATGAAACAAGTGTTGAGTATGGTCCTCGGGGCCACGCTTGCGACGGCTGCCCAGGCGCAGGAGACCGTCGTCTGGTGGGATTTCCTGAGTGGCGGCGACGGCGTACGGTTGAAGTCGATGATCGAGGACTTCAACACGGCACACGAGGGCGAGATCGCCATCGATGCGACCACGCTCGAATGGGGCGTACCTTTCTACACGAAAGTTCAGACATCGGTCGCCGTGGGCGAAGCCCCCGACATCATGGCCTACCACGCCAGCCGCATCCCGCTCGCCGTAAGCCAAGGCTTGCTGCAGCCGATCACTGATGCGGACTGGGAGAAGATGGGACTGAGCCAGGAGGATTTCGCAGAGTCCACCTGGAACGCGGTGACGGTCGACGGCAAGCAATACGCCGTGCCGCTCGATACGCATCCCATCGTGCTCTACTACAACCGAGAGCTTCTCAAGCAAGCCGGCCGGCTCAACGAGGATGGCACGCCCATGGGGCTCGACAGTCGCGAGGGCTTCGAAGAAACCCTTGCCGCGCTCAAGGATGCGGGCGTCGAGTATCCGCTGGCCTCGGTGACAGCCGACGGCAACTTCATGTACCGCACGATATACTCGCTCATGGGCCAGCAAGACGGCGAGCTTCTGACCGACGGCGAATTCCTGGCCGGTGACAACGCTGAGAAACTGCAGAATGCACTGTCCGTGCTGCAGGATTGGACCAATAAGAAGTGGCAGTCGACCTATACCGACTATCCCGCGACGGTTGCGCTTTTCACCTCGGGCGAAGCGGGGATGATGATCAACGGCGTTTGGGAAGTCCCGACGATGAAGGATCTGAGCGACGAAGGCAGGCTCTTCGACTGGGGCGCGGTCGAACTGCCGGTGATCTTCGACCATCCCTCGACCTATGCCGATAGCCATGCCTTCGCGATCCCGGCGAACAACGGCGTGGATGATGGCACCGCCAAGCGCGACGCGGTGCTCGAAGTCATGTCCTGGATGTCGAAGAACTCGCTGTTCTGGGCCACCGCGGGCCACATTCCGGCCAATTCGCGCGTGACGGCATCCGAGGAATATTCCCAGATGGAGCCGAATGCGACCTACTCCTCGCTGACCAAGAACATGATATTCGACCCTCAGAGCACATTCGCGGGCGTCGCTGGTCCGATGTTCGACGTGATGTCCACCTACTTTGTTCCGACGCTGAACGGAGAGATGGATCCGGCCGAGGCAGTCGAGGAAATCCAGTACGAACTCAACGACATGTAATGGTTCCGGGAGGGGCGCGCGTGCCCCTCCTTTCGTCTGACCAAAGGTTCGAATTGGAGGACCCGGCGTGATCCGCAACGCGAGAAAAGACACGCTGATCGCCTATGTCCTGATCGCACCCTTCGTGGCGATCTACGGGCTGATCTTCGTCTACCCGACGATCGACATGTTCATCCTGTCCTTTCAGGATGCGCCGCTGATCAGCTTCGGGCCGCAGACCGCAGAATGGACCGGTCTCGACAACTATACCCGTCTGCCAGATGACCGGCGCTTCGACACGGCCTTTTGGAACACGGCCTATTTCGTGCTGCTCAGCGTGGTTCCGGGGACGCTCGTGGCGCTTGCCATCGCCTTGGGCATCACGCGGCTCTCGGGGCGTCTTCAAGCACTCGTGCTGGCCTTGTTCTTCCTGCCCTACATCCTGCCGGTCTCTGTGGTCTACCGGATCTGGGACTGGACGCTGAATTTCCAATTCGGCATCGCCATGCATCTGTTCGATGCCTTGGGCATCGATCGTGTGCCGATCTTCAAGACCTCGACCTGGTTCATGCCCGCCGTGGCCTTCGTGACGATCTGGTGGACCTGCGGGTTCTCCATCCTGTTGTTTCTCGCGGGTCTGAGGGCGATCCCGACCGAAATCTACGAGGCGGCGGAACTGGATAATGCCGGACGCTGGACCGTCTTCCGGAAACTGACGTGGCCGCTGTTGTGGCCCGTCACGGCGCTGGTCCTGACGATCCAGCTGATCCTTCAGCTCAAGATCTTCGACCAAGTTTACCTGTTTTCCATAGGGGGGCGACCGAACGACAATCTGGTGATGGTTTACTACATCTACCAGCGCGCGTTCCAGAGTGACGACGGCGGGCGCGCTGCAGCCATCGCGGTGGTGCTCTTCCTGGTCGTCATCGTGGTTTCGGTGCTGAACTTCCAGCTTCTGCGCCTCGCGGAGCGCAAGACATGACCCCGACCACGACGCGACGCTACAACATCGCCGGAGCGATCATCACGATCCTGACGGTGATCGCCGCGATCATCTGGGCCTTCCCGATTTACTGGGGCATCGTCTCGTCCTTCAAGCTCGAGGACGAGGTCGTGCGCCCCTATATCGAACTCTGGCCCGAGAACCCAACTTTACGGCACTACTGGTTCGCCTTGACCGAGACGCAGATCGGCAGCTGGTACATGAATTCGGTGGCCACGGCCCTTGGGGTAACGGTGCTGACCGTCTCCACCTCGCTCTTGGTGGGCTATGCCATCAGCCAGCTCCGGTTTCCCGGTCGGAGCCTGCTGTGGTGGCTGATCCTGGCCAGCTTCATGGTCCCCACGCAGGTTCTTATCATCAACCATTTCGTGCTGATCGCGAATATGGGCCTGTTGAACACCTGGGCGGGGATCATCCTGCCGCAACTCATCCACCCGGTGATCATCATCGTCTATAAGCAGTTCTTCGACCAGGTTCCGAAAGAATTCCGCGAGGCGGCCGTGATGGACAACGCCTCTGAGTTCCGGATCCTGACCAAGGTCTACATTCCGATGAACTGGGGCGTGACCACGGCGCTTTCCATCGTCACCTTCATCTGGGCCTGGAACGCCTTCCTTTGGCCGTTCCTGGCGGTCACGCGGACCGAGATGATGACCATCACGGTCGGCATCACCCAAGTTAGTGACGCCTTCGGCGTCTATTACGCGCGGCAGCTGGCCTCGGCCGTGCTCGCCGGTTTCCCTGTCGCGCTCGCTTACCTGCTCTTTCAGCGGCGGGTAACGCAGGCCATCACGCTCAGTGCGGGGATCAAGGGGTAAGACATGGCAGATATCGCACTGCAGAACGTCTCGAAGAGCTTCGGCGCCGTCGAGGTCATCAAAGACATCAGTCTCGAGGTAAAGCAGGGAGAATTCATGGCCTTTCTCGGGCCGTCTGGTTCGGGAAAGTCCACCCTGCTGCGCATGATCGCTGGTCTCGAGTCCATCGACCGCGGCAAGCTTCTGATCGGCGGTCGAGAGTGCCAGGCTCTCGCCCCGGGCCAACGAAACGTGGCGATGGTCTTCCAGAACTACGCCCTTTATCCCCACATGACCGTGCGCGACAACATGGCCTTCGGACTGCGCAATATCGGGATGAAGGAGAAGGACATCGCCGCCCGGGTCGCGGATGCCGGGCGTATCCTCGAGATGGAGTCGCTTCTCGACCGCCGCCCGAGCCAGCTGTCGGGCGGGCAGCGCCAGCGGGTGGCCATTGGCAGGGCGATCGTCAAGGAGCCCGCGGCGTTTCTCTTCGACGAACCGCTGTCAAATCTCGACGCTGCGCTCCGGGTGCGCACGCGGGTCGAGCTCGCGCAGCTGCACCAGCGCATCGCGGCCACGATGATCTATGTCACCCACGACCAGACCGAGGCCATGACGCTCGCCGACCGGATTGTCATCCTCAACAATTGCCGGATCGAGCAGATCGGCACACCGATGGAGGTCTACACTTATCCTGCCTCGCGCTTTGTCGCCGGTTTTGTCGGAAGTCCGGGCATGAACTTCATGAAAGCGGACGTGGCGATTTCTGGCAGAGAGGCTGTTGCCGTCCTCGGCGACGGATCGCGCGTGACGATGAACATTTCGATCCCGGATGGCGGCACATACGAGCTGGGGATACGCCCCGAAGCGGTGCACGTCACAACAGGCGAAGGTGACACGAAGGGTGAGGCCACTGTGGTGGAGCACCTTGGGGACAGGACGCTGGTCCATACCCGCCTAAGCGACGGCACCTCGGTCATCGCGCTCGACGGCGGACGCTCGCAGGTCGCGCCAGGGGACAGCGTGGCCCTCCGCTTCGATACCACCCAGTTGCATCTTTTCGATTCCACCGGTCGCGCCCACCACGCAGATTGACGGGGATTCGCCTCTGTCCGGAAGCACGGCATAAGCGATGCCACGTTCTGCAAAGTGGCGGTGAAAGTATGGCGCCGTGGAAGTGTCCGAGACCAAGCGGCTGAAAACGTCCGTGACCGAGACTGCAGAGCTGAAGAAGGTGCTGCCGGAGCAGGTGCTGGCGACGTCCCAATGCGTCAACCTCTCGTCGTTCGTCAAGAGGCCCGTGTGATCGCAGTCTCGACGATAAAGCGGCTCGGTCAGGGTCAGTGTGAGCAAGCTCTCGCACAGGGCTACCCGAGATAAACTTTGCTCGCAGGGTACCCAACCCGGGGCTTGGATCGTGTTGCAAGGAAAAAGCCCAGGGTCAGTGGTCCAACCCTGCCGACAAACATGACGGCGATGATCACCGCGCGACCGAAGCCGTCCAGCTCTCCGGTGGTCCCCCGTGACAATCCGACCGTACCGAAGGCCGAGGTGACCTCGAATGCAAGATCGATGAAGTCCCCATCGTGGGACAGGGTCACGAGGAAGATCGCGACCAGAACGGTCAGCAGGCTTACCATGGTCAGCGCCAGAACCTTCATGATCTCTTCGGCACCGATACTCCGCCCGAAGACGTGCAGCTGCTGACTACGCCGGAAGAAGGCGACGGTCGCAAGAAGAAGGACGATAAAGGTTGTCACCTTGATGCCTCCGGCCGTCGAGGTGCTGCCTCCACCGATCACCATGAGGGACATGAACATCATGGAGGTGCTGTCATGGATGCCGCCGATGTCGACGGTGTTGAAGCCAGCGGTGCGGGTCGTCACCCCCTGGAACCAGCTGGCCCACAGCCTGTCACCGGTACTGGCAAGCCCGCCGAGCGTCGCAGGGTTGGTCCATTCCAGTGCAGCGAAGGTCAGCACGGACCAGACGATCAGAGCCAGAGTGCCGACCAACATGAGCTTTGTGTGCAGCGAGAACGCTTGCCAGCGGCGCTTGCCGTAGGCCTCGGTCACCACGATGAACCCCAGCCCGCCGAAGATGAACAGCGCCGGGATCGTGAGGTTGACTACAGGGTTGCCCACATAGCGCGACAAACTGTCGGGAAAGAGCGCAAAGCCCGCGTTGTTGAACGCCGAGACAGTATGGAAAAGCGCCTGCCACAGCCCCTCGCCCCAGCCGAATTCGGGCACGAAGACGGCGGACAGCAGCGCCACTCCCAAGAGTTCGCAGGCCAGCACAGTCTTGAGGATCCCACGAACGAGGACCAGCAGGTCGCTGATCGAAGTCTGGTTGAGATCCTCACGCAGGAAGATGCGCTGCGAGATCGTCACCGGAAGACCCAGCATCGACAGCAACAGCACGGCAAAGGTCATCAACCCCAGCCCACCCAGCTGGATCAGCACCATAATGACCCCCTGACCGAAGAGGGTGAACTGGCTGCCGGTGTCCGAGACCACGAGGCCGGTCACCGTCACGGCCGAGGCGGCGGTGAAGATCGCGTCCGACCAGGTAATCGGCATCGCCGTCGCTGCGGGCACCATCAGCAGAGCGCCACCCAGGACGATCAGCACCGCATAGAGACCGGCGAGGATCGCGGGCGGGGGCAACTGCATGCGCCATACCCCCTTTGACCATACGGGCCGCATCGGCGCTCAGAGCCCGTCCGCGAAGCGGCGCAGGTTTTCCCTGCGTCCGAGGAGCAGCAGCTTGTCGTCCGCCTTGAGTTCGGTCGCCCCGGCCCGGCAGTCCACATAGTCGCTGCCGCGCATGAGCCCCAAGGTCCAAAGCTCGAACTTCTCGGACAGGCCGATCTTGTCGATGGGCGTACCGTCGAGACTTTGGGGCACGCGGAAGTCCACCACGTGGAAGCCGTTACCGAGGCTCACGTAGTCGCGGACCAGCGGGTTGTGCAGCATCTGGGCGATATGGCGACCGATCTCCTGCTCGGGCAGGATCACCCGGTCGGCACCAAGCTTGGACAGAATCCGATGATGCGTGCGGTTCATCGCCTTCACCCAGACCGTGGGCACGCCAAGCATCTTGACGTTCATGGTGCAAAGGATGTTGGCGTCGAGCTCTTCGCCGATGGCGACGACGGCAACATCGTAGCTGCCCACTCCGACCTCGCGCAGAGCCTGGTCGTCGCGGCCATCGGCGATCACCGCTTCGGCAATCGTGTCGGCGACGCGTGAGACGTTGCGTTCCTGCAGGTCGATCCCAAGCACGTGGTTGCCGAACCGGGCCAACTCAGACGCGACGGTTGTGCCGAAGGTTCCGAGGCCGATGACGGCGAAACTGCGAGACTTCGGTTTGGGCATGATGGCCTCCTTGCAGAAATCAGGAGGTAGAGCCGGGCATCAGAACTGTCAATTGGCAGCGTAGCCGGGAGCCAGCCTTTAAAATCAGTATCATCGACAAGGGGACCGCAGGTCGCGGCCAGGACTTGCCGCTGATGGAAGAGCGCGTCGCTGCCGTGCTGCTTCCCCGAAACGCTCTTGGAATCGTGAGGCATCGTCGGGCAGGCCAAGGTCAGCAAAGGCCGGCCAAGCTATGGACGGGTGCCCACGCATTCTGTCCCCTCGAGGTGAGGTCACTGTTCAGTGACGAACGCTCAGGCCCACTCGAGCAAATAGTCGCCTCGCCCGAGCTGGCCCGGTCGGAGACAAACAATCTGGCACTTTTCGACCGGCATGCTGAGGAAAGCCTGAACAGGAAGCCCCTCGATCAGATGTCGGAGGGCGAAGTCAATCACTCTTCAATCTGCCTAACCCGGATGAGGCCCGTCAAATCGTATCCCATTTCACGCGCCTTGCCTTTGAGCATGTCAATCGTCGGCTCATCCACCGACATCTTGCGCGTAAGGAACCATAAATAACGGCCACTCGGTTCGCCGACAATCGACCAAGAGTAGTCGTCCGAGTGATCCAGGATCCAATAGTCGCCTTTGAATGGCCAGAAGAAGGTCACTTCAAGTTTCGCGGGGTCCCCTGCGATCGAAGCGGTTCCTTTAGTAGTCGATGTCTCGCCGTTTCTTTGGCATCGATTTGTAACCCCGATCAACCCGTCGTCGCGCAGCTCATATTTCGCGGTTACGTTCATGCAATCACGTTCAAAGGAATGGTCGAAGCGCGCCTGTTCGTACCAAACGCCGAGGTACCTGCTCAGCTCAACCGGTTTCTTCGGCTCCGGCACGTTCGGGTTGGCGACCTCTGGGCGCTGGATCGCAGCACACCCGGCGAGGAGTATTGCAACGACGGCTGAGGTGAGCGTAAGTCTTTTATTCAAAATGGCTTTCCTTCAACGCCGCTCTGCAACGTTCGTTCATAGGTCAATATTCCGAGTGCGTGTTTCTTGCCGAACGTATCCGGGCCGCACGGTGCTATCAAAGCGACAGGCGACGCGCAGCCTGTGCGCGCCGCCACGGTAGCGTTGTCCAAGCTACGAGGCGATCAATCCTCCCACTTGGGAAGGTTCTTCAGTTCCTCCTCGGTCATGGAGGTGGTGAAATCACCGTTATCGAAGGTGAGCTCGTCGAGCGAGACAACAATATCGTCGTCGCCAATGTTCAGAAAGCCTCCGGCTTCGACGACAGCTGCGACGGGCTCGCCGGAATCGTTGACCAAGATCTCCTCGATTTCACCGATTTTTTTGCCATCTGCCCCCATGATGTCGGCGTCGTCGATGCTGTGAAGCGAGGACACGTCCATCGTTTGTGCCGATGCTGCGCCGGCCATGAGGATGAGCGAAAGAGCGGGCAAAGTGATGTGGCGCATGATGCCTCCGATTTATTGCGGTTCACACCGACAATGTTCGTCGATCCTTGAGGTTCCATTCTAAAAGCTGGAAGGCGCCCCAGGGGCCGGAGCACCTGCTGTGACAAGAAACGCCACCCGAAGGCAGGGCGAAGCGAATACCCTGGACGTCCGAGTCAGCACCTCACTGAACCTCACCGAGGAGCTTTGGCGAAAAGCGCCGGCCGCGTGCGCGACACCGCCGAGACCGAAGCTGAAAGTGGGGCGCAAATCGAATACACCATCTGAGCCTAGGCACGCTGGCTGGGGCAAGGGGAGAACGGTGACGCCTTGTCGCGTATATGGAACGATCCGAGGTGCCACCGAAGCGACTGTTCGAGGTTCAGACCGGGATGCGCGTGGTGTGCTTCACGCGGCGTAGCACGAACATGGTCGAGGCAGTGGCAACGCAATCCAGTTCGTGGATGCGGGTCATCAGGATATTCTCGAGATCTGGGATATCCTTCACCACGATATGCAGCAGGTAATCCCAGTCGCCCGAGATCGAGTAGACCTCGACGATCGCGGGCTCAAGGTCCATCGCCCTTTGGAAGGCCGAGCGCGCGTCGGCGTCCTGCGCCTTCATCCGCACCTGGCAGAAGGCGTCCATGCCCCGCCCGACCTTGGCCGGATCGACCAGGCGCACCGGCGTGCTGACCACGCCGGCCTCTTCCAGTTCACGCAGGCGTCGCCAGCAGGTGGCGCTCGAACTGCTCGTCTGCCGCGCGAGCTCGCTCATGCTGATCGAGGCGTCGGATTGCAGGATGGCAAGCATTCGGGCTTCGAGCGGCGATATCTTTGTCATGGCGTTCGCAATTATTGTGAATCTGAAACATGTGTTTCAAGAAGTGCGTGAACGTGATCCTATTAGAGATGGGGTTTCACCCGCAAGGCCTATTCTATGCGCGGAGGACGCGGCCCGGCCGCGACGAGCTTTGGGAGGAGCCGATGACCGATCAGACACCCATTCTGGGCGACTACGAACTGTCGGACCGCTACACCCGAACCGAGGGCCGAGTCTTTCTGACCGGCACGCAGGCGATCCTGCGCATTGCACTCGACCAGGCTCGTCGCGACGAGGCCGCAGGCCTCGACACGCGCGGCTTCATCTCGGGCTACCGCGGCTCGCCGGTCGGCGGGATCGACCTCGAGGTGGCGCGGAACCGCGCACTGGTGGATGCCGAGGGGATCGGCTTCGTACCCGCCGTCAACGAGGAACTCGCAGCCACTCAGATCATTGGCACGCAGCAGGTCGAAACGGATCCGGACCGCACATGCGCCGGGGTCTTCGGCCTGTGGTACGGCAAGGGACCCGGGGTCGACCGGGCCGCAGATGCGCTCAAGCACGGCAACGCCTACGGGTCCTCGCCGCATGGCGGGGTGCTGGTGGTGGCGGGGGACGACCATGGCTGCGTCTCGTCCTCGATGCCGCACCAGTCCGACGTCGCCTTCATGAATTTCTTCATGCCGACGATCAATCCGGCCAACGTGGCCGAGTTCCTGAGCTTCGCCGAATGGGGTTACGCGCTGTCGCGCTTCTCGGGCATGTGGGTGGGGTTCAAGGCAATCTCGGAGACCGTCGAGTCGGGCATGTCCTTCGAGCTGCCAAATCCCCGCTCTTTTGTGGCGCCCGACTACGAGCCGCCCAAGAGCGGATTGCACTACCGATGGCCGGACCTTCCGGGACCGCAGATCGAGGAGCGGATGGAAGCCAAGAAGGCTGCGGTCCTTGCCTTTGCGCGCGCCAATCCGATCGATCGCAGCGAATGGGGGCACGAGGCGCATTTCGGCATCGTCACCACCGGCAAGTCGCATCTCGATGTGCTCGAGGCGCTGCGGCTGCTGGGCATCGACGAGGCGCGCGCGGCCGAGATCGGCCTCGACATCTACAAGGTCGGCATGGTCTGGCCGCTGGAGCACCACGGCGCCTTGGCCTTTGCAAAGGACAAGCGCGAGTTGCTGGTCATCGAAGAGAAGCGGGGCATCATCGAAAGCCAGCTCAAGGAGTATTTCTACGACTTCCCGGGACAGAAGCCCGAGCGGATGGTCGGCAAGCGCGACGAGACGGGCAACCGTCTCATCCCCTGGACGCACGAACTCGGCGCAGTCATGCTCGCCCGGCACATCGCGGCGCGGCTGGAGCGCAACTTTCCCGACCTTGACCTTGTGAGCAAGGCCGCGCACGCGGTACCCGACCCCGCGCCGATCCTCGTAGAGGGGGCCGCCCGCACGCCCTACTTCTGCTCGGGATGCCCGCACAACACCTCGACCAAGGTGCCCGAGGGCAGTCAGGCGCTGGCCGGGATCGGCTGCCATTTCATGGCCAGCTGGATGAACCGCAACACGACCTCGCTGATCCAGATGGGCGGTGAGGGGGTGAACTGGGTCTCCCGCTCCAGGTTCAACGGCAACAAGCACGTCTTCCAGAACCTCGGCGACGGCACCTATTACCATTCCGGCTCTCTGGCTGTCCGGCAGGCGATCGCCGCAGGGACCAACATCACCTACAAGATCCTCTACAATGACGCCGTGGCGATGACCGGCGGGCAGCACGTGGATGGCCCGCTGAGCGTCGCGGCCATCGCGCAGTCGATGGTGTCTGAAGGCGCCAAGAAGGTGGTCGTGGTCTCGGACGACCCCGACGCGCTGCGCCGCGAAGGGCTGCCGGCGGGTGTGCCGGTGGAGCATCGCCGCGATCTCGACCGGGTGCAGCGCGAGCTGCGCGACATCCCCGGTACCACCGTGCTCATCTACCAGCAGACCTGCGCCACCGAGAAGCGCCGGCTGCGCAAGCGCGGCAAGATGGAGGACCCGAAGAAATTCGCGGTGATCAACCCGCTGGTCTGCGAGGGCTGTGGCGATTGCTCGGTGGAATCCAACTGCCTGAGCGTCGAGCCATTGGAGGCCGAGTTCGGCCACAAGCGGAAGATCAATCTCAACACCTGCAACAAGGATTTCACCTGTCTCAACGGCTTCTGCCCGAGCTTCGTGACCGTCGAGGGGGCGACGCTGAAAAAAACCGATGCGGCCGGGAAGGAGGCACTCGCCCAGCTGCAGGCGGCTCTGCCGGAGCCTGAGCTGCCCTCTCTCTCCCAGCCTTGGGACATTCTCGTCACCGGGGTCGGCGGCACGGGGGTGGTCACCGTCGGCCAGCTCATCGCAATGGCGGCGAACCTTGAGCAAAAGGGGGCCTCGGTGCTCGACTTCATGGGGTTCGCCCAGAAATTCGGCCCGGTGCTGAGCTACCTGCGCGTGGCGGCCTCCGAAGCGGTGCTGAACCAGGTGAAGATCGAGCCGAGCTCGGCCCATGCGCTGATTGGCTGCGATCTGGTGGTCAGCTCCTCGCCAAAGGCCTCTGCCACTTATCGCAAGGGCGAGACGCGGGCGGTGATCAATACCGCCATTATGCCCACCGGCGATCTGGTGCAGAACCGCGACGCCGATCTCAACGCGGGCGCGCGGCTGGAGGCGATCCGCGCCACCGTCGATGCGGCGTCGCTGCAGAGCTTCGACGCCAACACGCTGGCCGAAGCGCTGCTCGGCGACAGCGTCTTTGCCAACGTGATGATCCTTGGCGCGGCCTGGCAGGCCGGGCTGGTGCCGCTGGGACTCGAGGCCTTGATGCGGGCAATCGAACTCAACGGCGTGAAGCCGGCGCAGAACAAGGACGCCTTCACCTGGGGGCGGGTGCTGGTGCATGACCGTGGGGCGGTCGAGCGCGTCGCCGACCTGCCCGCCAGCCCGGTTCTGACGCTGGACGAGATGATCGCGCGGCGGGCCGAGTTCCTGACGGGCTACCAGAATGCCGCCTGGGCGCAGGAGTACCTGTGCGAGATCGGCAAGGTCCGCAAGGCCGAGACCGCCGCCACCGGCGCAGGCGGGGCATTGACCGAGGCGGCGGCCAAGGGACTCTTCAAGCTCATGTCCTACAAGGACGAATATGAAGTGGCGCGGCTGCATACGCAGACCGGCTTCCAAGACGACCTTGCCGCGCGTTTCGACGGGCCGTTCAAGCTGGTCCACCACATGGCACCGCCGGTTCTCGCCGGGGGACGGGATGCGCGCGGGCGGCCCCTCAAGCGCGCTTTCGGGCCCTGGATACGCCCTGCGATGCGCCTGCTCGCGAAGATGAAACCGCTGCGCGGCACCGCGCTCGATCCCTTCGGCTACAGTGTCGAGCGAAAGATGGAGCGCGCTCTGATCGCCGAGTACCGCGCCTTGCTGGACCACCTCACCGCCGGGCTGACCTTCGAGAACCGCGATGAGCGCGCCGCAAAGGCGGCGCTGGTGATGGACATCCGCGGCTTCGGGCCGGTGAAACGGGCCGCGGCGATGGGGGTCAGGGCGCAAATGGCCGAGATCTCCGCTGATAACGGCACGCAAAGTGACAGAAGCTCTGCAATCATGTGACATATCGCGGAGGCTGGCGTAGACTGGGGTCGTGCGCCGCATCGGGCGCCGCCGCAGGAGGGCGTTTAATGAACAAGGCCGTGATATCAGAGGTGCGCGATCTGACCGGTGATCCGCTGGCGCTTGCCGAACTGTCGGCCACAGATGCCCCGCGCGCCCCGGCTTTCATCGTCACGATCTACGGCGACGTGGTCGAGCCGCGCGGCGGCATGCTCTGGATGGGCACGCTGATCGAGTGTTGCGCGCGCCACGGGTTGAACGAAAGCCTCGTCCGCACCGCGGTCTCTCGCCTCGTGGGGGCCGGGCGACTCGAGGGTGTGCGGATCGGGCGGCGCAGCTTTTACCGCTTGTCCGAACCCGCGCGGGCCGAGTTCCGCGAGGCGGCCCGTCTGCTGTTTGCACCGCCGCCCGAGCCCGAAGACTGGCTGCTGTGCCTGTCGGACGCGCTGCGCGACGTCGATCTGCCGCTGCCCTGGGCCCGGCTTGCGCCCACCGTCGCGCTCGCGCCCAATCGCGAGGACATTGCGCCGGTGGCGGGTGTCCTGCTGCGCGCGAAGCAGCTTGACGGACATGGTGATCTTGGCCAGCTCGCTTCGGAACGCTGGGGCCTGTCCGGGGTTGCCGAGGCCTATGCCAGCTTCCTCGCCCGCCATGGTGCGTTGCGCGATCTGCTGTCCGCAACTGTCCCGCTTTCGCCGGAGGACGCGCTCGCCCTGCGTTTGCGACTGGTGCATGACTACCGCCATGCGGCACTCAGCGACCCGCGTCTGCCACGTGCCGCTTATCCTCACGACTGGCGCGCCGACGAAGCCCGTAGGCTCTTTGTCGCGGCCTATGTCGGATTGTCGAAGCACGCGGAAAGCCATGTAAGTGCGAGATTTCTCAGCCCCGAGGGACATCTTGCGCCCTGCAATGAGGAAACCGAACGCCGGCTGTTCCAGCTGCGGCGCGAAGCAGCTGCGTGATCCGCGGGGCAGGGGGTCTGTCGATACATCACGCAGAAACTCAATTGATGCTTAACATGTGCTGTATGTCGTGCTATTTGTTTGACCGATCGGTCGATCATTGATGGTCGACCTCGATTCTCGAGGGAGGAGGATACGGATGTCCGAGGCATTCATCTGCGACGCGATACGCACACCCGTCGGTCGCTATGGCGGCGCGCTTTCGGCTGTCCGCGCCGACGATCTGGCGGCCGTACCGCTGGCCGCCCTGATGGCGCGCAATGCCTCGGTCGACTGGGCCAGCGTCGATGACATCATTCTCGGCTGCGCCAACCAGGCCGGCGAAGACAACCGCAACGTCGCGCGCATGGCCGGGCTGCTGGCAGGCCTGCCGATCGAGGTGCCGGGCACCACGGTCAATCGCCTCTGCGGCTCTGGCATGGATGCGATCGGCCTCGCCGCGCGCACCATCCGCGCCGGCGATGGCGACCTTCTGCTGGCGGGCGGCGTCGAGAGCATGAGCCGCGCGCCCTTCGTGGTGGGCAAGGCGAGCTCGGCTTTCTCGCGGAATGCCGAGATGTACGACACCACCATCGGTTGGCGCTTCAAGAACCCCAAGCTCGACAAGGCGTTCGGCACCCATTCGATGCCCGAGACCGCCGACAACGTGGCCGAAGACTACGGTGTCAGCCGTGCTGACCAGGACGCCTTTGCCATGCGCTCTCAAGATCGTTGGGAAGCGGCTCAGAAGGCCGGCGTCTTCGCCGAGGAGATGGTTCCGGTGACGATCCCGCAGCGGAAGGGCGATCCGCTGGTGGTGGACACCGACGAGCACCCGCGCCCTGGCACGACGGTCGACAAGCTGGCCAAGCTGCGTGGCGTGAATGGCCCGGACCTCAGCGTCACCGCCGGCAATGCCTCGGGCGTGAACGACGGCGCGGCGGGGGTGATCGTCGCCTCCGAGGCGGCGGCGACCAGGAATGGCCTGACGCCGCAGGCGCGCATCGTCGCCATGGCGGCGGCAGGCGTCGCGCCCCGCGTGATGGGCATCGGTCCGGTCCCCGCGACCCGCAAGGTGCTCGCCCGCGCCGGCCTGACGCTCGACCAGATGGATGTCATCGAGCTCAATGAGGCCTTTGCGGCGCAGGGGCTCGCGGTGCTGCGCGAGCTTGGCCTGCCGGATGACGCCCCCCGTGTGAATGCCAACGGCGGCGCCATCGCCATGGGCCACCCGCTCGGCATGTCCGGCGCGCGGCTGGTCCTGACCGCGACCCGGCAGCTCCACCGCACCGGCGGCCGCTACGCCCTTTGCACCATGTGCGTGGGCGTGGGGCAGGGGATCGCGATGATCCTCGAACGTATCTGACCCCCTAGGAGGAGGCACGACCATGTATGCACAGATGGTGAAATCGGAAGGCATGAAGTCGCTCGAGGAGATGACTCCCGAGGAGCGCGCCTTTCAGGAGCGGGTCGACCGCGGCGAGAAGATCGAACCCAAGGAGTGGATGCCCGAGGGCTACCGCAAGACGCTGATCCGCCAGATCGGCCAGCACGCGCACTCGGAAATCGTCGGTCAGCTGCCCGAGGGCAACTGGATCACCCGGGCGCCGACGCTCGAGCGCAAGGCGATCCTGCTGGCCAAGGTGCAGGACGAGGCCGGGCACGGGCTCTACCTCTACTCCGCCGCCGAGACGCTGGGCGTGTCGCGCGACGAGCTGTTCGAAAAGCTGAACTCGGGCGCGATGAAATACAGCTCGATCTTCAACTACCCCACGCTGACCTGGGCCGACATGGGCGCGGTGGGCTGGCTGGTCGACGGCGCGGCGATCATGAACCAGGTGCCGCTGCAGCGCACCTCCTACGGCCCCTACAGCCGCGCGATGATCCGCATCTGCAAGGAAGAGAGCTTCCACCAGCGGCAAGGCTACGCGATCATGATGAAGATGGCGCGGGGCACGCCCGAGCAGAAGGAAATGGCGCAGGATGCGCTCAACCGCTTCTGGTACCCCTCGCTGATGATGTTCGGCCCGTCCGACAAGGACTCGGTGCACTCCGCGCAGTCGATGGCGTGGAAGATCAAGATGAACACCAACGATGAGCTGCGCCAGAAATTCGTCGACGAGACGGTGCCGCAGGCCGAGTACCTTGGCCTCACCGTCCCCGACGAGACCCTCAAGTGGAACGAGGAGCGCGGTCATTACGATTTCGCCGAGCCCGACTGGAACGAGTTCTTCGAAGTGATCAAGGGCAACGGCCCCTGCAACGAGGAGCGTCTCGGCGCCCGCCGCGAGGCCTGGGACAAGGGCGCGTGGTTCCGTGACGGGCTGACCGCCTATGCCGAGAAGGCCGCCGCGCGCCGCGCGGCATCGAACGTGGCCGCCGAGTAAGCGCTCGCATTGAGGAGGATGTGACATGACCAAGAAAGAATGGCCGCTCTGGGAGATCTTCATCCGGGGCCAGCACGGGCTGAACCACCGCCACGTCGGCAGCCTACACGCACCGGACGCCGAGATGGCGATCAAGAACGCCCGCGACGTCTACACCCGCCGCAAGGAAGGCGTGTCGATCTGGGTGGTGCCCTCGGCGGCGATCACCGCTTCGGCGCCCTCCGAGAAGGGCCCGCTCTTCGATCCGGCGGAGAGCAAGGTCTACCGCCACCCGACCTTCTTCGACATCCCGGACGAAGTGGGGCACATGTGATGCCCTCGCTTCCCGATGCCGCAACGCCGGATGTGGCCCGGCTCGCCGAGCGTGCCGCTGCCGCGCAGACGCATGATCCGCACATCGCGGACGTGGCGCTGAAGCCCGCCTTCTTCGACTGGCTCTGCCGGATGGGGGACAATTCGCTCATCCTCGGCCACCGCATCTCTGAATGGTGTGGCCACGGCCCGGTGCTGGAAGAGGACATCGCGCTGGCCAACACCGCGCTCGACCTCATCGGCCACACCCAGATGTGGCTCGGCCTTGCTGCCGAGGTAGAAGGGGCGGGGCGCAGCGCCGATGACCTGGCCTTCCTGCGCGACGCGATGAAGTTCCGCAACCTCAAGCTGGTCGAGCTGCCGAACGGCGACATGGCGGTGACGCTGATGCGCGAGTTCCTCTTCGATGCCTTCCACTACGAGCTGCTGACCGCCCTGACCAAGTCGTCGAGCCCGCGCGTGGCCGAGATCGCCGCCAAGGCACTCAAGGAGGTGTCCTACCACCTCGAGCGGTCGTCGGATCTCGTGGTCAGGCTGGGCGACGGCACCGAGGAAAGCCACGCCCGGATGCAGGCGGCGCTGAACAAGGTCTGGCCCTACACCGGCGAGATGTTCGCCGCCGACGCGGTGGACGAGGCGGTGGCCGAGGCCGGCATCGCGCCCGCGCTCGCCGACCTGCTGCCACTCTGGCAGCAAACCGTCGGCGAGGTGCTGGACGAGGCGACGCTGGTGCAGCCCGAGCAGCGCTTCGACGCGCAGACCGGTGGCAAGCTGGGGCGGCACACCGAGCACCTCGGTTACATCCTTGCCGATATGCAGTTCCTGCAGCGCGCCTACCCGGGCGCAAGCTGGTAAGCCGATGAGCGCGGTTCTGCCATCCACCCAGCAGGTCTGGGACTGGCTGGGCGAGGTGCCCGACCCCGAGATCCCGGTGGTCTCGGTCACCGAGCTGGGCATCGTGCGCGAGGTCCGCTGGGACGGGGACACGCTGGTTGTGGCGGTGACGCCGACCTATTCCGGCTGTCCGGCGACCGGGGTGATCGACCTGATGATCGAGACGCAGCTGCGCGAGAAAGGCATCACCGATTTGCGGCTGGAACGCCGCCTGTCGCCGCCCTGGACCACGGACTGGGTGACCGAGGCGGCGCGCGACAAGCTGCGCGCCTATGGCATCGCCCCGCCGGTCGACGGCACCGCCTCGGACGGTCTGATGGCGGGCCGTGCGACGCGGCTGTCGGGGCGGTCGAACCTGGTGATCGCCTGCCCGCGCTGCGGCTCGTCCCACACCGAACGGGTCAGCCAGTACGGCTCGACCCCCTGCAAGGCCAGCTACCGCTGCCGCGACTGCCTCGAGCCCTTCGACTACTTCAAGTGCCACTGAGCCATTCCGGTGCCCCGGCGGGGCACCCCCGACGCATTTCCCTGTCCAGACAGGAGGAGGTCTGACATGCCCCGTTTCCATCCCCTCGAAGTGACCGATGTCCGCCGCGAGACCCGCGATGCGGTGGTGGTCACCCTCAAGCCGCGCGCCGAGGACGCCGAGAGTTTCGGCTTCACCCAGGGCCAGTACCTGACCTTCCGACGCGAGTTCGACGGCGAGGAGTTGCGGCGGTCCTACTCGATCTGCGCCGGGCTCGACGAGGGCTGCCTCAAGGTCGGCATCAAGCGCGTCGACGGCGGCGCCTTCTCGACCTGGGCCAACGAAAACCTGAAACCCGGCGACACGCTCGACGCGATGGTGCCGCAGGGGCGGTTCTTCACCGTGCTCGATCCGTCGAGCGCCAAGAGCTACCTCGGCTTTGCCGGGGGCTCGGGCATCACCCCGGTGCTGTCGATCATCAAGACCGTTCTGTCGCGCGAACCCAACGCCACCTTCACGCTGGTCTACGCCAACCGCCAGGTCGGCTCGATCATGTTCCGCGAAGAGCTGGAGGATCTCAAGAACACCTATCTCGGGCGCTTCGCGGTGATCCACATCCTCGAGAGCGAGGGGCAGGAGATAGACCTCTTCACCGGGCGCATCGACGCCGAGAAGATGGAGATGCTGTTCCGCCTCTGGATCGATGCCGAGGGCGTGGACACCGCCTTCATCTGCGGCCCCGAGCCGATGATGCTGACGATTGCCGAGAGCCTGCGCCAGGCCGGGCTGACCGACGCGCAGATCAAGTTCGAGCTTTTCGCATCTTCGCAGCCGGGCCGCGCCAAGACGCGGGCTGTCTCGCAGCAGGCCGCCTCCGCGGGGAACACCTGCGAGGTTTCGGTCACGCTCGACGGCGCGACCCGCACCTTCCAGATGCCGAAGGACGGCACTGCCGTGCTGGACGCCGCCATCGAGAACAACATGGACGCGCCCTATTCGTGCAAGGCGGGCGTCTGCTCGACCTGCCGCGCCAAGGTGCTCGAGGGAGAGGTCGAGATGGAGATCAACCACGCGCTCGAGGACTACGAGGTGCGCGCCGGCTACGTGCTGTCGTGCCAGTGCATTCCGCTCTCCGACAAGGTGGTGCTCAGCTATGACGAATGACACCGATACCATGCCCATCGCCGAGTATCTCGCGCAGGGCGGCAAGCTGACCTCTCCCGAGAACGTGCCGCCGCGCTATCGCGGCGAGCTGTTGCGGCTGATGTCCTCCTTCGTCGACAGTGAATTGGCGGGGTCTGCGGGCTTTGCCGGGGCGATCAACTGGGCGCCGGGGATCAAGGCGCGCATCGCCGCCAGCCGGATCACGCTCGAGAAGGCCGACCATGCCGAGCGCGTGCTCGAGCTGATGGAGGGCTTCGGCACCGACAAGGCGCTCTACGAGCGGGCCCACGACTGGGCCGCGCGCGAGAGCCGTGAAAGTGCGCTCGAGGCGAAGCGCCACGGCGGCGACATGCGGCTTTCAGTCTTTCACTACCCGCTGACCGGCTGGACCGACGCGGTGGTGATGAACGTGCTCATGGGCCTCGCGACGCAGCATGCCGTGGGCGAGCTGGCGCGCAGTTCGTACCAGCCGCTGGCCGAGGTGCTGCGGGAGATCCTGCCGCGCGAGAAGCGGCACATGAAGCTGGGGATCGAAGGGCTCGAGCGGATTGGGGCGACGGACGAGGCCAGAGCCTCGGTCGCCTACTGGATGCCGCGCGTTGCCGAGACCTTCGGCCCGGCAACATCGGAGCGCTTCGAGAAGCAAAAGGCCATGGGCCTGCGCCACACCGACAACGAGACGCTGCGTGCTGCGTGGCGCGCCGAGGCGGAAAGCGTGCTTTCCGGTCTTGGCCTGAACTGAACAGGAAGGACGAGCAAATGCTGGATACGGGACGCACCGCGCGCCGCCTCGAGAGCTATATGCAGGGTGCCTGGCGCGCCGGCGACGGGGAGGGCAAGCCGCTCGCCAATGCCGGGACCGGCTCTGTCCATGCCTATATCGGCTCGGAGGGGCTCGATTTTGCCGGGGCCTTGGCCTGGGGCCGCGAGGTTGGCGGCAAGGCGATGCGCCAGTACACCATCCACGAGCGAGCGCTGATGTTGAAGGCGATCGGCCTCAAGCTGATGGAGATGAAGGACGAGTTCTACGCCGAGAGCCTCGCCACCGGCGCCACGGCTCGCGATGCCTGGCCGGACATTGATGGTGGTATCGGTACCATGCTCACTTTCGCCTCGAAGGCACGGCGCGAGCTTCCCAACGCCAAGGTCATCCCCGAGGGCGCGGTCGAGGGTCTGTCGCGCGACGGCAGCTTTGTCGCTCAGCACATTCTCGTGCCGGTGCACGGTGTGGCGATCCACATCAACGCCTTCAACTTCCCGGTCTGGGGGATGCTGGAAAAGATCGCCCCCGCGCTGATCGCTGGCATGCCGTGTCTCGTGAAGCCCGCCTCGGCCACGGCCTATCTCACCGAGCTGGTGGTGCGGCGGATCCTTGAGATGGGCATCCTGCCGGACGGCGCGCTGCAGATTGTCTGCGGCGGCGTCGGCGACCTGCTGGACCACGTGACCGGGCAGGATATCGTCACCTTCACCGGCTCGGCCACCACCGGGTGCAAGCTGAAGTCGCACCCTACGATCGTCGAGAACTCGGTGCGCTTCACCATGGAGGCCGACAGCCTCAACGCCGCGATCCTCGGCCCGGACGCCGTGCCGGGCACGCCGGAGTTCGATCTTTTCGTCAAGGAGGTGCACCGCGAGATGACCGCCAAGGCGGGGCAGAAATGCACCGCGATCCGCCGCGTCCTGGTGCCCAAGGCGCAGGAGCGGGCGGTGATCGAGGCGCTTTCGCAGCGGTTGGCGCAGACCCCGGCGGGTCTACCGGACGATGCCAATGCCCGAATGGGAGCACTGGCCTCGCTCGGGGATCGCGACGGCGTGCGCGAGAAGATCGCCGAGATCGCCCGCGAGGCGGAGATCGTCTTCGGCGATCCGGAAAAGGTCGAACTGGTCTCGGGGGATGCCGAGAAAGGCGCGTTCATGAACCCGGTTCTGCTGCGCTGCGCCGACCCGATGACGGCCACGGCTCCGCACGATATCGAGGCCTTTGGCCCGGTGGCGACGGTGATGGGCTACGAGGCTCTCGATGAGGCGGTCGTTCTGGCGATGAAGGGCAAGGGCTCGCTGGTCTCGTCGGTCTTCACCAATGATGCTGAGGTGGCGTCGGAATTGGTGCTGGGCATCGCGCCCTTCCACGGGCGGGTGATGCTTGGCAACCGCGACAGCGCCAAGAGCTCGACCGGCCACGGGGCGCCGCTGGCACCTCTGGTGCACGGCGGGCCGGGTCGCGCGGGTGGCGGCGAGGAGATGGGCGGCATGCGCGGGGTGAAGCATTTCATGATGCGCACCGCCGTGCAGGGCACGCCGAGGCTGCTGTCTTCTGTGACTGGCGAATGGGTCGCGGGCGCACCGGCCGAGCAGGGAACACACCCGTTCCGCAAGTCGCTGGCCGAGCTGAACATCGGCGACCAACTCGTCACCGAGCGCCGGGTCATCACAGAAGAGGACGTGGAGCATTTCGCCCATTTCACCGGCGACACCTTCTATGCGCACATGGACAGCGGCGCGGCGAAAGCCAACCCGTTCTTCGACGACCGCGTGGCGCATGGCTACCTTATCGCGTCGTTCGCGGCGGGGCTTTTCGTGCAGCCCGATCCGGGCCCGGTGCTGGCCAACTACGGCGTCGACAACATGCGCTTCCTGACACCCGTGTATTTCGGCGACAGCCTGCAGGTGCAGCTGACGTGCAAGCAGATCAACCCCCGCGAGGGGACGGTTTACGGCGAGGTGCGCTGGGATTGCCGCGTCACCAACCAGAACGACGAGGTGGTGGCCGAGTACGACGTGCTGACCATGGTGGCCAAGAGCTGGCCGCTGCCGCAGGAGGGCTGAACATGGCGATCTGGTCCTGGGACGGGGTGGTGCCGGTGGTGGCCCCCTCGGCCTTTGTGCATCCCGAGGCAGTGCTCATCGGGGACGTGATCGTGGGGCCCGGCTGCTATGTCGGCCCCGGTGCGGTCCTGCGCGGCGACTTCGGGCGGATCACGCTGCAGCCCGGCTCGAATGTGCAGGAGACCTGCGTCGCCCATGCCTTTCCCGGCAAGGATGTCGTGGTCGAGGAGCGCGGTCATGTCGGTCACGGCGCGGTGCTGCACGGCTGCCACATCGGGCGCAATGCGCTGATCGGGATGAATGCCGTGGTGATGGACGAGGCGCGGATCGGCGAGAACACAATCCTCGGCGCCATGGCCTTCGTGCGGGCGGGGAGCGAGATCCCGGCCAACGTCATGGCGGTGGGCTCACCCGCGAAGGTGCTGCGCGCGCTGACCGAGCAGGAAATCGACTGGAAGTCGCGCGGCACCGACGTCTACCGCCAGCTCGCGGTGGATGCCAAGACCAAGCTCGCCCCGGCGCAGCCGCTGGCGGAGGTGGAAGAGGGGCGCCGCCGCGTGACGGCGCCCGAGTATGATCCGCTGGTGGTCGAGCGCACGGCGCTCAGCGAACGCCCTTGACCCCTTCGAGGATCAGGGTCGTCGCCACGCGGGCATAGTCCTCGCGGCTGATCTTGCCGCCGTCGCGGAACCACATGTAGACCCAGTTCATCATGCCGAAGAGCGACATGGTGACGGGCATCAGCAGCGGCCTCTCAGGCGTGTCGAGCTGCGGGTGGATCTCAGTCAGCACGGCGGAGAAGTGCTTGACGATGCGCCGCTCGATCTTGGTGATCGCGGCTTTCTGCTCGTCCGACAGCGCGGGACCGGCGTTGAGCTGGACCTTATGCTGGTCATCGGCGCCCTTGTAGGCGTCGAGCACGGTCATCACCAGCTGCTCGAGCCGCGCGCGCGGGGGCAGGGCGGGATCGTCCGCCTCGACCAGCGCGGCGTCGAGCTCATCGAGATGGGTCTCGATGATCGCGAAGATCAGCGCGTCCTTCGACGGGTAGTAGTGGTAGAGCAGCGACTTCGACACCCCGGCTTCGGATGCGATCTGGGACATGGAGGCTTTCTCCATCCCCTGCGTCGCAAAGACGTTGGCGGCGGTGAGAAGTAGCTGGTGCTGCTTCTCCTCGAAGTCGCTGGCGCGCGTTCTTGCCATATGCGCGAATGCTCCTCTTGGTCCGGTGGGGGATTGGCGGCGCGCCAGTTCTTAGCCGCCGGACGGGGTATTTTCTAGCCTGCCCGTAGGTTACTTCGGGCGGTTGTCGACGACTCGCTTGGCTTTGCCTTCGGATCGAGCAACGCCCTCACGGTCATGCACCTCGATCTTGGTCGAGACACCAACCACCGATTTGATGTGATGCGACAGCTCCTTCGCCGAGGCGGCTCGGGCATCGGCATCGCAGCGGGCCGGGGTGCATTCGACGTGCACGGTCATAACGTCCATGCGGTCCTTGCGGCCAAGCTCGATCTGGAAGTGCGGGGCGAGGCCCTCGCATTTCAGGATCTGCTCTTCGATCTGGGTCGGGAAGACATTGACGCCGCGCAGGATGATCATGTCGTCGCTGCGGCCGGTGATCTTCTCGATCCGGCGCATCGAGCGCGCGGTGCCGGGCAGGATGCGTGTGAGATCGCGGGTGCGGTAGCGCACCATCGGCAGGCCTTCCTTGGTGAGCGTGGTGAACACCAGCTCGCCCATCTCGCCGTCGGGCAGCACATCGCCCGTCGTGGGATCGATGATCTCGGGGTAGAAGTGGTCTTCCCAGACGTGCAGCCCATCCTTGGTCTCGACGCATTCGTTGGCGACGCCGGGGCCCATGATCTCGGATAGGCCGTAGATGTCGACCGCGTGCATGTCGAAGGCCTGCTCGATCTCCTCGCGCATGGCGTTGGTCCATGGCTCGGCGCCGAAGATGCCGACCTTGAGCGAGCTCTGCCGCGGGTCGAGGCCCTGGCGGCGGAACTCGTCGAGGATCGAGAGCATGTAGGAAGGCGTGACCATGATGATCTGGGGTTGGAAGTCCTGCATCAGGGTGACCTGGCGCTCGGTCATGCCGCCGGAGATCGGCACCACGGTGCAGCCGAGCCGCTCGGCGCCGTAGTGGGCCCCGAGCCCGCCGGTGAAGAGACCGTAGCCGTAGGCGACGTGGCAGATATCGCCCTTGCGGCCGCCGGAGGCCCGGATCGAGCGCGCCATGCAGTCCGCCCAGATGTCGATATCCTTCTGTGTGTAGCCGACGACGGTGGGCTTGCCGGTGGTGCCCGAAGAGCCGTGGATGCGCACCAGCTGCTCACGCGGGACGGCGAACATGCCGAATGGGTAGGTGTCGCGCAGATCCTGCTTCATGGTGAAGGGGAACTTGGCGAGATCGGCGAGGGTCTTGAAGTCGTCCGGATGCGCGCCGTGCTCGTCGAAGCGTTTGCGATAGAAGGGGGAATTCTCGTAGGCGTGGCGGAGCGACCAGGCCATGCGCTTTCTCTGAAGCGCGGAAATTTCGTCACGGCTGGCGATCTCGATCGGGTCGAGGATCTCCTTCATCGGGGTCATGTCTGTCATGGTCTCTCCTCCCTTCATGGGTCAGCCCTCCGCCCGCGCTTCAGGCAGCAGGGGCCGGTTGAGCGTCCGCGAATGGCCGCGGAATTCTGCGATGACGGTCCCGTCCTCCCGGGTGATCGTCACGTCGTAGATGCCCGAGCGGCCCTTGCGCGAGATCTCGCGGGCGGTGGCCGTGAGCCGATCCCCGAGCGCGCCCGGGGTGATGTAGGTGACCGAGCAATGCTGCGCGACGGTCATCTCGTTGTAGGTGTTGCAGGCGAAGGCAAAGGCGCTGTCGGCCAGCGTGAAGAGATAGCCGCCGTGGGCGTTGCCGTGGCCGTTGGTCATCTGCTCGCTCAGCTCCATCTCGAGCGTCGCATGGCCGGGCGCGATGTGGGCCAGCGTCATGCCGAGCCGCTGCGAGGCGCTGTCGGCGTTCCACATTTCCTTGGCGCAGGCCTCGGCGAGATCCTGAGGGGTCATGCTCTGAATGTCCTTCATGGCTCACTTCCCCCGGAAGCTGGCAGGACGTTTCTCGAGAAAGGCCGTGACGCCCTCGGCGTAGTCGTCGGATCGGCCTGCCTCGCGCTGACAGTCTCGCTCGCGATCGAGATGCGTGTCGAGATCGTTTGTCGCGGCCTCATGGATGAGACGCTTGGTAAGGCCCAGCCCCAGCGTCGGCCCGGCGGCCAGTTTTGCCGCCAGCGCCTCGGCCTCGGGGATCAGGGCCTCGTCGTCGAGCGCCTTCCAGATCAGCCCCCAATCGGCGGCGGTCTCGGCCATCAGCGGCTCGGCGGTCATGGTCAGGGCCTTGGCGCGCGGCTCGCCGAGAATGCGGGTCAGCGACCAGCTTCCGCCCGCGTCGGGGATTAGCCCGATCTTGGAAAAGGCCTGAATGAACTTCGCCGATTTCGCCGCAAGCACGATGTCGCACGCAAAGGCGATATTGGCCCCGGCGCCCGCCGCCACGCCGTTCACCGCGCAGATCACCGGCTTTTCCAGCGCGCGGATGAGCCGGAGGGTGGGGTTGTAGAAGGTCTCGATGGTCTGGCCGAGGTCCGGCTTGGGGCCGCCTTTGCGCGGGTCGCGGTCGCCGAGGTCCTGCCCGGCGCAGAAGCCGCGCCCTGCACCGGTGAGCAGCACGGCGCGAATCGCGTCGTCATCATGCGCCCGCTGGATTTGAGCGCGCAGAGCAAGGTGCATCTCCTCGTTGAAGGAGTTGAGCTTTTCCGGGCGGTTGAGCGTCAGCTTCAGAACGCCGGACTCCAGCTCCGCCAGCACGGTTTGCGATGTCGTCATGTGATCCTCCGAGCCCCCCTCCACGGGGCCTGTGAGATTTACTGTTGCATAAACCGACCGGACGGTCAATGATACTTGTCAAGCTTTGGGAGGAGCCATGACAGACCTGTTCACCCGCCATAAACCGCTGCTGGAAAGTGCCCTGAAGGCGCTGGAAACGCGCGAATTCTGGACCCCGTTTCCCGAGGTCCCGAGCGGGAAGATCTACGGCGAAACCGCGAAGGCAGAGGGCGAATCGTCCTATGCTCGCCTGCTGGGCGCCGCCTTCGATCTGCCCGGCCATCCCGAGGAGGGGCGCGTCGGGTCCGAGGTTTCTCCCTGGGGCCCCGAGCTTGGCATCCGCTATCCCGCCGCCGCGCCCGAGGCGCTGCTCGCGGCCGCCGAGGCTGCCGCGCCCGCGTTCGCCGAGGCCACGGTCGAGGCGCGGATCGGGGCACTGCTCGAGGCCTTGGTGCGGCTCAACAAGATGAGCTTCCTGCTCGGCCACGCCACCATGCACACCACCGGCCAGGCCTTTGCCATGGCTTTCCAGGCGGGCGGGCCGCACGCGCAGGATCGCGGGCTCGAGGCGCTGGCAATGGCCTATTCCGAGCTGACCCGCAGCGCCCGCGACGCGGTCTGGGAAAAGCCGCAGGGCAAGCATGCGCCGCTGGTGATCGAGAAGCACTGGTCGCTGGTGCCGCGCGGCATCGCGCTCACCGTGGGCTGCAACACCTTTCCGACCTGGAACGGCTACCCGGGAATTTTTGCCAGCCTCGCCACCGGCAACCCGGTGATCGTCAAGCCGCACCCGCGTGCCATCCTGCCACTGGCGCTGACCGTGCGCGTGCTGCGCGAGGTCTTCGCCGAGATCGGGCTGCCGCAGGACGCCGTGCTGCTGGCCGCCGACGCGCCGGAGGCCCAGATCACCAAGGATCTGGCGGCGCACGAGAAAGTGGCGCTGATCGACTACACCGGGTCCACCGCCTTTGCCGCCTGGATCCGCGCGCACAGCCAAGCGATGCTGTTCACCGAGGAGGCCGGGGTCAACTCGGTCACCATCACCGGCACCGATGATTTCTCCGGGATGTGCGCCAACCTCGCCTTCTCGCTGTCGCTCTATTCGGGGCAGATGTGCACCTCGCCGCAGAACCTTTATATTCCGCGCGGCGGGATCGAGACCGATCAGGGGCGCAAGAGCTTTGACGAGGTGGCCGAGGGGATCAAGCAGGCGATCGACGCGCTGCTCTCCGATCCGGCGCGCGCCGCCGGGATCTGCGGCACCATCGTCAATCCCAACACGTTGCAGCGCATCGAGACCGCCCTCGGCGCAGGCCGGGTAATCCGCGACAGCGCCGAAACCGGCCATGGCCGCAGCGCCACACCACTCATGGTCGCGGTCGAAGGCGCCGAGGGTCCGCAGAACGACGAGTGCTTCGGCCCGGTCTCGTTCCTCGTGCCCTGCGATGGCGCCGAGGATGCCATCGCCCGCGCCGCAGGGATCGCCCGCAGTAAGGGCGCGATCACCGCGGCGCTCTACGCAATAGATGAGGCGCTGATCAAACGGGCGGCGAAGGCTTTTGCACAGGCGGGCGTGAACCTCTCGGTGAATCTCACCGGCAATATCTACGTGAACCAGTCGGCGGCCTTCTCCGACTTTCACGTCACCGGGGCGAACCCGGCGGGCAATGCCAGCCTGACCGACGCCGCCTTCGTCGCGCCCCGCTTCCGGCGCGTGATGATCCGCTGGCCCAAGGCGGCCTGAGCGCCTGACCGGAGCCCCGGCACCCGACTTTCGACGGACACCAATCTGGGAGGAGTTACCATGATGTCCAAGACCACCACCGCGCTTGCCACCTTCGCCGCTCTCGGCGTCCTCGCCGGCGCCGCGCAGGCCGAGATCCGTCTCGGCGTCAGCGTCTCGGCGACCGGCCCCGCGGCCTTCCTCGGCGACCCCGAGGCCAAGACCATCGAGATGCTGGTCGAACAGCTGAACGAGGAAGGGGGGATCAATGGGGAGGAGATCGCCCTCACGCTCTACGACGACGGCGGCGATCCCAACAAGGCGCGCACCTTCGCCACCCGCCTCGTCGAAGATGACGAGGTCGTCGCGATCATCGGCGGCTCGACCACCGGCACCACCATGTCGATCCTGTCCGTGGCCGAGGACGAGGGCATTCCCTTCATCTCGCTGGCCGGCGCGATCTCGATCATCGACCCGGTGCGTGAGTATGTCTTCAAGACCCCGCACACCGACCGCATGGCCTGCGAGAAGATCTTCACCGACATGCAGGCGCAGGGCATCACCAAGATCGGCATGATCTCGGGCACCGACGGCTTCGGCGCGTCGATGCAGGCGCAGTGCAAGGAGGTCGCGGGCGAGCACGGCATCGAGATCCTTGCCGATGAGACCTATGGCCCGCAGGACGCCGACATGACCCCGCAGCTCACGCGCATCCGCAATACGGGCGGCGTGCAGGCGGTGCTGAACCCGGGCTTCGGCCAGGGCCCTGCGATTGTCACCCGCAACGTCGCGCAGCTCGGCTTCGAGATCCCGCTCTACCAGAGCCACGGGGTTGCCTCGGACGCCTTCATCGAGCTAGCCGGGGCCGAGGCCGCCGAGGGGCTGCGCCTGCCGGGGACCGCGCTGCTGATCGCCGACAAGCTGGCCGAAGATGACGCGCAATACGAGGTGGTGACCACCTACACCGAGGCCTACAAGGCCAGGTACGACCAGGAGGTCTCGACCTTCGGCGGCTATGCGCATGATGCCTTTGCGCTGATCGTCGATGCCATCACCCGCGCCGGTGACAGCGAGGATCCGCAGGCGATCCGCGACGCGCTGGAGGCGACCGACGGCCTCGTCGGCACCACCGGCACCTACAGCTTCTCGCCCGAGGATCACCTCGGCCTCGATCTCAGCGCCTTCCGGATGCTGGAGATCAAGGACGGCGACTGGCTGCCCGTCGAGTAACCCGCTTCGGCTCCGGGCCTCGCGCCCGGAGCCGCACCCCAATCCGCCAAAGCCTTGGGAGCCCCGATGGACGCCCTGCTGCAATTCCTGTTCTCCGGTCTGACCGTGGGCGCCGTCTACGCGCTCGTGGCGCTGGGATTCACCATCATCTACAACGCCTCCGACGTGGTGAACTTCGCCCAGGGCGAATTCGTCATGCTGGGCGGGATGATTACCGTCTTCGCCTTCGAGGCCGGACTGCCGCTGCCGCTCGCCGCCGTGGTCGCCATCCTGATCACATCGGCCATCGGCGTGGCGCTCAACAAGCTGGCCATCGAGCCGGCGCGCGGCGCGCCCGTGGTCTCGCTCATCATCATCACCATCGGGGCCTCAATCGTCATCCGCGGCGCGACGCAGCTGGTTTTCGACAAGCAGCTGCACCGCTTCCCGTCCTTCTCGGGCGATGATCCGATCCACGTTCTGGGCGCGACGATCCTGCCGCAGAGCCTGTGGGTGATCGGTGGCGCGCTGGCGGTCTTCGTGGGTCTCTGGATATTCTTCACCCTCACGCTGACCGGCAAGGCGGTGCTCGCCACCGCAAACAACCGCGTCGCGGCGCAGCTCGTCGGGATCAACACCGGCTGGGTGATGACGCTCTCGTTCGGGCTTTCGGCGGCCATCGGTGCCTTCGCGGGCGTGCTGGTCACCCCGATCACGCTGGTCGGCTACGACGTGGGCGTCGCGCTGGCGCTCAAGGGCTTTGCCGCCGCCATGCTGGGCGGCATGGGCAACCCCAAGGGCGCGCTGGTTGGCGGGCTGCTGCTCGGCTGTTTCGAGGCGCTGACTGCGGGCTATCTCAGTTCGCAGTACAAAGAGGCGGTGGCCTTCATCGTCATCCTCGGTGTGCTCTTCGTGATGCCGCAGGGGCTCTTCGGCAGCAAATCGACGGAGCGCGTGTGATGACCGGACGCAACAAATGGATTTCGCTCGGCGTGCTGGCGCTGCTCATCGCGCTGCTGCCGCTGTTCTTCCCCTCGGGCTATTACTACCGCGTCGGTGCGCTGATCTTCGTCAACGCGCTGTCGGTGGTCGGGCTGGTGATCCTGATCGGCTATGCCGGGCAGATCAGCCTCGGGCACGCGGGCTTCGCCGGGATCGGCGCCTATGCCTGTGCACTGGCGCCCGAGCACCTCGGGCTGCATCCGGCGCTGGCACTGGTGCTGGGCGCGGTGGTCTCGGGCGTGATGGCGGCGCTGATCGGCAAGCCCATCCTGCGGCTCAAGGGCTACTACCTCGCGGTGGCGACGCTGGGCTTCGGTATCCTCGTGTCGATGGTGCTGACCAACGAGCGCGGATTGACCGGCGGCCCGGACGGGATGAACGTCGCCGATCTTGGCCTGCGCAGCCTGCTGCGCGACATGGGCTGGCGGCTTTCGGGCGGCGAGTTCTGGTACATGGTCTGCGGCGTTGTGCTGCTTGTCGGGGCGTGGCTAGCGCTGAACCTCTTCGACAGCCCCTCGGGCCGCGCCATGCGGGCGCTGCACGGCTCGGAAGTGGCGGCCGCGACCGTCGGCGTGGACGTGCCGCGCCAGAAACTGCGCGCCTTCGTGATCTCGGCGGTCTACGCCTCGGTCGCGGGCTCGCTGCTGGCACTGCAGAACGGCTACATCACGCCGGACGTCGCGGGCTTCATGCACTCGGTCGAGATGGTCACCATGGCGGTGCTTGGCGGTGTCGGCTCGGTGCTGGGCGCCACCTTCGGCGCGGCGATCCTGACACTGCTGCCGCAGGTGCTGACGGTATTTGCCGAATATGAGCAGCTGGTGCTGGGCCTTGTCATGGTGCTGGTGATGATCTTCCTGCCGCAGGGGCTGCTGCCCTCGATCGCGCGGCGCCTGAAGGGGAGGGACGAATGAGCCTTCTGGACGTACAGGGCCTCGGCATCAGCTTCGGCGGGCTGAAGGCGGTCAACGACGTGAGCTTCAAGGTCGCGCCCGGCGAGATCGTCTCGGTCATCGGGCCGAACGGGGCGGGCAAGACCACGCTCTTCAACATGATCTCGGGCGTCTACCAGCCCGGGCGCGGCTCGGTCTCGCTGAACGGGACCGAGGTGACCGGGGTGGCCCCCAACCGGCTGGCCGAGATGGGCCTGTCGCGCACCTTCCAGAACCTGCAGATCTTCCAGGAGATGACGGTGCTCGACAACGTGCTGGCGGGGTACCACCTTTCAGAGCGCGGCTCGGTCTGGGCCGACCTGCTCTCGCTGCCCGGCATGAAGCGGCGTGCGGCCGAGGCGCGGGCCGGGGCGCGCAAGCTGCTGGAACGGGTGCGGCTCGACAAGGCCGCCGAGCAGATCGCCGGAAACCTCAGCTACGGCGCTTTGAAGCGGCTGGAGATCGCCCGCGCGCTGGCGCTCAACCCGAAGATCCTGCTGCTGGATGAACCGGCGGCGGGCTGCAACGCCGTCGAGACCGAGGAGATCGACCATCTGATCGCCGAGCTGGCCGCCTCGGGCATCGCCATCCTGCTGGTCGAGCACGACATGAAGCTGGTGATGCGGATCTCGAACCACATCGTCGTGCTCGACCACGGCGAGAAGATCGCCGAGGGCGACCCGGCCACCGTCTCGCGCGACCCGGCGGTGATCGCCGCCTATCTCGGCACCGAAGAGGAGGAGCCTGCCCATGCTGACGGTTGAGGGGCTGCGCTCGCGCTACGGGCGCATCGAGGTGCTGCACGGGCTCGACCTCGAGGTCAGCTCGGGCGAGATCGTGACCGTGGTGGGTGCCAACGGCGCCGGCAAGACCACGCTGCTGAAGTGCCTCTCGGGCACCCAGCCGGTGAGCGACGGGAGCATCGTCTTCCGCGGCGAGAGTTTCGCCTCGGTGCCCGCCCACAAGCGGCTGAAGCGGGGGCTGGCGCAATCGCCCGAGGGGCGGCAGATCTTCACCAATCTCACGGTCGAGGAGAACCTGCGCCTTGGCGCCTTCCTCTTCACCGACGAGCGGGTGGACCGCGACATGGCCGACGCCTTTGCCATGTTCCCGATCCTCAAGGAAAAGCGCAATCTCGCGGCGGGCGGACTCTCGGGCGGGCAGCAGCAGATGCTGGCCATCGCCCGCGCACTGATGGGCCGGCCGCATTGCCTGCTGCTCGACGAGCCCTCGATGGGTCTGGCGCCGCTTCTGGTGGCGCAGATCTTCGAGGTGGTCAAATCGCTCAAGGAGCGCGACGTGACGGTGCTGCTGGTCGAGCAGAATGCCTATGGTGCGCTCAAGATCGCCGACCGCGGCTACGTGATGGAAACCGGGCGGATCACCATGACCGGTGCCGCGCCCGATCTCATCGCCGATCCGCGCATCCGTGAAGCCTATCTGGGACTCTGAACCATGACACTCCTGACTGTCCGCCGCGACGGCGAGATCGCCGTCGTCACCCTCGACAACCCGCCGGTGAACGCGATCTCCGAGGCCGTGCGCAAGGGGCTCTACGAGATGGTGGGCCACCTCGACGCCGACCCCGAGGTGAAGGCCGTTGTGCTGATCTGCGCCGGGCGGACCTTCCTCGCCGGGGCGGACGTGAGCGAGTTCGGCAAGCCGCCGGTCGAGCCGCATCTGCCCGACGTGGTGGACAGGATCGAGGCGGCGGAAAAGCCCTGGGTCGCGGCGATCCACGGCGCGGCGCTCGGCGGCGGGTTCGAGATCGCCATGGGCTGCCGCTTTCGCGTCGCCGTCGAAAGCGCCAAGGTGGGGCTGCCCGAAGTCACGCTCGGCGTCATACCCGGCGCTTCGGGCACGGTGCGTACACCTCGCCTGGCCGGCGTCGAGGCGGCAGTGGATCTAGTGACGGGCGGGCGTCCGATGTCCGCCGGCAGGGCGCTGAAGACGGGGCTCATCGACGCGGTGGTGAGCGATCTGGAAAGCGACGCGGTGGCCTTCGCCCGCAAGGCGTTGGGGGCGGACCTGCCGGTGCCGGCGTCAAAACGCCCGCTGGACCAAATGCCGGAAGAATTCTGGCAGGCGGCCCTCAAGTCCGCCTCCAAGGCCGGGCATCAAGCGCCGCTGCGCGCGCTGGACAGCCTACGCTTCGCCACCGAGAACGGCTTCGCCGAGGCTATGGCGCATGAGCGCGAGACCTTCCTCGACCTGCGAGGCTCGGAAGAGGCGGCGGCGCTGCGGCATGTCTTCTTCGCCGAGCGCGCCGCGCCGAAACCCGCCGCGCTCAAGGGCGTCGAGCCGCGCCCGTTCAGGACGGTCGGCGTCATCGGCGGCGGCACCATGGGCGCTGGCATCGCCGGGGCGTGCCGCGAGGCGGGGATGGAGATCATCCTCATTGAGCGCGATGCCGAGGCAGTGGCGCGGGGTCTCGACAACATGGGCAAGATCTTCGACGGCGCGGTCAAGCGCGGCAAGCTCACCCAAGAGGGCCGGGCCGAGCGGATGGCTGGCGTGCGCGGCAGCACCGACTATGCCGAATTGGCGCAGGTCGATCTGGTGATCGAAGCGGTGTTCGAGGAGATCGGCGTGAAGCGCGCCGTATTCGCCGCACTCGGCCGCGTCTGCCGGAGCGATGCGGTGCTGGCGACCAACACCTCGTACCTCGATCCGCGTGCCATCGCCGAGGGGCTGCCGAACCCCGAGCGCTTCATCGGGCTGCATTTTTTCAGCCCGGCCCACATCATGAAGCTGCTCGAGATCGTGCCGACGCCGGACACCGCGCCCGACGTGCTGGCCACCGGCTTCGCGCTCGGGCGAGCGCTGAACAAGGTGCCGGTGCGGGCGGGCATCTGCGAGGGCTTCATCGGCAATCGTATTCTCAAGCGCTACCGTGCCGAGGCCGAGGCGCTGGTCATTCAGGGCGTGCCGATCGCCGAGATCGACGCGGCGATGCGGGACTACGGCTTCCGGATGGGGCCTTTCGAGGCGCAGGATCTTGGCGGGCTCGACATTGCCTTCTTGCAGCGCGAGGGCGCGCGGGCGGCGGGGCAGGAGGTGCCCGAGACGCTGGGCGACACCCTCGTGCGGGCCGGGCGCAAGGGCCAGAAGACGGCAGGCGGCTGGTACGACTACGCCGAGGGTGACCGGACACCGCAGCCCTCCGCCGCGGTGACGGAGCTGCTCGCCGGGTGGACCGCTGGATCGCTCGATCTCCCGCGTACCGAGATCGCCGAGCGGCTCGTCGGCGCAATGGCGGCGGAAGGCCAGGCGATCCTAGATGAAGGCATCGCGCAGACCCCGCAGGACATCGACCTGGTCGAGGTGCACGGCTACGGCTTTCCGCGCTGGAAGGGCGGGCCGATGTTCGCGACAGGTGCATCTTAGGGTATGCCCGGCGATAGCGTGTCCTTGGCGCTCGGAGGCTTGACCGCATTGGGATTTCCGGGACTGCCTGCGCTGGTACGGGCCTAGAGCCCTGCCTCGCGATACTGTCGCGACCGCCGTGCTCTTTGATATCCGTCAGCCGCCTAGGACTCGTTCTGCTCCGCCTTGCGCGCGAGGGTTCTCAGGGCTCAACTCGCCCTTCGCCGAAGCAGGACTCAGGCTGCGACTCTTTTGTCTGTCGAAAGAAATGGCCAGATCCGGCGAATAAGGAAGTCTGCCTAAAGTGAAACTTTTTCACTTATCGTGAAAATATGTTTATACCGCAGGCATGACAAAGATCACAGCAAAAGACGTCGCGACGGAAGCCGGCGTTTCCGTGTCCGCGGTGTCGCGGGCATATCGGGGCAATGCCCCGATATCTGAGGACAAGCGCAAGGCAATCTTCGCGGTCGCCGCGCGACTGGGCTACGTCAGCAAGGTCGACCAGGTGCGCGCGACACAGGCGACCGACACGATCGCCATGGTGGTGAGCGAGATGCAAAATCCGTTCTACCCGATTGCCGTGGACGAGATGACGCGGCTCTTGCCGGAACGCGGGCTGAAAGCGATCGTGCATGTGGTCCCCTCGGCCGAGGATGTAGACACCGCCATTCGGCAGGTTCTCGACTTTCGGACCGAGGGCGTCATCCTGGCCAATTCGACCCTGACGTCTGGGCTCGCGCGGGCCTGCCGGCAAAATGGCATTCCAGCGGTGCTGCTGAATCGCGTTCAAACGGACAGTCGGATGATGGCGGTCTGCTGCGACAATTACGGCGGCGCGCAGCAGATCGCGGAGCGTTTCCTGACGGGGGGCCGTCAGCGCATCGCCTTCATGGGAGGGCGGCGGGACACATCCACGCATCTCGAACGAATGCGCGGTTTCCGCGACCGGCTGGAGGATGCAGGTCGCGTCTTCGCGCAGCAGTTGGACGGGGAGTTCGACTACCGTCGCGCCTATGCCGCGGCGCAGGAAATGCTGGCACGGCGACCGCTGCCAGATGCCGTCTTCTGTGCAAATGACATCATGGCCATCGCGGTGCTCGACGCTGCACGGATCGCCGGCGCTTCGGTCCCCGACGACCTGGCGGTGGTGGGGTTCGACGATATCCCGATGGCCGCATGGGAATCCTACCGTCTGACCACGGTGCGTCAACCGCTGCGCAGGATGCTCGACCAGGCCGTGGACATCATTCTCGCCTCCGATGGGTCCGAAGAGATTGGTGACATCCGAATCCTGCCCGGCGAGTTGCAGGTGCGCGAAAGCGGGTAGTGAAATAATTTCATATTTTATGGCAAGAGTTGCATAGCGTTCCAGTTCTGTGGCTACTCCTTTCCCAGCACCCGTTCGTGGGTGACTCAGAATTCTTTGGGAGGAGAATCCATGAAATTCCGTTGCCTGGCGGCGACGGCGATCCTTTCGCTGTCCGCCCTCACCACCACGGCGCCTGCCTGGGCCGAAACCCGTCTTGCCTTCGGGGCAACCAATTCGCAAAGCGCGCATTACGCCTATTTCGCCTCGTTGTCGCAGATCGTGAACGCCAGCTTCCCTGACACCTACCTGGCCTCGGTGGTCGAGACAGGTGCGACGGTCGACAACCTCAAGCGGATGGCCCGCTCGCAGCTCGACATCGGCTTGATCACCACCTCGACGCTCTACCAGGCCTACAACGGTGTGAAGTCCTTTGAGGGGCGGCCGGTCGAGTCGAAACTGCTCTGGGCCTATTCTCTGGCGCCGCAGAATGTCGTGGTCCGCCGCGATTCCGGCATCACCGAGCTTGCCGGGCTCGACGGGCAGAAGTTCGGCCCGGGCATGCGCGGTTCCTCGACCGAGGCGACCTCGCAGGAGGTGTTCGACCTCTTGGGGATCACCCCGGATTGGGTTCGCGGCACCAATGGCGAACAGGCCAATGCCATCAAGGATGACCGTTCGGAGGGCTTCGTGAAAAGCGCAGTGGGCACCAGCTTCGACGCGCTAACAACCGATATCGCTGCCTTCACCCCGCTGCAGGTCCTGGGGATCGACGACACACAAGAAGCCCAGATCCGCGAGTCGCTGCCGGAACTCTCGATCGTCGAGATGCCGGGCGGCAAGATGGAAAACTCCGGGCCCTACACGGCCTGGGGGTTCATGATCGGCGTCTCCGCTCGGCCCGACATGGACGAGCAAACCGCCTATGGCATCACCAAGGCGGTGATGGAGAACATGGACGAGCAGGCCGCGGCATTCCCGGCGGTCAAGGGGCTGAACCTGCCGGAGCTG
This sequence comes from Alloyangia pacifica, assembly GCF_003111685.1. Lineage (NCBI taxonomy): Bacteria > Pseudomonadati > Pseudomonadota > Alphaproteobacteria > Rhodobacterales > Roseobacteraceae > Alloyangia > Alloyangia pacifica. Next base: position 59,808 of record NZ_CP022193.1, on the reverse strand, counting down.
ACGCTCCAATACGCGACCAGCCCGCTGCACCCCGGCGCGATCCGCTACTACGAGGAAATCGGCCTGACCGTGCCCGAGCGCCTGAAGTAAGGGCTCGCCCGAGGCAACCATCTGTCCTGTGACCGGTGCAGCTCGAGGCTGCCCGGTCCACCCCTCATTCCGCGAAGGTGCCGCGATGACCGTTCCCTCCGACGCTCCCCCGTTCCCGACCAGGCTACGACAGACGGCGATCGCCGTGCTTGCCGTTCTTCTCGGTGCGTTCGTCTTCTACACATCGTTCAACGGACCGTTTGAGTCTCTGGTCCAGAGGGCGCTTTTCGTCATGACGATCAGTGCGCTGGCCGTGCTGATGCATCCGCTCTTTGAGGGCAGCCGCTGGCGCCCGCTCGGAATGTTCATCGACGCCGCGATCGTCGCCGTGGTGACCGTCTCGGGGTGCTACATCATCGGCAACTACCAGGACATCATGACCGATCTTCCCTGGGCCACCGGCTGGGACAAGCTGATGGGGTTCGGCACCTTGCTCTGTGTCCTGGAACTGGCGCGGCGCACTTCAAACTGGGTGTTTCCGCTGATCGTGCTCATCTCGGTCGGGTATGCGTTCTTCGGTTATCTCATCCCCGGGCAGTTCGGGCACCGCGGTTTCGATACCGGCTATCTGACCGAGATCATCTTCCTGTCGGACCGCGGCCTGTGGGGCATGCTGGTCAACGTGGCGTCGACGACCCTGGCAGCCTTCGTGCTATTCGGGGCGATCCTGCTTCACACTGGCGCGGGCGAAACCTTCTTCGACCTCTCCGCACGCCTCGGCGGCTCGCGGCCGGGCGGTGCGGCGAAAATCGCGACCTTTGCTTCGGGCTTCTTCGGCGCGATCAATGGATCGACCGTGGCCAATGTCGCGACCACCGGCAACTTCACCATCCCCCTGATGAAGCGCCTGAAATACCCGCCTGCCTATGCGGGTGCGGTCGAGGCGATCGCATCCACGGGCGGCCAGCTTGCGCCGCCGATCATGGGCACCGCCGCCTTCGTCATGGCCGAGCTCGTCGGGCTGAACTACTGGTCGATCGCCCTTGCGGGCGTGGTGCCGGCGCTGCTCTTCTACCTCGGCATCTACAGCACCGTGCACGTCATCGCGCTGCGCCAGGGGTTCCGGCCGGTCACCGACGATACGCTTCCGGACTGGCGCGGTGCCATGAGCTTCGCGCGGCTGGCGCCGATCGTCGCCGGGCTGCTCGGCCTGTCCTTCGGGGTGATCAACGGAAACTCGGTCGAGCTGACCGCCTGTTACGGGATGATTGCCATGCTGATCGCAGTGCTCGTGGCACGCATCAGCAAGGGCGAGGATCCGCGTGCCGTGCTCGGCATCATCCTTCGCGCCCTGGAAGCTGGCGGCAAGGGCGTGGTCATCGTGGGCATCCTTCTGGTCGGCGCGCAGGTCTTTGTGGCGATGATCAACCTCACCGGATTCGGCGTCGCGGTGACAGCGGCGGTGCTGAGCGTCGGGCAGGGGCAGCTCTGGCTGATTGCCGGCCTGATGGCGGTGGTCTGCTTGATCGCGGGCATGGGGCTTCCGACCTCCGCCGCCTACGTGATGGTCGCCGCGGTGTTTGCGCCGGCGCTGATCCAGCAGGGGATCGACCCGCTGGTCGTGCACATGTTCGTCCTCTACTACGCGGCGCTGTCGGTGATCACCCCGCCGGTCTGCCTTGGCGTCTTCGTCGCCGCCACAATCGCGCAGGCGCCCTGGATGAAGGTCGCCGGCCAGACGCTGCGGCTCGGCGCCACCGCCTATGCCTTGCCGATGCTGTTCATCGCCTATCCCGGCATGCTGGGCGGCGGCGGGGCCGAACGCATTGCCCGCGCCGTGATCTCGGGTGCCGTCTTCGTCCTGTCGACGGCGCATCTTCTGGGCGGGGCCCGGCTTCCCTGGGGTGCAGTGTCACGTCTGCTCTGGGTGCTGCCGGCGATCCTCGCGCTGATGTCGCCCTGGTGGGCCACGCTGGGTGGCGCACTGCTCTTTGGCGCGCTGGTCCTGAGCTCGCGCAAGATCAATCTGTCGCATGAGACCGGCGAAACGCAGCCCGCGTGACCATGGCAAAAGGAGTTCAGACGATGACGACCAATGCAGACTTCAGGGCACGCCTCACCGGGCGCGAGCCGCTTGTGGGTGCTTTCATCAAGACGCCGCATCCGATCATCATCGAGGTCATGGCGCGTGCGGGCTTCGACTTCCTCGTGGTCGACGCCGAACATGCGCCCTTTGATCGGGGCAGCACCGACACGATGGTGATGGCCGGCCGGGCTCTCGGATGTCCGATCGTCGTGCGCGTGCCAGTGGCGACACCCGATTGGGTGCTCAGCGTGCTCGACGCCGGGGCGGCGGGTGTGATGGTGCCGCATGTGGAAACCGTCCAGCAGGCGGGGGCGCTGGCGAAGTCGGTGGCCTACGGTCCGGGTGGGCGCGGTTTTGCCGGCACCACCCGCGCCGCGGAATATGCCGGGCGGCCGTTGGCCGAGCATCTCGGCAAGGCCCGGAACGAACTCGCCCTGATCTGCCAGATCGAGGATCCGGACGGCGTGGTCAATCACGCCGGCATTGCCGCGGTCGAGGGGGTCGATGCCCTGTTCATCGGTCGTGCGGACCTGGCGGTTTCGCACGGGCTTGACAATTTCTTTGCCCCGGAGGTCGCCGAGATGACCCGAAGGATCCTCGCGGTCGAGGGTGCCGCCACGGGGCTCTACTGCGCCCCCAGCGAAGATCTGGAGGACCACCGAAACGCAGGCGGCTCGTTCTTTGTCGTGGGCTCCGAGCACACCCTCATCCAGGGCGGCGGCGCCGCGCTGACCAAGGCGTTCCGTCAGAGCATCGAGCCCTGACCTTGCCGGCACTTTTTCTCCCCAATCCATCCGACAGGAGCAATCCGCAATGACCATCGAATATCTCAAGCGCGGAAAATCCGATGATGACCGCCGGCAGGACGACGCCAAGACCCGGGCGATCGTCGAAGCCACGCTGGCCGAGATCGAGGCGCGTGGCGACGCGGCGGTGCGGGCGCTTTCGGAGAAGTTCGACAGCTACAGCCCCGAGAGCTTCCGGCTCTCGCAAGCGCAGATCGACGCCCTGATCGCGACGCTGTCAGAACAGGAGATTGCCGACATCCGCTTTGCGCAGGCGCAGGTGGTGACATTCGCGGAGGCGCAGCGCGCCTCGATGACCGACATCGAGGTCGAAACGTTGCCCGGGGTCATTCTTGGACACAAGAACATCCCGGTGCAGTCGGTCGGCTGCTACGTGCCCGGCGGCAAGTTCCCCATGGTCGCCTCGGCGCATATGTCCGTCGCCACGGCAAAGGTCGCCGGCGTGCCGCGCATCGTCGCCTGCACGCCGCCTTTCGGCGGCAAGCCCAATGCCGCGGTGATCGCCGCCATGCATTTCGGTGGCGCCCACGAGATCTGGGTGCTGGGCGGCATTCAGGCGATCGGCGCCATGGCCATCGGTACCGAGAGCATGCAGCCCGTGCACATGCTCGTCGGGCCGGGTAACGCCTTTGTCGCCGAAGCAAAGCGCCAGCTTTTCGGCCGTGTGGGGATCGACCTCTTCGCAGGTCCGACCGAGACCATGGTGATCGCCGACGAGACCGTGGACGCCGAGATGTGCGCCACCGACCTGCTTGGACAGGCCGAGCACGGCTACAACTCGCCGGCGGTGCTGCTGACCAACTCGCGGGCGTTGGCCGAGGCGACGCTGGCCGAGATCGAGCGCCTGCTGGACATCCTGCCCACCGCCGAGACGGCCCGCGCCAGCTGGCAGGACTACGGCGAGGTGATCGTCTGCGACAGCTATGACGAGATGCTGGAGGTGGCGGACGAGATTGCCTCGGAGCACGTGCAGGTGATGACAGACCGCGACGACTGGTTCCTCGAGAAGATGACCTGTTACGGCGCGCTTTTCCTTGGCCCGCGTACCAATGTTGCCAACGGCGACAAGGTGATCGGCACCAACCACACGCTGCCCACCAAGAAGGCCGGACGCTACACTGGCGGGCTCTGGGTCGGCAAGTTCCTCAAGACCCACAGCTATCAGAAGATCACCAGTGACCAGTCCGCCGCAACCATCGGCGAGTATGGATCGCGCCTTTGCCTGCTCGAGGGTTTCGTGGGTCATGCCGAGCAGTGCAACCTGCGCGTTCGCCGCTACGGGGGCATCGACGTACCGTTCGGCGGAGCCGCACCCTATCGCGAGGCGGCCGAGTGATCTGCACGCGTCCGGCCTGCGCCAAGTCGCGGCCGGGCCCGTCGGATAACTCAAGCAGGAAGGAAACAGATATGCAGCTGCCGGCGACACCAAGTTTCTCACTCCGGGGCAAGCGCGCGCTGGTGACCGGCGCAACCTCCGGGATCGGTCTTGGCGCGGCCACGGCACTCGCTAGGGCGGGGGCCCATGTGATCTGCGTCGCGCGCCGGGCCGGACCGCTGGCGGAATTGGTCGAGGCAATGGTGCGCGAGGGCCTGTCCTGCGAGGCGCTCCCCCTTGATATCACCGACGTCGACACAACGCGCGAGACGCTGGGTACGATCGATGCCGTCGAGATCGTGGTGAACTCGGCCGGGATGGCGCGGCATGGTCCGGCGCTCGACACGACGCCCGAGGACTTCGATGCGGTGATGTATATCAATCTGCGGGCCGCCTACTTCCTGTCGACCGCCGCGGCACGCCGGATGATCGACAGCGGCACACGCGGGTCGATCGTGCACGTCAGCAGCCAGATGGGCCACGTCGGGGGCATCGACCGCGGCGTCTACTGCGCTTCAAAGCACGCTCTGGAGGGCATGGTGAAGTCCATGGCCATCGAGTGGGGCCCGCATGGCGTGCGGATAAACACACTCTGCCCGACGTTCATCCGGACGCCTCTCGGCGAGCAGACGCTGGCGGACCCCTCGCGCCGCGCCTGGATCGAAGACAAGATCAAGCTTGGACGCGTCGGCGAGGTCGAGGACATCATGGGGGCGGTGGTCTACCTGTGCTCGGAGGCATCGTCGCTGGTGACGGGAACCTCTCTGCTGGTGGATGGCGGCTGGACGGCGGACTGAAGTCGCGACCGCCGAGCAAAAATTGGACACTGGGCCGCGCGAGAAACGGCCTTCGGAGTGAGCCGTTTGAGGCGCATTTGGAGCGGGCCGGCTGCAAGGTTTCCCCATCCACATGCGGCCGCTCGAGGTCGCATAGATCGGGATCGCAACTTTGGTTGGCACGGCACAGCTTGTTCCATCGTCAACATGGGGCTATTCCGTGGCCTAGGCGCCTGTGTCGTCAATCCGACACAAAGGCCGGACCGCGGACCCTGAGGAGGAGCAGGTTCATGCTCGACCAGACGACCATCGCCGAGACGCTCGGCCAGCACTACGACCTTGCCCCCTCGCTGGAGGCGGCGGAGCGGCTGAGCGGGCTCTACGCCACCATGAGCCGCGTGGTCAGCCCCGCCGACTGGGCGATCCACGCCCCCTATGTCGAGGCGATCAACCGGCTCAAGAAAGAGCGCAACGCGGTCATCCTCGCGCACAACTACATGACCCCGCAGATCTACCACGGCATCGCCGACGTGGTCGGCGACAGCCTGCAGCTCGCCATCGAGGCGACACGGGTCGAAGCGGACGTGATCGTGCAATGCGGTGTGCATTTCATGGCCGAGACCTCGAAGGTGCTCAGCCCCGAGAAGACAGTGCTGATCCCCGATATGGACGCGGGCTGTTCGCTGGCGGAAAGCATCACCCCTGAAGGCATCGCCGAGATGCGCCGCCGCTACCCGGGCGCGCCGGTGGTCACCTACGTGAACACCTCGGCCGCGGTGAAGGCGGCGTCCGACATATGCTGCACCTCGTCGAACGCCGCGCAGTTCGTCGCCGCGCTGGACGCCGAGACGGTCATCATGACGCCCGACAAGTACCTCGCGCAGAACGTCGCCAAGCAGGTGCCGCAGAAGACCATCGTCTGGTACGACGGCTCGTGCATCGTGCACGAACGCTTCACCGCCGCCGAGTTGCGCGACTTCCGCAGCTGGCAGCCCGACACCCGCATCATCGCCCATCCCGAATGCCCGCCCGACGTGGTGGCCGAAGCGGATTTCTCGGGCTCGACCGCCGGGATCATCGACTACGTCAATCGCGAGCAGCCGCACAAGGCGATGCTGGTCACCGAATGCTCGATGGCCTCGAACATCTCGGACGCGCTGCCGGGGATCGAGTTCGTCGGCCCCTGCAACATGTGCCCCTACATGAAGTTGATCACGCTCGAGAAGGTGCTCTGGTCACTGCACAGCATGGAAGGCGGGGTCGAGGTCGATGCTTCGGTCGCGACAGGCGCGCGCCTCGCCGTGCAGCGGATGATCGACCTGTCGCAGCGCAAGGCGGCCTGACCCGGTGCAGCAGGTTTCGACCGGCCGCGTAGTCATCCTCGGCGCGGGTCTGGCCGCGCTCTACGCCGCGCTGGCGCTGGCGCCGCGCCCGGTGCTGCTGGTCTCGCCCGACCCGCTGGGCACCGGCGCAAGCTCGGCCTGGGCGCAGGGCGGGGTCGCCGCCGCCATGGCGCTTCCCGACAGCTCCGCGGCCCATGCCGCCGACACGCTGCGCGCCGGGGCAGGGCTCGTCGATCCCGAGGTGGCGCAGTCCGTCACCCGCGAAGCACGCGAGCATATCCTGTCGCTGACCCGGCTCGGCGCGCCCTTCGATAGGGACGCAGCGGGAGGATACCTGCTGTCGCGCGAGGCGGCACATGCCTTCGCCCGCGTGGTGCGGGTGCGCGGCGATCAGGCCGGGGCCGCGATCATGCGCGCGCTGGTGGCGCAGGTGCGGCTCGCGCCGTCGGTGCAGGTGCTCGAGGGCTGGCTGGCGACCGGGCTGCGCAGCGCTGCGGGCCGCGTCACCGGCGTCGAGGTGGCCCCCTCCAGGGGCGGCGCGCCGGTGGCGGTGACCGCCCCGGCGGTGCTGCTGGCGGGCGGCGGTTCGGGCGGGCTCTACGCGCTGACCACCAACCCCGTGCGCATCCGCGGGCAGGTCGCGGGGCTGGCGGCACGAGCCGGTGCGGTGATGGCCGACATGGAGTTCGTGCAATTCCACCCCACCGCCATGGACATCGGGCTCGACCCAGCGCCGCTCGCTACCGAGGCGCTGCGCGGCGAGGGCGCGGTGCTGATCAACCGGCTTGGGGAGCGCTTCATGGAAGGGGTTCACCCCGACCTCGACCTTGCCCCGCGCGATGTGGTGGCCCGCGCCGTCTATGCTCAGAGCCAGTTCGGCCTGCGCCCGATGCTCGACACGCGCGCCGCGCTCGGATCCCAGATCCGGGAGGACTTCCCGGGGATTGCCACCGCCTGCGACCGCGCCGGGATCGACCCTGTCACCCAGCTCATTCCTGTCGCGGCCGCCGCGCACTACCACATGGGCGGGATCGCCACCGATGCAGCCGGGCGCGCCTCGCTTGCCGGGCTATGGGCCTGCGGCGAGGTCGCCTCGACCGGGCTGCACGGGGCGAACCGGCTGGCCTCGAACGGGCTGCTCGAGGCGCTGGTCTACGCCCGCCGCTGCGCCGCGGACCTCGCGGCGGCGCTTGGCCCGGCCGCCGAGGCCCCCGAAATTTCGCTGCCGAGCACTGGTCCCGCGGAAGCGCCCGATCCAGCACTTGTGGCCCGCCTGCGCAATGCCATGACGGCGGGGGCGGGCGTGATCCGCGGTGCCGGGGGGCTCACCGCCTGCCTGCGCGAGATCGCCGTCGTGGAGGCGGCCCAGCCGCATTGCGCAGCGCTCGCCAACATGACCGCCACGGCGACGCTGATCGCCTCCGCCGCTCTGGCCCGGTGCGAGAGCCGGGGCGCGCATTTCCGCTCTGACGCCTCCGAGGCCACCGCCGAGATCGGCTCCCGCAGCCGCATGACCCTGACGGAGGCGCTGGCCCTCCGCGACTCGCTTCAGAAGGAACCCGCCTGATGTCCCTGCCTTCGCTGCCCGACATGATCCTAGACCCGCTGGTGCGGGCTGCGCTGATGGAGGATCTCGGCACCTATGGCGATCTCACGACCCGCACGGTGATCCCGGCGGGTACCCGCTACCGTGCGCAGCTGCGCGCCCGCGAGGCCGGCGTGGCCTCGGGCATGCAGATCGCGCGCATGGCCTTCCACATGGTCGATCCGGCGCTGGCGCTGACCCTTCACAAGTCAGACGGCAGCGCCATCGCCTCCGGTGACGTGCTAATGGAGATTGAGGGCGATGCCGCCTCGATCCTTACCGCCGAGCGCGTGGCGCTGAACTTTGCCGGGCGGCTGTCGGGCATCGCCACGATCACCGCCGGATTCGTCGCCGAGACGGCGGGCACCAAGGCGCGCATCACCTGCACCCGCAAGACCACGCCGGGCCTGCGCATCGTCGAGAAACAGGCGGTGCTGCACGGCGGCGGCTTCAACCACCGCTTCTCGCTGTCGGATGCCATCCTCGTGAAGGACAATCACATCGCCGCAGCAGGGGGCATCCGCCCGGTGCTGCGGGCGATCAAGGGGCAGGCCTCGCACATGGTGCGGATCGAGATCGAGGTCGACACACTCGCGCAGCTCGCCGAGGTGTTGGATGAGGGCGGCGCGGACGTGGTACTGCTCGACAACATGGACAGCGGGGCCCTTCGCGAGGCGGTGGCGATGTCCGCCGGGCAGCTGGTGCTGGAAGCCTCGGGCAACATGAAGCTCGAGCGCATCGCCGAGGTGGCGGCCACCGGGATCGACTACATCTCGGTCGGGGCCCTGACCCATTCGGCGCGGACGCTGGACCTGGGGCTCGATTTCTGATGGCCCAAGTCTGAACCGTCATGGCTGCGCAAAAAATACGCTGAAATTATCGCACAATTTGGCCTTATCCGAAAGATCAGCCAGAGGGGCAGCGATGTAAGCCTAAAGACGACTTCTGCTCGCGGCGTGTCGCCTTGCATTACGTCATTGAGCGTTTCGAACTCTCAACTGCCGAGGCCAACCTTCTTGAGTTCCATGAGCGCTGCGCCATGGATGCGTTGCAGGCGGTCTCTGTGGGTCTCGCCACCGCGCAGCGGGCCGGGAATTTCGAGGCCCAGCGGGATATCCCGGGGCAGGCTACGAAGCAGATTGGTCAGAGCGATTTCGCCCTCGCCCGGCGGCAGGCGTTCGCGCCGGGCGGTGTCGAGCAGCTCTTCCTCGGTATAGCGCGGCTGCACCAGCGCATCACACAGGTGGGCAAAGGGCAGTCGCTCTTTCGGCACTGCGGCCAGCTCGGCGAGGGTCGAAGCGGAGCGGTCGAAATGCAGGCTGTCCACCAGCAGCCCGGGCAGTGGCCCCGCGGCCTCGACCACTTGCCGGCAGGTCGCGAGGTCGGGCACCGGGGTCCAGGGAAAAAACTCCAGCACCGCGCGCAAGCCGCGGTCCTCCGCCGCCTCGGCGAGCGCAGCCAGCCTGTCTGCCAGCCGCGACAGGTCCCTGTCGTAGGGGGCGGCGATGACATGGCGGGCAGCAAGCTCGGCGCCGGTGTCGAGCGTCGGGAGCACCTCGGCCAGCCTGAACTCCGGCGTCAGCCGCAGGAACTCGATGTCGGCGACCTCAATGCCGGTGTCGCGCAGCGCTTTCCGGGTCTCGCGCAGCTCGGTGTGGTCCGAAAGCGGATAGCCGGGGCTGTCTGGGGTGACTTGCAAGAGCCGCAGGCCGACGCCGTCAAACCCGGCTTCCGCCGCCACCCGGATCAGCGCGGCGGGCGCCAGGTCGATGGCCGTCAGATGCGCGACGCTCAGCTTGCGGCTCATGCGCCACGCTCCGCCGCGTCGCGCCCGGCGATGAAGCCGAAGGTCATCGCCGGGCCGAGGTTGATCCCGCCCGCCGGGTAGTGCCCTCCGAAGACGCTCGCCATGTCGGTTCCGGCGGCCCAGAGACCGGGGATCGGCGCACCCGCGGTGCCCAGAACCTGCGCCCGCCCGTTTGTAGCGAGGCCACAGAAGGTGCCGAAGCTGCCCGGCACCACCTCGACTGCGAAAAAGGGCGCGCGGCTGATGGCAGCGACGCAGGGATTCGGATGCTGCTCGGGGTCGCCCTGCAACCGCATGTAGGGCGTGGTGCCGCGGTGAAAGAGCGGATCCTCGCCGCGCGCCGCGCCGCGGTTCCACTCGGCCACCGTGGCTTCGAGCCCCGCCGCGTCGATGCCGCAGGCGCGCGCAAGCTCTGCCAGGTCACGTCCCGTTTTGAGGTAGCCACGGCGCACCCAGTGGCGCCAGGGCAGCGGTTGCGGGCGCACGACGCCCAAGCCGAAACGGCGCAGGAATCTAAAGTCGCAGACCAACCAGGACCGTGCGGGCTGGTGTTCGGGCAGGGCGCCGAGCAGTGCGTCGACATAGTCGTGATACCCCAGCCCCTCATTGCAGAAGCGCTTTCCGTTCGCCAGAACGCCGATCACGCCGGGCTTCCCGCGCTCGATGATATGCGGGAACGTCCCGAACTTGCCATCGGGCCAGGGTACAACGGAAACCGGGCAGAGTGCGGCCGCCCGGGCCAGGTCGCGGCGCATCTGCGCGCCGATGCCCCGCGCCATGGCGATGCCGTCGCCGCGTGCCTCGGGGATGGCGAGCGTCCGATGCTCGGCATTCCGCGGAACGGTCTCGGCCCGCAGTTCGGCGTCATGGGGATAGCCGCCGGTGGCAAGCACCACACCGACCCGGCTGTGCAGCAGTGTGCCGTCGCCAAGCGCGACCCCGGTGATGCTCCCGTCCTCCTGCTGCAGCGCGCGCACCGCGCATCCGGGGCGCAGCTCGACTCCGAGATCGAGTGCCGCGCGCAGCAGCCTGGCGACCAGAGCATTGCCGTTGCGCAGGTCCATGCCGCGCCCATGCAGGGCGAGATCGCGGACATGGCGCATGACGCGGCGCGTCGCATCAAGAAAGGCGCGGGGCGAGCGGGTCATGGTCATGAAGGCGCGCAGATCGGGCCCGGCCTGGATCGTCATTCCCAGGAAGGTTGTCTCGCGCGCAGGCAGCCGCAGCAACTCGATGGCCGCGCCCAGCTTGCGGCCGTCAAACGGTTTGGCGATGACCGAACGCCCGCCGGTGCCCGCGCCGGGCAGGTGGCCGTAAGTGTCGGGAATGGCGGTCCCGGGTTCGAATTCGAGCGCGGGCACGGCCTCGAAGAACTCTACCATCTCGGGCGCGGCGGCGAGAAAGGCATCGACTCGCTCGGGCTCGAAACGGTTGCCGAGCACCTCCTGCAGGTAGTTCCGGGGTGCCTCGGCGGGCTCGATGATGCCGGCACGGCGGACGATGGGATTGCGCGGCGCCCAGATCCAGCCCCCGGACAAGGCGGTGGTGCCACCCAGAACCTCGGCCTTTTCCAGAACGGTCACGGAAAGCCCCTTTGCGGCGGCAGTCACGGCGGCGGACAGACCGCCAGCGCCGGAGCCGACGACAACAAGATCCACGCTGCGTGTCATCGCTTCCTCCTCGGACTGCCTCCCGTGCCTGCTTACCGTGGGATAGGGTGTTAACGTCAATGACATTATATGCGACTATGATAACATCATGTTACTTAGGAGAGAGGCCTATGCGCGAAATCACGCTGCGACAGATCGAGGTTATCCGGGCGGTCATGCTGCGTGGCACGATCGCGGGGGCGGCAGAGTTCCTGGGGGTGTCGGCACCGGGAATCTCGCGGCTTGTCAAACACACCGAAGAGACACTGGGGCTACGCCTGTTCGAGCGCCGGGCTGGCCTCTTCGTGCCCTCGGTCGAGGCGGGGCGGATCTTCGACCAGGTGCGCGAGGTCTACAAGGGAGTCGAGAACCTGCAGAGCGCGATTGACTCGCTGCAGAAGGGCGAAGAGGTGCAACTGGCCTTTGCCTCGGCGCCCTCTGTCGCCCAGTTCATCGCCGCGCGGACAATATCCTCGATCCGCGCGCGCTATCCCGACCTCTACATCGATCTCAATATCCTGAAGATCGAGGAGACCACGGACTACCTTTTGCTGGAGCGGGGCGAGTTCGTGATCATGAGTTCGCCGGTCCACAACCCCGGGATTCAAAGCGAGAAAATCGCCCATGGGCGGGTCGTCGCGATCCTGCCCGAGGGCCATCCGCTGGCCGAGCAGACCGTGGTCTCGGTGCAGGATCTGGCGCGGGAACCGCTGGTCGGGATCGACCCGGCGGACCCCTATGGCCGCATCGTCTCGCGGCCGTTCCGAGAGGCCGGGATAGAGCTGCGCCACTCCATGCGAGGGCGGTTTGCCCAGACCATCGTCAGCCTCGTGCGGCACGGGCTCGGGGTGGCGCTGATCGACGAGTTCTCGGTGTCAGAGGTCTATCTGCCGGGGGTCGTGCGCCGCCCGCTGCGCGAGGAAACTTCGATCGACATCTATGCCGTGACCAAGAAGGATCGCGTGCTCTCGAACTTCGCCGAATTCAGCATCCAGCAGTTCCGTCGAGAGTTGAACGATGCTGGCAAGATCTGGGCAGGTCGGGAGGAATGAAATAACGTAATGTTAATAAGCGCGCGAAAATGGTATTTGACGTTATGCGCGTGCCTGTCGCATCAATTTTGGCGACGGACGCGGGGAGGACCGTGTTCGACCGCATTTCAAGGGAGGGAAAACCATGAAGCGTTTTGTATTCGGTGCCGCCTCGGCATTCATTCTTGCCGCAGCCTCTGCTTCGGCTCAGGACTACCCCACCAAAGAAATCCAGGGCATCATCCAATGGGGAGCCGGTGGCTCCACCGATACTGTGATGCGCTCTGTCACCCCGCATGCCGAGGAAGTTCTGGGGGGCACAGTCGTCATGCAGAACGTGACAGGCGGCGTCGGTGCTATCGCGTTGAACCAGGTTGCCGGGCAGGCGGCTGACGGCTACACGCTGCTCATGGGCGCGGAAAACCCACTGCTCTACAAGGTGATGGGCCTCGGCGACAAGGACTACTCGGACTTCACCCCGATCAACATCCTGGCCCGCGGCACGCCGATCCTGGTGGCCAACCCCGATGCCCCCTTCGACGATTACGCGGGCATGATGGCGTATATCAAGGAGAACCCGGGAGAGCTTCGGCTCGGCGCGACGGGACCCGGTGGCCTGCCGTCGGTTGTGACGGCGATGATCAACACCGTCGAGGGCGAGATGGACGTGATCTCGGTGCCCTACGACGGCGATGGCCCGGCGCTGACCGCGTTGCAGGGCGGCGCGATCGACGTGATGCCCGCGGTTCTGGGCGCCGCAATCGAGGGGATCCGTGCCGGCAACATCAAGCCGCTCGCGGTCTTCGACATCGCCCCCAACGACAAGCTGCCAGAGGTTCCGGCGGTCACCTCGTTCAACGAGGGCTACAACACCTATCTGCCCTGGGGTCCGTTCTTCGGTGTCTTTGTCAAGAAGGGCACGCCGGATGACGTGGTTGCCAAGCTGACCGAGGCCTATGCCGCGGGCGCCGAAACCGCCGACTTCCAGGAGCTGATGGAAAACCGCGGCTTCACCATGATGTCGATCTCGGGCGCCGAGGCCGAGGACTTCCTCGCCAAGTGGCAGCAAGGCACCACCTGGCTGCTGCAGGATGCCGGCCTGACCAAAAGCTCGCCGGAAGACTTCGGCGTCGCCCGTCCGGGCAACTGATCCGCAAGATCCGGCGCCCGCGCCCAAGGATCAAGCTGGCGCCGCACTTCTGCAAGAGAAGGGCGGCGCTTTTTTTCTACCGCGTCCCGCGACGCACTGAGGGAAGGGAACCCCATGTCCCGAATTGAAACGGAACACCACGACGGCACGTCTGACGCGACGCCGGGCGGCTACGAGGGGCAGAGACGCCCTGGAGAGCTGGTTTTCGGCGCCGTCATGGTGATCGCAAGCTTGGTGCTTCTGTGGAACGCCTATGGCATCTCCGGTTTCGAGGCGCTGTCGGCGCCGGGGTCGGTGCCCATGGCGACGACCGCCGTCATGGTAGTCACCGCGCTGGTCATCTTCCTGCGTGACCTGCGCCTGCCGCGCGTGGCGGGCGAGACGGTGGCAAGGGACATTCTTCCGGGCACAGTGGTGATCATCGCGCTGATGCTGGTGGCCTACGGCTTCCTGCTCAAGCCGCTCGGCTTCCTGCCGACCTCGGCGCTGTTCCTGATCGCCGCGTTGAAGATACTGGCGCGCCGCGGCTGGCTCTGGACCATCGGCGTGTCGCTGGGCAGCCTGCTGCTCATCTGGATCGTTTTCCGCATCGTCTTCACCGTGCTGATGCCCGCAGGCATCGTGCCCGAAGCCGAAGTGATCCAGGCCTTCCGCAACCTCTTTGCCGGAGGCAAGTGATGGACGCCTTTCTCGCATTCCTGACAGTCTTCACCCAGCCTGAGCTTTTGTTGCTCGTCGGCCTCGGAACCTTTGCCGGGGTCTATGTCGGCGCGATCCCGGGGCTGTCGGTGACCATGGCGGTCTCGATCCTTATCTCCTTCACCTTCTCCTGGGACGTCTACCCGGCGATCTCGCTGATGATCGGCATCTTCATGGGCGGGGTTTACGGCGGCTCGCGCACGGCGATCCTGCTCAACATCCCCGGCGCCCCTTCGGCCATCGCCACGGCGCTCGACGGATATCCCATGGCACAGCGCGGCGAGGCCGGCACGGCGATCGGCATCACCACGGTCATGTCTTTCTTCGGCGGGTTCATCGGCATCGGCGTGCTGGCGCTGGCCGCCCCGATGGTTTCCGAGTTCGCCCTGACCTTCCAGCCGCGCGACTACATGCTGCTGGCGGTGCTCGGCATCCTGCTGGTCGGCTCGTTGTCGTCGGGCAGTCTGGTGAAGGGTATCTTCGCCGGCGCCCTCGGCATCGCCATCGGCGCGGTGGGACGCGACCCGCTGACCTTCACCGAGCGCTTCACCTTCGATCTTCCGATCATGCAGGGCGGGATCAGCTTCATCGCGGTGATGATCGGCATGTTCGGTGTCTCCGAGGCGCTGATGCAGCTGCACCACGTCGACAAGACCGCAGTGCGCCAGAAGATCAGCCGCATCGTTCCCTCGTTCAGCACAATCCGCAAGCACCTGCCGCTGTCGCTGCAGACCTCGACCATCGGGGTGATCATCGGCGCACTTCCGGGCACCGGCGGCGACATTGCGGCGCTGATGGCGTATGACCACGCCAAGCGCGTGACCAAGAAACCTCAATATCCCTTTGGCAAGGGGGCGATCGAGGGGCTCGTCGCGCCCGAGACCGCCAACAACGCCGCCGTGGGCGGGGCCTTCATCCCGATGATGACGCTGGGCATTCCCGGCGACGCGGTGACCGCGATCATGATCGGCGCGCTGTTCATCCACGGCCTCAACCCCGGCCCTATGCTGATGATCGACCAGCCGGACATGTTCTGGTTCATCGTCGGCGCGCTGGTCATGGCCAATGTCTTCATGCTGATCTTCGGCCTGACGGGCATCAAGCTCTTCACCAAGATCGTCGAGATGCCGCGGGCCGTGCTGATCCCGCTGATCATGCTGCTGTCGATCGTCGGCGCCTACGCGGTGAACAATGCGATCAGCGATGTCTACTGGATGCTGGGCTTCGGCTTCTTCGGCTACTTCATGCGCCATTATGGCTACCCGCTGGGGCCGGTGATCCTCGGGGTGATCCTGTCGCGACTGCTCGACGACAACTGGCGGCGCGCGATCATCTCGGAGCGCGAGGATCTTGGACGGTTCTTCCATGGCATCGTCACCAGCCCGCTGTCGCTTGTGCTCTTCATCGCGGTGATCCTGATCTTCGTGTCGCAGACGCCGTTCTGGGCCCGTGCAAAAGGAAAGCTGTTCGGCGATCCGGCAGGCAAGGTGAAGCAATGACCACGTGCGAGACCCTCAAGCTCGGGCTCATAGGGGACAATATCGCCCGCTCGCGCTCGCCCCTGCTGCACCGGCTTGCCGGTGAGCAGAACGGCGTCGAAGTGACCTACGATCGACTGGTGCCCAAGGACATGGGCCAAAGCTTCGACGAGATCTTCGACGCTTGCGAGGGCGAGGGCTTCCGCGGGATCAACGTGACCTACCCCTACAAGGAGATCGCCGCCGGCAAGGTCGAGGTCGATGATCCGCTGATGCGCGCCGTGGGCGCGGTGAACACGGTGATCTTCGGCGGAGCCCGCCCCAAGGGGTTCAACACCGACTATTCGGGCTTCATGTCGGCCTATCGCCGGGTGATGGGCGAGACGCCTACCGGAACCGTACTGATGATCGGCACCGGCGGGGTCGGTCGCGCGGTGGCTTTCGGGCTTGCGGGCCTTGGAACCCGCAGACTGCGCCTCGTCGACCGCGATCCGGCCAAGGCCGAAGCGCTGACCGAGGCGCTGAAGTCGGTCGCGCCGGACATGGAGATCAGCATCTGGCTCAGCGCCGAGAAGGCCGCCGAAGGCTGCAGCGGTGTGATCAACTGCACTCCCGTGGGCATGGTCGGCTACGAGGGCACGCCGGTCGCGCCCAGGGCCATGACCGGCGCCGGCTGGGTTTTCGACGCCGTCTACACGCCCGTCCACACGCAGTTCCTACAGGCTGCCGGAGCCGCCGGGCTGAAGCTGATCTCGGGATGGGAGCTCTTCTTCTTCCAGGGCGTGCACGCCTGGTCGCTGTTCTCAGGCCTGGGGCTCGACGAGGTCGCGCTGCGCGCGGCGCTGTTGGAAAAGGGAGATGCCGAATGAAAACCTGCATCGCAACGGTCTCGATCTCGGGCACGCTCTCGAGGCGATCTCGGCGGCGGGCTTCGACGGGATCGAGATCTTCGAGCAGGATTACATCACCGACAGCGGCAGCGCGCGCGACGTCGGCAACCGCATCCGCGACCACGGGCTGTCGATCGACCTCTTCCAGCCGTTCCGCGATTTCGAGGGGCTGCCGGGCGCTCTGCGGACCCGGGCCTTCGACCGGGCAGAGCGCAAGTTCGACCTGATGCAGGAACTGGGGGCCGAACTCATGCTGGTCTGCTCCTCGCTGCATCCCAAGGCGCTCGGCGGGGTCGAGCGGGCGGCGGACGACCTGCGCGAGCTCGGGCAGCGCGCGGCGGCGCGCGGCCTTCGGGTCGGCTACGAGGCGCTGGCCTGGGGCCGCTACGTCAACGACCACCGCGACGCCTGGGAGATCGTGCGCCGCGCCGATCACCAAAACGTCGGTCTGATCGTCGACAGCTTCCACACGCTGGGCCGCGGCCTCGACCCCAATTCGATCCGCCAGGTTCCGGGCGACAAGATCTTCTTCGTGCAGATGGCCGATGCGCCGAAGATCGACATGGACCTGCTCTATTGGTCGCGGCACTTCCGCAACATGCCGGGCGAGGGCGACCTGCCGGTGACCGACTTCATGCGCGCCGTGGTGGCGGCGGGCTATACCGGGCCGGTCAGCCTCGAGATCTTCAACGACCAGTTCCGCGGCGGCAGCCCCCGCACCATCGCCCGCGACGGTTACCGCGCGCTGGTCACGCTGCTGGACGATGTGCGCCGCACCGAGCCCGAGGCGCGCGCCGATCTGCCGATCATCCCGCCGCGCCAGAAGCTTGAGGGTACCGCTTTCGTCGAGTTTGCGACGCGCGGGGCCGAGGGCGACAAGCTGCGCGCGCAGCTCGCGGCGCTTGGCTTCGCCGAGACCGGCCGCCACGTCGCCAAAGCGATCACCCTCTGGCAGCAGGGCGACATCCGCATTGTGGTCAACGAGGAAGAGGGCGATTTCGCCGGCTCCGCCTTCAACATGCATGGCACCTCGGTCTGCGATGTCGGCATCACCGTCGGCTCTTCGTTCTAGACGCTGGAGCGCGCGACGGCGCTCGGCGCAAGCTCCTTCGCGCAGGCTCCCGCCGTCGGCCAGCTCGACATTCCCGCGATCCGCGGCCTCGGCGGCAGCCTGTTGCATTTCCTCGACGCCTCGCACGCCGGGGTCTGGTCCGAGGAATTCGGCGCCGACCGCAACGGCCCGCAGGGCGCCGGGCTGCGCCGCGTCGATCACATCGCGCAGACCATGACCTATGACGAGATGTTGAGCTGGTCGCTGTTCTACAGCTCGCTGCTCGGCATGGAAAAGGCGCCGATGGTCGATGTCATCGACCCCGACGGGCTGGTCCGCTCGCAGGCGCTGGCCGCGCCGGACGGGGCCTTCCGCATCACGCTTAACGGCGCCGAGACCCATCGCACCGTGGCGGGCTCTTTCCTTGCGGAAAGCTTCGGGGCGCCGGTGCAGCACATCGCCTTCGCGACGGACGACATGTTCGCCACCGCCGAGGCGCTGAGCGCCGCGGGCTTCGCGGCACTGTCGATCCCGGCGAATTACTACGACGATCTTGCCAGCCGCTTCGAGCTGGCGCCGGATGAGCTGGCGCGGATGCAGGCGCTCAACATCCTCTATGACGAGGACGAGCGGGGCAGCTTCCGGCAGCTCTACAGCCGCGCGATGGCCGGCGGGCTGTTCTTCGAGATCGTCGAGCGCCGGGGCAGCTACGCGGGCTATGGCGCGCCGAACTCGCCGTTCCGGATCGCCGCGCAGAAGCGTCTTGCGCTGCCCAAGGGCGTGCCGCTGGATTAATCCGTTTCCCTCTTCCAAATAGCATCTTGGACCCTGCGTGACCTCACTGCTGCTCAGAATATTCGTCAGTTAAGATCATACGGCGCTCCAGATACGCATAGGGAGCGCCGATGATTGTGGCCGTTCAGCGCGTTTCGCAGATCAGGGATGCACCTTCCCAATCGCACCAGGTCGTGTTGCCGGGACGGTAGTTTTTCAAGCCCGCCCAGTCGAGCGACTCTTCCAGACCCATCGGAAGCTCGCCTCTCTGCCAGGCCGCGGCCTGGTTCACGTCACCGCTGCCCTCATAGGTGACCATCGAAGGATATGGATGGACCGGCCGGGTCGCAGTCGTTCCGTCATCAAGCAGGATGCTGTAGACAATTTCATCCGGTGCAGTGCCGCCTTCCACCCAGTCGATCATCGGGCTCAACATGTCCAACGTGGCCTCGTTGGGTCCAGCGCCGCAATGATTGACGCCAGGAAGCATGTAGAAGCTCATGAAATCGTCGACCTCGCCCATCTGCTCCTTCACGGCAGTGACGTAGTTAAGCGTGCTCCGCAGCGGAACCCCAGGATCTGCGGAACCGACCCAGAGTATCATCTTGCCCCCGGCATGGCGGAACGGTGCGAGGTCGGGATTGTTCGGATCGTTCAATTGGCTCAACTCGGAAAGGCGATCGTAGGTGGCCTGGTCATATTCGATCATCTCGAAATCCAGACCTGTCGGTGCGTCAAAGCTGCTCCCATAGCGCGGGTATTCGAATGACCATGCCGCATCCCCAAGCGAGGTGTCCATCGGACCGTCCGCCGCTTCCGGGATGAATGTTCCCACCCAAGCCAACTCTGATCCTTTCGGCATCTTGCCTGCGGAAAACAACGTCTCGCCGCTATTCGGCCCACGATAGACTTGCTCGACAACCTTTACTTGCGCCGCGGTCAAGCACTCCGCGGTGTCGTCGCCCTCGCATTGCAAGGCCGCCGGCTCGAAATTGCACAGGCGTTCGTCTTGGATCAGGCCGCCTTCGTCGGCGCAGGTGTCCATCACGAGTTGGTGCAGTGCCGGAATCTTGTCGGCGGTCAGGATCGCCTGAGCGTCTGCCCCAGTGTTCACGTGAATGCCCCAAGCGTGATACATGCTGTCATTCACGGCCTTGTCGATAACCGGGGCGCCGACGACGATGCCGTCATAGGCCGCCGGATAGCGTTGCGCCATCGCCAGCCCTTGCCGCCCACCGTCTGAACATCCGACGAAGTAGTTCGCAGCAGCGGGCTGACCGTAATAGGCCTCGATCAGGGCTTTGCTGACGATGGTAGACTTGTTCATGCCCTCATACGCGAAGTCCACTATGGCACCAGGGTTGCCGAGCGCCCAGAGCATGTCCGGAAACCACTGCGGCGACCGACGATGACCAAGGTCGGATGAAGCCGTGACGACTTCGCCCCGGGTCACTGGTTCGCAATCTGACAAGGCCCGCGACTGGTTCGACGAAGGGTCGGCATTGATCCCGCCACAGTAGCCGCCGCAGCCCAGCATCAGGAACCGCCCGGTCCAGGCCTCGACGGGCATCCGCACCTCGAACCGCACGTCCGAGGCCGAGTAACCATTGACCACGCAATGTGGACCCTTGCCCTCGATCTCGACTACTTCCGCACCATCCACGCGGCTAGGTGCGCCTTCGAGATCCCGAAGGTCGAGCTCGACTAGGCTTTCGCAGGCAGTCGCTGGCGCGATGGCTTCTTGCGCCGCCAACGGTTTGGGTGTCGAAACCACTGACACCAGCACCATGGCGCATGTGCCAAACAAGTATACGACACCTCTTTTTGTACTTCGCATTAAAGGCAGTCGGTGAGAGCCCTGTGACATCGTGAATGAAAGGCACCCGCGACGCGCTGCCGGGGCGGTCCCGCATTCTCGGTGACGCGCGCAGCTTCTGGCCCGAGGTCAGCGCAGAGATCGCGCGGTAAGCACATGCCATCGTCGCGGGAATTGCCGCTGCGCATGGCGTGACCGCCGAGGTCGACTACAGTCGCGAATTTGTGCCGCTCGGCAATGACGCGGCGCTGGCGGCCGCGCACGAGGCGACGCACCGTGCCATAAGCCACGCCGAACTGGTCGACGTGCCCGTGGTGATCGTGCATGTCTTGGGCCGCGACCCGATGGAGCAGATCCAATGGGCCAAGCGGCGCGGGCTGAACGTCTTTGCCGAGACCTGCCCGCAGTACATCGCCCTGACCAAGGACGACCTCAAGGGGCTGAACATGAACTTCGAGGGGGCCAATACGTCTGCTCGCCGCCGCGGCGGGATCATGACAGCCAGGAGGCGATCTGGCAGGGGCTCCGGGATGGCACCTTCGATCTCTTCTCCGAGAGCGTCTCGAAGGGCCGCATCAGCCTTGAACGCTTCGTCGCGCTGACGTCCAGCAACCCCGCCAAGCTTTACGGCATGTATCCCCAGAAGGGCGCGTTGGTGATCGGCGCGGATGCCGAGATCACGCTGTGGGATCCCGAGCGCCGTGCGGTGGTGCGCCAGGAGCAGATGCACCACGGCGCGGATTACACACCGTACGAGGGAATGGAGATCACCGGATGGCCGGTGCGCACCGTCTACGCGGCGTCGGAGGGGGTCGTGCAGGACGCCCTCGGCCAGTAACTTGCGCGCGAAAAGTCCCCGCGCCGTTTCTGAGAGAGGCAAGTCCTGTCAGTGGACAAACGATCCATTGCCTTTTGGCAGCAGGGCTCAGTGCTGATCATCGGGAGCAGGGACACTGGTGGAAACCAATTGGAACTCACCGAGTTTGCGCGTGCTATGCCTACGAATGGGGTCTTCTCCGCGCTTGGTCGGTGAAGGCTGTCGGCCTCCGGCGATCAGGTTTCGCGAGCAGCGTCGAGAGAGCTTGACGCCTTGTGGGCCCAGATCTGCAGGATACGCGCAGCCTCCCCATCGCGGCGCCGGGCGCTGACCATCGCCCGCTCCGGCGCGGGCAGCCCGCATTGTGCCAGCATGTGATCGACGTCGATGGGAAAGCGGGCGCTTTCCGGCAGGTCCCCAAGGGCCGCTCCCGCCTGCGCCATGTCCGCCGCGTAGTAGAGCTCCGACACCCCGCAGATCAGCATCGCGGCGACGCAGAGAGGGCAGGGCTCGCAACTGGAGTAAAGCGCCGCACCGCGCAGATCGACGGTGCCGAGATTGCGGCAGGCGTCGCGGATCGCCTCGGTCTCGCCATGCGAGGTCGGATCATGGTTGAGCACCGAGCGATTGATACCCTCGCCCACGATCTCCCCGTCGCGGACCACCACCGCGCCAAAGGGTTCCGTGCCCGGCGTGGTCAGCGCCCGTGCCGAGATCTCGATGGCCCGGCGGAGGAAACGGTCTTCAAACATCGGCGCTCTCCTCGGCGGCGAAACACGCAACCCGCCGGTCGTGGACGTGCACCTCGCGCTGCGGCCGCTCGCGCTTGCAGCGATCGAAGGCCATCGGGCAGCGCGGATGGAAGCTGCATCCGGGGGGCGGCGACACCGGCGAAGGGACCTCGCCGCCCATAGGCACGCGGTCGCGCTTGGGGGCTTCGAGGTCGGGGATCGTGTCCAGCAACATCCGCGTGTAAGGATGTAGCGGGCGGGCAAAGAGATCGGCGGTGGGCTGAATCTCGACGATCCGCCCGAGGTACATCACCGCGATCACGTCGGCCATGTGCCGCACCACAGACAGATCATGGCTGATGAAGAGGTAGGTGAGGCCCATCTCTCTCTGCAGACGTTTCATCAGATTGAGAACCTGCGCCTGCACCGAGACGTCAAGCGCCGAGGTGGGCTCGTCGCAGACGAGGAACTCCGGCTCGCCTGCCAGGGCGCGGGCGATCGAGATGCGCTGGCGCTGGCCTCCCGAGAATTCGTGCGGGAACTTGATGGCATCGGCGGGAGCGAGGCCAACCGTCCGCAGCAGGTCCTCGACCCGGGCCATGACCTTCGGCTCGGGCGTCTCGGGGCGCAGCGTGCGCAGCGGTTCGGCAATGATCCGGCCGACCCGCCAGCGCGGGTTGAGCGAGGCATAGGGATCCTGGAAGATCATCTGCATCTTGTCGGGGTCGCCGTTGAAGCGGATCGCACCGCCGGAGGGTGCATGCAGCCCGGTGACCAGCTTGGCGATGGCCGACTTGCCGCAGCCGGACTCACCAACCAGCGCCAGGGTCTGGCCGGGCTGGATGTCGAAATCCACCCCATCGACTGCGCGCAGCGTGCGCCGCGGCTTGCCTTCGAGCAGGCGGTTGAGCCAAGGCGCGGAGACGTCGAACCGGCGCTCCAGCGCGTCGACTTCGAGGATCGGACGGGTCATGCGGTTTCTCCGGTCAAGGCGAGCCAGCAGGCGGCGCCGGTGGTTTCGAGCCGCGGCGTGTCGCGGCGGCAGCGCGGTCCGGCCTGGGCACAGCGTGGGTGGAATGCGCAGCCCTGCGGGATGCTATCCAGGCGCGGCATCGCGCCGGGGATCATCTGCAGCTCTTCCATGTCCTTGCGCAGGCTGGGGATCGAGCCCATCAGCCCTTCGGTGTACGGGTGGCGGGGGCGGCGCACCACGTCCTCGACCGCGCCGAGCTCCGCCAGCCGCCCGGCATACATGACCGCCACCCGATCGGCGGTTTCGGCGATCACCCCCATGTCATGGGTCACCAGCATCACCGCTGTGCCGCGCTCGCGACAGAGCCGCTTGAGCAGCGCGGTGATCTGCGCTTGGATCGACACGTCGAGCGCGGTGGTCGGCTCGTCAGCGATGATCAGTTCGGGCTCGGCGCAGAGCGCCAGGGCGATCACGATGCGCTGCCGCATCCCTCCGGAGAACTGGTGCGGGTAGTTGTCGATGCGTTCCTCCACCGCCGGAATGCCGACCTCGCGCATCAGCTCGAGCCCGCGGGCGCGCGCCGCGCTCTTGCTCAAATCGCTGTGCAGGCGGATGGTCTCGACCAACTGGTCGCCGACCCGAAACAGCGGGTTGAGCGAGGTCAGCGGGTCCTGGAAAATTGCGCCGATGCGGCGGCCGCGCACCTTCTGCATCCCGCTCTCGGTCAGCGTGTCGATGCGTGTGCCTGAAAGGCGGATCTCGCCGGCGGCGATGCGGCCCGGCGGCTCGAGCAGACCGAGGATCGCCATGCCGGTCATCGATTTGCCGGCGCCGGACTCGCCGACGACGCCGAGGATCTCGCCGCGCCCAATGGTCAGCGAGATATCGTTCACGGCGGTGAGCACGCCGCGGCGCGTGGGAAACTCGACGCGCAATCCGCGCACGTCCAGGACAGGGTCGGTCATCGCTCGCTCCTTGCGTAGCTGGGGCGGAATATCTCGGTCACCGGAGGGTGCCCGGCAGTGCGGTCGGGGTACTTGGCCACCAGCCCGTCGAACTGTGCCTGAGCACGCGCCATGTCGGCGGCCTCGTCGCAGCCGGGGATTTTGCGGTCGGTCATCACGCGGCGCCCGTCGATCCAGACGTCGCGCACGTCGCGCCCCGAGGCCGAGGTCATCAGGCTCTGCACCGGGTCGGGGACCTGAAGCGTACGGCCAAGGTCGATCACCGCGATATCGGCGCAGGCGCCGGGGGCGAGGCGGCCGAGATCGCTGCGGCCGAGCGCGCGTGCCCCGCCCAGCGTGGCGGCATCGAACATTTCTTCGCTGCGCAGCGCCTCGTGCCCTTCGGCGAGGCGTGCGGTCATCATGCCGATCTGCATGTTGAGGATCATGTCCGGTGGCCAGGTGTCGGTGCCGAGCCCGACGTTGATCCCGCGCGCCCGGCAGGCCGGGAATGAGCGCAGCATGCCGCCGTGCCGGGCCGAGACCAGCGGACAATGCACCAGCGAAGCCCCATGCTGGGCGATCAGGGCGAGATCGCGCTCGGACGCGTGGGTGCCATGCGGCAGAAGCCAGTTGGCTCCCAACGCGCCGACCCGGTCGAGCCAGTCGATCGGCGTGGTGCCGTGCTGCTCCTGTACCAGCCGCAGCTCGGTGGGCGACTGGCAGCAATGTTGGCGCACCGGCGCGCCCATCTCGGAGGCGAGCGCCTGGGTGCGGCGGAGCAGCTCCCCGGTGCAGGTCTCGATCCGGTCCGGGGCGAACATGGCGCGGATGCGCCCGCCCGCAGTGCCGTCTATGCGCTTGGCAAACTCTGCAGCGTCCTGCAGACCCTGCAACCCGCGAGGCGCGTCGTAGACGGCTCGGATGGTGCCAGCCGTGTCGGTGACCTGCCCGCCGGTGCGATAGGCGGGGCCGAGGTAGACCCGCAGCCCCAGGTCCTCGGCGGCGTGCGCCGCGGCGTCGAACTCGGCCACGGTCTCGCCCCAGGCGCGGTAGAACAGCGAAGCGATGGGCAGGGCTGTGGTGATGCCGTTGCGGATAAGCTGCGCGAAGGCAAAGCGCTTCTGAAAAGCCAGCTCTTCGGCCGAGTACATCTCGTAGGGGCCGCGCGCGACGTAGCTCTCGGGCCAGACGCGGCCCTTCTTCCACGCCGGGCCGTTGTCGTAGCCGAGGATGGTCGTGTCGAGGTCGGACAGCGCGTCGAGATCGACGAACCCCGGCGAGATCACCGCCTCGCCGTAGTCCACGCGCCGCGCAACCTCGCCGTCGAAGCGGCGCCCCACATGCAAAACGCGGGTGCCCTCGATCACCACCACGCCGTCCTCGTATACGACGTGGCAGCCGTCCTCATGGCCAATGACCCAGCGGGCCGAGAGCAAGGTGCGGTTCATGGCGCGTCGATCATGGGTTTGCCGTCTCGCGCGACCACCCTACCGCGCTTGAGCACGAGCGCCCGGGGTGCGCGCAATGCCACCGCCTCGGCCAGGGTCTCGCCCTCGACCAGCACGGCGTCGGCATGGTCGCCGATCTCCAGCCCGTAGCCCTCGACCTCCATGATCGCGGCGCCGCCACGGGTGCAAATGTCCAGCGCCAGTTCGACCTCGTCGTCGCGGCGCAGGTTGTTGCGCAGCCCGACGAACATCGCCCGTTCGAGCATGTCGGCGTTCCCATAGGGCCCCCAGGTGTCGCGGATGCCGTCCGAGCCCGCACCGGTCAGGATGCCCGCCGCCTTCAGCTCCTTGACCAGCGGCACCGGCGCCGAAGCCGGGGCGGTGGTGATGATGTGGATGCGCTCTTCGGCAAGCTGCTCGTGCAGCGACGCAACATAGGCGCGGTCACTCATGCCGAGGCAGAAGGCGTGGCTGACGGTGACCTTGCCCTGCATCCCGTGGGCACGGGTCCGGGCGATGATCTCTTCCATCGAGAAGCCGCCCATCAGGTCACGCTCATGCAGGTGGATGTCGATCGGCTTGCTGTGCTTCTCGGCGAGCCGGAACACCGCGTCCAGATGCCCCTTGGGATCGCGCTCGATGCCGCAGGGATCAATGCCGCCGACCACGTCCGCGCCGAGCGCCAGCGCCTCGTCCATCAGCTCGACCGTACCCGGGCGCGGCATCATAGAGGACTGCGGGAAGGCCACGATCTCGATGTCGACGTAGCCCGCAAGCTTCTCGCGCGTCGCCATGACGCCCTCGATGCCGCGCAGCCCGTGGTGGGTGTCGACGTCGACGTGGCTGCGGATGTGGGTGGTGCCGTGGCCGATCGACAGGATCGCCTGCCGCTCGCTCTGCACCTGCGGATCGAGCCCGAGGGAGACTTTGACTTCTCGCTCGTTGTCGATCTTGTCGATCAGCCGAGGGCCGACCTCGTTGCGGTACCACGGCAGACCGAGCAGCGACTTGTCGAGATGGGTGTGCGCCTCGACCAGCCCGGGGATCAGGATGCGGCCGCCGCAGTCGATCGCCTCGGCGCCCTCGGGCGCGGCGGCGACAAAGCGGCCCTCCATGATGTGCAGATCGGTGGCGGGGGCACCCATCGGGCGCACGTTCTTCAGGGTCTTTGCAGTCATGGTCATCTCAGTTTTGGGTTGAGCGCGTCGCGCAGCCAGTCGCCGATCATATTGACCGACAGGACGATCAGGCACAGCTGGATCGCGGGAAACACGACGATCCACCACAGGCCGGAGAAAAGGTACTGGTTCCCCACACGGATCAGCGTGCCGAGGCTGGGCTGGTCCGGCGGCATGCCGACGCCGAGGAAGGAAAGCGTCGCCTCTGACAGGATCGCGAGCCCGAAGTTCAGCGTCGCCGCGACGAGGATCGGGGTCATGCAGTTGGGCAGGATGTGGTGCAGCATGATCCGCCATGGCTTGACCCGGATCAGCCGCGCCGCGCTGACGTAATCCTTCTTGCGCTCGACCATCGCCGATGCGCGCACGGTGCGGGCGTATTGCACCCAGGACGGCACCGCGATGGCGAGGATGAGGATCGGGGCAGCAAGCACATCTTTGAGGTGCGTCGGCAGCGCGGCGGTCGCGACGGCGGTGATGAGGATGGCGATGAGGATGAAAGGCATCGACAGCAGCACGTCACCAAGCCGCATGATCACATTGTCGACCCAGCCGCCGAAGTAACCCGCGACCAGTCCCAGGGAGAGCCCGACCGCCAGCGCCGCCATCACCGAAGCAAACCCGATGACGAGGCTGATCCGGGAGCCGTAAAGGATCGCCGAGAGGATGTCTCGGCCCTGCGTGTCGGTGCCGAGGACGTAGGGCCATTGCCCCTGCGCGTTCCAGATCGGCGGAATCTCGGCGTTCCACAGCTCGAGCGCGGCGAGGTCATAGGGATCCTGCGGGGTGATGAGAGGCGCCAGCAGGGCGCTCAGCGCCACCAGCGCCAGGAGGCAGGCCGCGAAGATTGCGCTGGGATGGCTGCGGAAGGAGTACCACAGGTCGCTCTCTCGCAGCGCCGCAATGCGCGTTCGGCGGGGCAGGGCGGTCTGGGCGGGGGCCTGCGGCGTATCGGTCATGGGAGAGATTTCAGCCATTGGCTCCTCCGGCTTTGGCAGCATCGTCGCGCAACCGGGGATCGACCCAGGCATAGGTCACGTCGACCAGCGTGTTGAGCAGCACGAAGATGAAGGAAACGAGCATCAGGTAAGCGGCCATAACCGGGATATCGACGAAGGTCACCGCCTGGATGAAGAGCAGCCCCATGCCGGGCCATTGAAACACCGTTTCGGTGACCAGCGCGAAGGCGATAAGGTTGCCGATCTGCATGCCGGTGAGGGTGATCACCGGCATCAGGCAGTTGCGCAGCGCGTGGACCCAGTGCACCCGGCGTTTCGGCACGCCGCGCGCGCGCGCGAACTTCACGTAGTCGCTGCGCAGGGTCTCGAGCATCTCGGCGCGCACCAGCCGCATCACCAGGGTGATCTGGAAGGTCGAGAGCGAGAGCGCCGGCAGCACCAGGGCCGCGCGGCCCGAAGGGGTCAGAAGACCGGTCGACCACCAGCCGATGTCCACGGTCTCGCCGCGCCCAAAGGCGGGCAGCCAGCCGAGGCTGACCGAGAAGCCGAGGATCAGCAGGATGCCGACCACGAAGCTCGGCAGAGAGACGCCGACGATCGAGCCCAGCTGCAGCGCGTTCGCCAGCCGCGAATTGCGGTGCACGGCAGTGATCACCCCGAGCGGGATGCCGACCACCAGCGAGATCACCGTGGCCACCAGCACCAGCTCGAAGGTCGCCGGGAAGCGCTCGCCGATCAGCACCATGACGTCCTGCTGGTTGCGGTAGGAGATGCCGAAATCGCCCTGCGCCGCATGGGTGACGAAACGCGTGTACTGGGTGAGGAAACCATCGTTCAGCCCCAGTCGCTCGCGCAGCTCCACGCGATCGGCCTGCGTTGCCTGCTCGTTGACCATCATCTCGACGGGATCGCCGAAAAAGCGGAAGATCACGAAGGCCAGCAGCGCGACGGCGAGCATCACGAAGGCCGCGTTGGCCGTGCGCTTGATGAGAAAGGCGAGCATGGCTCACTCCTGTCTTGCGGGCGGGACGGACCCACCGGCTGTCATCCTGTCTCGAAGGGGAGGGCGCGGGGGCGATGGCCCCCGCGCGCCTGCCTCAGCTGCCCTGACCGACCTGCACGAACCACAGCCGCGGCTTGTTGTCGGGGAAGAGCGGCATCTCGCTGACCTCGTCGGTCACCGCCCAGGCCATGGGCTGCTGGTGCAGCGGGATCATGATCATCTCGTCCTTGACGAACTTCAGGGCCTCGGTCTCGAGCGACAGGCGGGTGTCGGTGTCGAGCTCGCTGCCCGCTGCGTCGATCAGCGCGTCGAGTTCGGGGTAGGACCAGCCGCCCCAGTTGAAGACGCCGGAATTGCCCACCTTGCTGTGGAAGATCTGCAGCAGCGGTGAATAGGCGTCGAGCATCGGCAATGTGGCCCAGCCTAGCGTGTAGATGTCGGTCTGGCCGTTGGTCCGCTTCGGGGTCTGCACCGCACGCGGCGCCACGTCGAGCTTGGGCGCGAGCCCGATGCGCGACCACATCGAGGCGATGGCCTGGCAGAACTGCTCTTCGTTCACCAGACCGTCGGCGAGACAATTGAACTCGAACTGCAGCCCCTCTGGCACGCCGGCCTCGGCCAAAAGCGCCTTCGCGGCATCGGGATCGTATCCGAGAACTGTATCCAGTTCTTCCGAGTAGCCGGGGATCGGCGGTGCCACAGTCGCGCCGGCGGTGCGGGATTTCCCGCGCATCACCCTGCTCTGGATCAGGTCGAGGTCGATCGCCTTGTAAAGCGCCTCGCGCACGGATTTTTCCTTGAAGGGGTTGGGCTCACCCGAGACCAGCGTGTCGCGGAAGGGAAAGCCGATCATCACGGTGCGCAGGTCGACGCCTTCGAGAACCTCGACATTGGGCGCAGCGGCGAGCCGAGGAAGGTCCTGCACCGGCGCGTCATTGGTGAAGTTGATCTCGCCCGAAAGCAACGCCGCGACGCGGGTCGCGGCCGAGGTCACCGGGGTCAGCTCGATCCGGTCGAGATTGTGCTGCGGCTCGTCCCACCAGTCGGCGTTCGCAACGAACACGGTCTTGGCGTCGGGCTGACGGCTCTCGACCCTGAAGGGGCCGGTGCCGTTGGCATTGTAGGTGGCGTAGCCCTCGGTGCCCGAGCCGATGTCGGTGGGCAGCAGCGAGTCGTGCTCAACCATCCATTCCTTGTCGAAAATATGGATGTTGGTCAGATCGTTGAGCAGAAGCGGGTAGGTGTCGTTGAGCGTGATGTCGACGGTCAAATCATCGACTGCCTCCGACGAGACATAGGCCGGAAGGTTGCCCTTCAACGGCGAGGTTTCATGGCTGACCCGCTGCAGCGAGGCAACCACGTCCTCGGCTGTGAAGGGGTTGCCATTGTGGAAGGTCACCCCCTCGCGCAGCTTGAAGCGCCAGGTCACCTTGTCGTCAAGGATTTCCCAGCTGGTCGCCAAGGCGGGCTCGATCTTGAGATCGGCATTGTAGCGCACCAGCCCCTCGTAGACATGGTTCAGCACGTTGATGGTGAAACTGTCGCCATAGGAATAGGGATCGAGCGATCCGATGTCCCGGTTGGCGCCCCACTTGAGCACGTTCTCGGCCTGCGCTGCTCCTGTGAGGGTGGCGAGCGCCGCCGAGGCAAGCAGAATCTGTCTGAAAGTCATGGTCCCGTCCCTGTTGGTGATTGTATTTGGGAATCGATCAAATTGGATACGATGTGTGATAGATGGCGCATCGAGTAGCGCATTGCAAGAAAATTGTATCCAATTGACGAGATCAGCTGGATACGCTACTGGAGTGCAAAGGAATGCGACAAGGCTGCGAGCCATGACCGAAAAAACGACACTCACCGATGCGGTGCACACGCTGCTCAAGCGCGCCATCATCGAGCAGGCCCTGAAGCCGGGAATGCGCCTTCCCGAGGACACGGTGGGCGAGCAGTTCGGCGTGAGCCGGACCATCGTGCGCCACGCTTTGGTGCGGCTCGAGAACGAGGGGCTGGTGGTCACGCGACGCAACCGTGGCGCCTTTGTCGCCGAGCCCTCGCTGGATGAGGCCAAGCAGATATTCGAGGTCCGGCGCGCCCTTGAAGCCGAGGTCATCCGCATCCTCGTCGAGCGCATTCCCTCGAGCGGCTTCGACCAGCTCGAGGCGCATGTGCGCCTCGAGGAGAGCGTGCGCGGCAAGGACGGGCCGGTCTCGATCCGTCTCGCCGGCGAGTTCCACACGCTGCTGGCCGAGCTGACCGGCAACGCCGTCCTGTCGCGCTACGTCGGCGAGGTGGTGCTGCGCTGTTCGCTGATCATGGCGATGTACGCCAAGTCGCACTCCTCGGACTGCGCGGTGGATGAACATTCGCAGATCATCGAGGCGATCCGCGCGGGGGATGCCGAGCGCGCAACGCAGATCATGGATCATCACCTTGGTGCCGTCGCCGGGCGCGCCGAGCTTGAACAAAAACCGGACAGCATCTCATCGATCCTGTCCCGCTACGGAAAGGAGCTGGCGACGTGACCCACCACGCGCTGAACTTCGCGGACCTGACGCCGCGCGAAGCCTACAAGGTCATGATCGGCACGATCGTGCCGCGCCCGATTGCCTGGGTCACGACGGTCTCGCCCGAGGGGGTGGTCAATGCGGCGCCCTATTCGTTCTTCAACTGCTTGTCGGCTGACCCGCCCATCCTCGCCCTCGGCGTCGAGAACAAGCCGGACCGCAGCTTCAAGGACACGGCCTACAACATCCGGATGACCGAGTGCTTTACCGTGAACATCGTTGATCGCGCCAACGCCGGGACGATGTCTGTGACCGCCGCCGCCTTCGGCCCCGAGGTCGACGAGCTCGAGATGGCCGGGCTCACCGCCGTTCCCGGCGAGAAGGTTGCCTGCCCGCGGATCGCCGAGGCGCCGGTCGCTTTCGAGTGCCGCCGCTACCTTGGGATCGAGGTCAGCTCGGCCCGGGAAATCATCCTGGGACAGATCGTGATGGCGCATGTGCGCGAGGACGTGATCGACCTCGGGACCTACTACTCCAACCATGAAAAGCTCG
This sequence comes from Alloyangia pacifica, assembly GCF_003111685.1. NCBI lineage: Bacteria > Pseudomonadati > Pseudomonadota > Alphaproteobacteria > Rhodobacterales > Roseobacteraceae > Alloyangia > Alloyangia pacifica. The sequence continues at coordinate 28,350 of NZ_CP022193.1, read as the reverse complement.
ACGCGATCGGGCGCATGGGCGGGAACGGATACGCCGGCACCCTGGACTACTTCGACCTGGCGACGCCTTCGGCGGAAGAGGTTCTTTCGGCGCGGAAGGTGCGGGCCTGACGGCTGTAATATCGGGTGATCGCGACCAAAAGAGGACATCTCGGGCCAGAGCGAAGGTTCATTGTGATTACATAATGTCAATTATACGCAGACAAGAAAACGAGGGGTGCGCGCTACCCTCAAGTGCGACTCCCATTAGAAAACAGATGGTTATCTAATGGAGAGAGTCTGCCATGGGAGCGGTTTACGCGCAACTGAGCGTCAAGGAACGTGTCCAGATCGAACGCTGGAAGCTGGCAAAGGTCCCTGTTCGGGAGATGGCCCGTGTGCTGCAGCGCTCGAAAGCCACCATTTACCGCGAGATCAAGCGGAACTGGTTCAGCGATGAGTGCCTGCCGGGCTATGATGGCTACTATGGCGCCGCTGCGCATCGGCAGGCCACCGATCGGCGCGCCCGCCAGCGCAAGCTGATCCGGCATCCGCAGCTTCGAAATCAGGTCGTTGAGCGCATCAAGAACGGCTGGACCCCCGAGCAGATCGGCAACCGCTTGATCCACGAAGGTGCGACGCTCCGGGTCTGCCAGGAGACGATCTACCGGTACATCTACTCGACGGAAGGCATGGCGCAGGAGCTCTGGTGGTACCTGCCCGAGCACCGCAGGGCTCGCCGTCCGCGCCGAGCCCGCAAGCGCCGCGCGCCAAAATTCGACCGTGATGTCAGTATCCTGTTCCGCCCGGACGACGTCGCACACCGCAGGGAATTCGGTCACTGGGAAGGCGATTTGATGCTGTTCAAACAATCGCTTGGCCAGACCAACGTGACCTCTCTCGTCGAACGTGTCAGCCGCTTCACCGTGCTGCTGAAAAACGCGAACAGGCGTACGAAACCGGTCATGACCAAGATCGTGAAGGCGGTGCGGGATCTGCCTGTGGCGGGCCGCAGGTCCATCACCTTCGACCGCGGCACGGAGTTCGTGTCATGGCCGCACCTGCAGGCCCAGCTCGGAACCCAGACGTGGTTTTGCGACCCCTCCTCGCCCTGGCAGAAAGGCACAGTCGAGAACACCAACCGCCGGCTCCGCCGCTGGCTTCCAAGGCAGCGTGACGTGGCTGCCATGACGGAGCTCGAGCTGAAGCAACTCTGCGACCAGCTCAACAACACGCCCCGCAAATGCCTCGGCTGGAGGACCCCGGCCGAGGTCTTCCGCGAAAAGATGATGGAGGAAATCGGCCGGCGCCCCTACCGTCGCAGGTAATGGGAGTCGCGCTTCAAGTAGCGCACACAGAAGACGTCGCCCCGGTGATGTTTGCCATCAGCAGGTTTTGCACCACCAATGCCGCGCCGGCCGCAACCAGAAGGCCCAGCGTGATGCCTGGCGTTATTTGCCGTCCTGCCGATCGGGGGCCTCGCGCGCGTCGAGCGTCAACTGCAGGAACGCGAGGTCGAGCCAGCGATCGAATTTCGTGCCCACTTGCTTCAAGAGGCCGGTCTGTTCGAAGCCCAGCTTCTGGTGCAAGCGGATCGAGCCCAGGTTGCCAGCCTCGATACCGGCGACCATCACGTGCTTGCCGGCGACACGGGCGCGGCCGATCAGCGCCTCCATCAACGCCTTGCCGATCCCCGTCCCGCGCTGGCCTGCGCGGACGTAGATGGAATGTTCGACCGTATGGCGGTAGCCATCCCAGGCGCGCCAGTCGCCAAAGGAGGCATACCCAAGCACCTCCTCGTCCGAGACGGCCACCAGCACCGGATACCCGGCCTTCTGCCGCTCCGCGAGCCATGCGCGGCGGTTCTCGACATCGACCGTGGTTTCGTTCCAAATCGCCGTCGTGTGCGCGACGGCGTCGTTGTAAATCGCCGTGACCCCGGCGAGGTCACGATCCTCGGCGTCGCGAATCTGCATCTCCGTTTCCCCTGTGCACTATGGCGGCAGGGATATCCACTATATTGGATATATCGTCAATATGCTGCGCCTTCGCGAGCAACAGTCACCCGTCGCGCAGGACCGCCACGACATAGGTGCAAGGCTGATGGCCCTCATTGCAGAAAACACAGTCCTCGGGTGCGCCCAGATGCAGGCAGTCCCCGGTGTGCAGTTCGTGACGGACATCGCCCTCGAGAAAGACCAGCTCGCCCTCCAGAACCCAGATCAATTGCCGGATGAAGGCATAGGCCGAGGCCGGCATGGGCACATCCTTGCCGCCTGGAAGGGTGACCTGCACGAGATCGAGTGGCATGTCGGACTTGGGCGAGACCTGGCGGCGGATATAGCCGGTGTCCGGATCGGTCCAGATCGGCTGGTCATCCCTGCGCAGGAGATTGCCACCGGTCGCCTCGGCACGGGCAAGCAAAGTCGACATGCTGAGCCCGAAGGCCCCGGAAAGCTTCCCGAGGAAATTGGCGGTCGGAGAACTATCGGCGCGCTCGACCTTGTGGATCATCGCCCGAGAGACCTTCGCCCGCTGGGCCAGCTCGGTGAGGGACCAGCCGCGGCTCTCCCTCTCGGCGCGGATGCGGGCACCAAGCCTGTGGTCAATGTCATCGCTCTTCATCGTACTACCATAGTAGACGGATCGATGCGCCGGCAAGGTCGTGGTGGAGACGGAGCGTCGGCGCCCTCGAAGCGGAAGCTATCGCCAGCACTCCCAGAATCCGAAGGGCCCCTTGGCGTTGCCCACCGCGCCGGCACCCTACCAGACCGGCGGCGTTGTCACCCACATCACCCGGCTTTGATCGTTGCCCAGATTTCGGAACCTGTGCGGGCGGCGGCTTTCGAAGTGGAAGGCGTCGCCCTCACCCAGCACGAAACGGTCGTCCTCGACCCAGAGTTCGAGCTTCCCGCTGAGCACCACGCCGCATTCCTCGCCTTCATGAGAATAGGATTCCTCCCCCGAGCTGCCGCCCGGATCGAGGACGATCTCCATCACCTGCAGCGCGCCCTTGTCGTGCGCAGTGAGGAAGGACTTCACCATGCCTTTGTCACCGAAGTCGACAGTACGCCGCCGCCCTTCGCGGACGATGATCCCGGCCTCGCGGCTGGCACTGTCGGTTTCTGCGAAGAGCGACAGGAAGGGAATGCCGATCACCTCGCAGATCGCGCGCAGGTTGCGGATCGAGGGCGAAGAGATGCCGCGCTCGATCTGGCTTAGCAGCCCGGTGGAGATACCCACCCCCTCGGCGACGGTCTGCAACGAGAATCCGCGCCCCTTGCGCGCCTGCCGGATCGCTTCGCCAAGCGAGATGTCGTCCATCTCACCCATCGGATCTGACAGCAGCTTCGCTTCATTTTCGGCTGAGGGCATCGGCGAATCTTCATCCCAGTGAACGCAGCGCCGGCGGCACCGCCCCGACGACCGCTCCTGCTTACCTTCGCCCGCATGAAAAATGAAGAGAAACCGTCACCTAACGCGCAATATTTCACACAAATGAAATTTAGCCGCAAATTCTGTTGCATTGGCCATATTCTTCAATATCGTGAAGAACAGAATGAAACCGCGTCACCCCGCCCCGGCGGCAAGCGTGGCGCCAGACACAGGGAAGACAGCCGATGAAACTCCGCTCGCTCGCCATGGCCGGGGCGCTCGCGCTCTGCGCGGCCCAATCGCACGCCGAGAATTTGACGGTCGGAGTGACCACGACCGGCATTCCCTTCACCTTCGTCGACACCGGCACGCAGAAGCCGACCGGCGCGATGGTGGACCTCGCCGCCGCCATTGCCGAAGATCTCGAGATGACGCCCGAATTTGCCGTCACCCAGTTCTCGGCGCTGATCCCCGCGCTGCAGACAGGCAAGATCGACGTCATCTCGGCCGGCATGTTCGCCACGGACAAGCGCAAAGAAGTGGTCGACTTCTCGACCCCGGTCTACAGCTACGGCGACGCGGCCTTCGTGGCAGCGGAGGATGCGGGCGCCTACCAGCTCGAGGATCTCGCGGGCGAAGTGGTCGGCGCGCAGATCGGCACGACCTTCGCGGACCAGCTTCAGGAAAAGGGTATCTTCAGCGAGGTGAAGCTCTACGACAGCCTGGTCGACATCATGCGCGACGTGAAGCTCGGTCGGATCAAGGCGGGCTTCGGCGACAAGCCGATCGTCGCCTATCAGATCGCACAGAACCCGGGGCTGGGGGTGAAGTTGGTGGACGGCTACACGCCGATGGGTGTCGGCGATGTCGCGCTCGCGGTCTCGAAGGACAAGCCCGAGCTGCTCGAACAGGTCAACGCAGCCATCGCCGAGATGCAGCAAAGCGGCGAATTGGCCGAGATTTTCGGCAAGTACGGGCTCTGACCCCTTAGCCAGACTTGCCGGGCCCGGCCCAAGCGCCGGGCCCATGACGTCCTGACAGGAGACCTCCATGTCCCCCCTTTCCGAGCGGATACAGGAGTATCTGCCGCTGCTTGTCACCGGGCTCTGGCAGACTGTTGCCGTGACCCTGCTTTCGCTTGTCCTCGCCTCGGCGCTGGGTCTGATGTGGGCGCTGATGCGCAGTTCCGGGAACCGCTGGCTGAGCCTTCCCGCGCGCTACATCGTCGAGTTCCTCCGTGGCATCCCGATCCTCGTCGTGCTCTTCTACATCTATTTCGTGATGCCCGAGATCGGCCTTGACCTGACCGCCTTCCAGGCCGGGGTGATGGGGCTTGCGCTGACCTATTCGTGCTACATCGGCGAGACTTTCCGCGGCGGCATCGAAGCCGTGGACCGGGGCCAGATCGAGGCCGCAAAGTCCATTGGCATGAAGCATGGCAAGATGATGCGCCGCATCGTGGTGCCGCAGGCCTTCCGCATCGCCCTGCCGCCCTACGGCAACAATATGGTCATGCTGCTCAAGGACAGCAGCCAGGTGTCGGTGATCTCGGTCGCAGAGCTGACCATGCAAGGCAAGATGCTGGCGTCCTCGACCTTCGACAACATGACCGTCTTCACCATGGTCGCGGCGCTCTACCTGTGCCTGACGATCCCGCTGAACTTCCTGATGCGCCGGGTCGAACTCAAAATGGGAGCCTCGACGTGATCCGTTTCGAGAATGTCCACAAGTCCTTTGGCAAGCACGAGGTGCTCAAGGGCATCGACGCCGAGGTCGACAAGGGCCAGGTGGTATGCCTGATCGGCGCCTCGGGCTCGGGCAAGTCGACGCTGCTGCGCTGCGTCAACGGGCTCGAGGATTACCAATCGGGCCGCATCAGCATCGACGGCGAGACGATCGACGCCCACGCCGCCTCGATCCACGCGATCCGCACGCGGGTGGCCATGGTGTTCCAGCGCTTCAACCTCTTCCCGCACATGACCGCTCTGCAGAACGTCATGGAGGGGCCGGTGCACGTGCTGGGCGAGAACCGCGAGGAGGTGCGCGTCCGCGCCGAAGAACACCTGCGCCGCGTCGGACTGGCCGAGAAGATGGATTTCCACCCCTCGGCTCTCTCCGGAGGGCAGCAGCAGCGCGTCGCCATCGCCCGAGCGCTGGCGATGCGACCCGACGCGATCCTGCTCGATGAGCCAACCTCGGCGCTCGACCCCGAAATGGTCGGCGAGGTGCTCTCGGTGCTGCGCGATCTGGCACAGGAGCATATGACCATGCTCATCGTCACCCACGAGATCCAGTTCGCCCGCGAGGTCGCAGATGGCGTGATCTTCCTCGACCAAGGGCGGATCGCCGAACACGGCAACGCCGAGGAGGTTCTGACCCGGCCGCAAAACCCGCGCACGCAGGAATTCCTGCGCCGCGTCACCCATCCCATCTGATCGGAGTCCGCCATGGCCTTCCCCTCGCTCTGGGCCACGACGGCCCCCGACGCACCGAGCTGGCCTCAGCTCGATCAAAGCCTGCGCTGTGACGTGCTGGTGATCGGCGGCGGTTTCCAGGGACTGTCCGCCGCGCTGCACCTGGCCGAGGCCGGGACCGACGTGGTGCTGCTCGAGGCGCAGGAGCCTGGCTTCGGCGCCTCTGGGCGCAATGGCGGGCAGGTCATCCCCGGCCTGAAGGATGACCCGGACACGCTGGACCGGCTCTGGGGACCGGCGGCGAGCGATTTCGCCGGGAGCACCGCCGACACCCTCTTCGCGCTGGTGGCGCGGCTCGGCATCGACTGCGACGCGGTGCAGGGCGGCTGGATCCAGGCCGGCAACCGGCAGGTGCACCTGCCCGGGTTGCGGGCGCGCATGGCGCAATGGCAAGCGCGCGGCGTCAATGCCGACTGGCTGGACGCCGACGCGATGGCGCGGGTCACCGGTGCGCACGGCTTCGTCGGCGGCTGGCGCGATCCTCGAGCCGGGCGGGTCCACCCGCTGAAGCTGGCGCGCGGGCTGGCGCTGGCGGCGGCGGCGGCCGGCGTCAAGCTCTTTGCGCGAAGCCCCGTGCTCGACCTGATCCGCACTGGCGCAGGCTGGCAAGCCCGGCTTGACGCCAGCGCCACGGTCAAGGCGGAGCGGGTGATCCTTGCCAGCAATGTCTACACCCCCGCCTCGCTGGATAAGCGGCTGGCCCGGGCCACGGTGCCCGCAAACAGTTTCCAGATCGCCACTGCGCCGCTGAACGCGGAGCAGCTCGCGCGCATCCTGCCCGGCGGCGAGGTGGTCTCGGAAGCGCGGCGCGTCGGCACCTATTTCCGCATCGGCCCCGAGAACCGGCTGATGCTCGGCGGGCGCGGCAGCTTTGCCGATCCCCAGAATGCCGCTGCGTTCGCCCGCATCGAGGCGGAGCTCGCGGGACTCTTCGGGCAGGGCTTCGAGATCACGCATCGCTGGTTTGGCCGGGTCGGCATGACTCCCGATCACCGCATCCGGCTCTGCGCCCCGGCGCCGGGGCTGCTGGCCGCCACCGGCTTCAATGGCCGCGGTGTCGCGCTCTCGGTCGCGCTCGGCAAGTCCATGGCGGCGCATTTCGCGCAAGGCGCGCCGCTGCCAATCCCACCCAGCCCGGCCGTCCCCGCCCTGCCCTTCCACGCCCTGCACCCGGTCTACGGCGGCCTCGGTATCCACTACTATCGCCTGCGCGACGCGCTGGATCGCTGACGGGCCGAAGCCCTCGCTCATGTCGCAATTCAGGGCGAGCCTGATGCCCGCTCCAGATCGCCGCGCTCAGCCGGACTCCGCCCTTGTCGCGCTCAAAGATGGTGACGCCCATGCGGCCCCCGGGATGGCGGTTCCGCCGGGAGATCGCCGATTGCGCCCCAGCGGTTGACGCACCCAGAGATTATCACAGGTGCCCGGAGCGATCCTCTCGCCTCACACCGACGGAGCGAGCAGGTGGAAGCAATTCTTCCGAGGTTTCTGGGATTTCGGGTGCAGCTTCCGGCGCAGGCTGCCGAAGGGACCGAAATGACTCGGGCGAGGCCGAGCGCTGAGCCACGCCCGGCATTTCCGGGATAGCCGCAGCGCCCCGACCCTGCCTGGGCGCTGCGGCATCGCGACCCTCAGCCAATCAGCTCCGCAAGAGCCCGAAGCGTTCTCTCGACGCCCGCGTCGGTGGTCAGAAAACCAGGCGACATGCGCAGGATCTGGCTGCGATTGTCCATGTGGATGTCACGTGCGCTCAGGTCGGCCACCAGCTTCGCCGCGTCGACTTGCTCGGGCAGCGCGACCATGAGGCTGCCACCGCGCTTTTCCGCGTCCCTCGGGCTGGCCAGAGCGAGCCCCAGATCATCCAGCCCGGCCAACAGCTTGCCGGTCAGCGACCGGTTGTGGGCGACGATCGCCGGCCCATCCTGCATCATGCGCCATTCCATCGCGGGCAAGCTGGCGATCGCCGAGATGGTGCTCGGGGTGCCGCTGTTGAAACGCCGCGCATCGTCGGCAAAGGCAAAGGAGTCCAATGCCCAGGAAAAAGGGTTCTCCTGCGAGAACCATCCGCGCAGCTCGGGCTCGCAGGTCGTCAGCACATTCGCGTCCACGTAGATGATCCCGGCGCCGGGGGTGCCGCACATCCATTTGAGGCTCGTCGACAGGGCGAAGTCGACCCCCGGGGCGGTCACGTCATAGGGCAGCAGGCCGGCGCCCTGAGTCAGATCGACGCCGATCATCGAGCCCATCTCCCGGCCATGAGCGACAAGCCGGGGAATGTCGAGCCGGTGGGAACTCGTCGAGCTGATCCAGGTCAGCAGCGCGAGCGCGACGCTCTCGTCCCACTCGGCGATCATGTCCTCTTCCTCGACCCAGGGGCTGCCCTGGCGCATCGCCACGGTGACCAGCTCGAACCCGAAGCGCTTGGCGAGCCCCGCCAAAAGGAAATGCAGCGACGGGAAGCCATCCTCGGCAACCAGCACCTTCTTGCCGCGCAACGTCCCTTCCGGCAGCGCGCCGATGACGGACATCAAGCCAGATGTGACGTTCTCGGTGGTGGCGACGGTCCCCCTTGGCGCGTGGATGAGATCGCCCCAAAGGTCGATGAACCGCTGCCGCTTGCCGAGGATCTCACTCCATTGCGCGCCATTCGGGGCCGACCAGACCTCGGAGAACTCGGTGAGCCCGGCGGTCATGTCCTGCTGTTTGCCATCGTACTGACCGATGGAATGATAGAGAAAATATGCATCTCCGGTGCCCGAGACTTCGGCCATCATGCTCTCCTGTAGTTCAGATTTGGGGCCCGGTGCAGGAACGGTCCGGGCGGATCGGAGCGCCGCTCAGCGGTACCCACGCTTGAAACGTTGCTCCAGCCAGCCGGTGAACCGCACCATCGGCCAGAGCAGCGCGACGTAGAGCGCCGCGGCCAGCAACAGGGGCGTCGGGTTGGCAAAGAGGGCCTGCGCGTCGGTGGCCTGCTTGAGCAGATCTCCCATGGCCACGACGGAGGCCAGCGAGGTGTCCTTCATGATCGACACGCAATAGGACGCCAGCGGCGGGATCATCATGCGAAACGCCTGCGGCAGGATCACCTTGCGCATCGTGGTCGCGAATGACAGGCCAAGGGCGTCGGAAGCTTCAAACTGGCCTTTCGGCACCGCTTCGATCCCGGCCCGGACCACCTCGGCGGTATAGGCGGCGAGGATCAGCGACAGGGCAATCGTCGCCGCCATGAAGGAGGACAGCACGATGCCGGCGAAGGGCAGCGCATAGTAGACGAGGATCAGCACGACCAGCGCGGGGATCGCGCGAAAGACGTCGATGTAGAAGGTCGCCAGCAGTCGCAGGGCCTTGGGCGAATAAAGCCGCACCAGGCAGATGACCACGCCCAGGACTCCGCCGCAAACGATCGAGGCCGCACCCAGCAGGATCGTGTAGACAAGCCCCTGCATGAGCAACGGGAAGGCCCGCCTCATGACATCGATATTGAAGAAAATATCGAGAATTTCCATATTTAGCTCCGGTAGATCATGGTCGGTCCGGCCTGCGTTCATCGTCTCGCTGGGCGGATGGAAGGGCGCGGCGCGCCCTTCCATGGCAGCGTGTCACTCGGCGGAAGTCGGGATCGGCAGCGGGGTCACCGTCAGGCTGCCCTCGGCGGGGGCTTCGCCGAACCACTTTTCGTAGATGCCGGCCATGGTGCCGTCTTCCTTCATCGCCGAAATGGCGTCGTTGAACGCCTGCAGATGATCGGAATTTTTCGGCATCATGATCGCGAACTTGTCGCCTGTCGGAATGTCGAAGGCGACCTTCAGGTCACCCATCTGGGCCTGGGTGAAGGCATAGCGCAGGCCGACGATGTCGTTCACCGCAACATCGATCCGGCCACTGCGCAGATCGGTGAGCAGGTTCGCGGTGGAATCGTAGCTCGCATAGGACTTGTACCCCAGCTCTTCCTCACGCTCCTTGATCCAGGTTTCCGGGAAAGACGTCGCGATTGAGCCGATACGCTTGCCGCGCAGATCCTCCTGCCCGGCGATGTCCGTGCCGGCCTTCGCCGCGACGCCAAGCGCACCCGAAAAATAGGGCTGGGTGAAGGATTGGGCCTGCAGGCGATCCTCGGTGATGCTCAGCGAGGAGATCACCGCGTCCACCCGGCCCGACGCCGTGGCGACGAAAAGCGCGCGGAAGTCGAGGCCGGTGATCTCGGCGGTGGTGCCGAGCCGCGCCGCGATCTCCTCGACAATGTCGACCTCGAAGCCCTCGAAGGCACCGGCCTCGTTCTTGAATTCCCACGGCGGGTTGGCGGGATAGGAGCCGATCTTCAGCGCGTCCGCCGCCAGCACGGGCGCGGCGGACAGGGCGGCGAAAGCGGCGAGGGCAAGGCCCGCAAGGGTCTGTCGTCTGGTGGTCATGGTGTCTTCCTGTTGTGGCGTGAAGCACATTCGTGTCGTTCTGTGTGACTACCGATTGCACCTTCCGTATACTGATTCAAACATTTTCTTTAAGTCTAAAGCTTATTTATTGCGCTATGACGTAGAACTCGCCAGAATAGCCTCGACATCAGTATACAGCTTAGCATGGAACGCAGGATGACGGAGCGCCCAAAGCGTCACATCAAGGACGCGATCTACGAGACCTACCTCAGGCGGCTTCAGCGCGGCGAGATCACCCATGAAGATCGACTGATCGACCTCGCGATCGCTGAGGAATTCGCGGTCTCGCGGATGCCGGTGCGGGACGCGCTCATGCGCCTGACCCACGAGGGCTATCTCGAAAGCACCACCCGCGGCTTTGCGCTGCCCAACCTGAGCCAATCGCAAATCCTCGAGATCTTCGAGCTTCGCCGGCTGCTGGAGCCGCGCGCCGCGGCGCTCGCCACCTCCGAGCTGACGGACGCGGACCTGGATGCCCTTGCCGCCGCCGTCGCCCGCTCGGAGCGGACGCTGGAAACAGGCGATGTGGAAGCGCTCTATGCCGCTTCGGAAGACATCCGCCGGATCTGGATCATGGGGGTGCCGAACACCGCCCTGCGCGAGACCATCCTACGATACATCGCACAAATCCAATGCGTCCGCCTCGCAACGTTGCACGACTCCGCCTCGCACCAGACGCTTGTCGATTTCCACCGGCAGATGGTCTCGGCCTTCACCACGCGCAACGGGGCTCAGGTCGAATTGCTGTTCTTGCGCTTCGTCCTCGCGGGCGAAGAAAGCTACCGGCGCCTGCACCCCGTCTCGTGACGGCGCAGGGAAACACCCCGATTCCCCGACTTTTCCGACAGGACTGACTGATGACCAAGGCCCCTGCCCCTGCGATCCGGATCTCCGGCCTCAACAAATGGTACGGCAATTTTCATGTGCTTAAGGATATCAACCTGACGGTTGCCCAAGGCGAGCGGATCGTCATCGCCGGCCCATCCGGCTCCGGAAAATCCACGCTGATCCGCTGCATAAACCGGCTCGAGGCGCACGAGGCGGGCGTCATCACCGTCGAGGGGGTGGAGCTGACCTCCGACACGAAAAACATCAGTCGCATCCGCTCGGAAGTCGGCATGTGCTTCCAGCAGTTCAACCTCTTCCCGCACATGACGATCCTCGAGAATTGCATCCTCGCACCCATGTCCGTGCGCAAGGCTTGGCGCAGCGAGGCGATTGACACCGCGATGCACTACCTTGAGCGCGTGCGCATCGCCGATCAGGCCAACAAGTACCCCGGCCAACTTTCCGGCGGCCAGCAACAACGGGTGGCGATCGCGCGCTCTCTTTGCATGAAGCCCCGGATCATGCTCTTCGACGAACCGACTTCGGCGCTCGACCCCGAGATGATCAAGGAAGTCCTCGAGACCATGGTTGGCCTTGCCCAGGACGGCATGACCATGCTCTGCGTCACCCACGAGATGGGCTTCGCGCGGCAGGTCGCGGACCGCGTCATCTTCATGGATCGCGGCCAGATCATCGAAGAGAATGCGCCGGAACCCTTCTTCAGCGCCCCGCAGAACGACCGCACCAAGCTTTTCCTGAGCCAGATCTTCGGCCACTGAGCCGGCGGCGTACTCCGGCGGCCTCCTGACCGGCAGGCAGGAGACGACGGGAAGGCCCGGTCGGTGCCTCAGCCCATCGGGCAGCCCCCGGCGACGGCGGGCTTCTGCGGCTTGTCGTGAATGGCCTCGCGCACGACCCCGTAGCTCGCGCCCCACGCGTCGGTCATATCGCAGCGCACATCCCAGAGCTCGGGAAAGAATCGGTGCTTGGCGCCCGCTTCCAGCAGCCCCACGGGGCGCCCCTTCAACGATCTTGACCCCAGCCCGATCGACCGGTGGATGAGGTAGAGGTGCATGGCGCGAAACTTCTGGAACAGCTCATCATACTCGATCAGGGCCTCGGCGACGACATAGCTCTCGCCATGATCGTACTTGGCGTCGTAGACCTCCGCGACGGTCAGCCCCTTGCCATCGAGATAGGTCGCCTTGTAGGCGCTCCACAGATCGTTGGGCATGCGCAGCAGCGTCTGGAAGCCCGGGCTTTCCTGGCCGGATCCGTTGCCGAGCTGCAGGCGGATTTCCTGGTATTCGCGCGGCGACATCGTCTCCAGCACATCGAGCTGCGCCGTCATCAGCCGCATCAGACGGTGAACCCGCCCCATGAGTGTCACGACCCGGTGGGTGTTGCCTTCGTCGAGGTAGGCCATCACATCGACCAGCGTGTAGGCCATCAGCTTCATCCAAAGCTCTTCGACCTGGTGGACGATCTGGAATTGCAGCTCGTCGGCGTTGCACATCTCGGCCAGGGGTTTCTGGCAGTCCAGGAGCTTGGCCACATCCAGATAGACGCCATAGTCCAGCATCTTCGGGGACTCGATCATCTCGTGATACTCGGCGCGGGATTTCATCTGCAGCTCCACTGTTGGATATCCCGACATGTTCCCCTAATCTGGGAAATCATTATTCTCATTCCGCGAATTTTCGGGGAAATTTGGGAATGAATCACCTCACTTTCGAGGATCGGAGAGAACGAATGGATGCCGTCGATCTGAAAATCCTGGGACTCCTCGAAGCAGACGCGCGCCTGTCTTTCGCCGAGCTGTCAGACCGGCTGCAGATGTCGAAAACCCCGGTCTGGAAACGCGTCAAGGCCCTTGAGCTGGCCGGTGCGATCACCGGCTACAAAGCCGTGCTCGACCCGGCGGCCCTGGGGTTCGGGCTCGAGGCCAACATCACAGTGACGCTCGATTTCGAAGCTGCGGAAGCCTTCGAGCGCGAAGTGACGCGGCATCCGTCGATCTGGCGATGCCATGCCACGACGGGCGACGCCGACTATGCCCTTCATGTCATCGCCCGCGACATGGCCGAGATGGACACTCTCATCCGCTACGAGATCGCGCGCTTTCCCGGAGTCATCCGCACCCGGACCTCCGTGATCACCCGTGCGATCAAGCGTGATCAGAGCCTCGCCGATCTCGCGACACGGCGCCCCGACAAGGGTTAGAAGGCCCGAGCGGCAGCGACGGTGCGGCGCGGGCACAACGAGATCGTGCCAGCCGGTTTGACTTCGGTCCGCCGCGTTGCTACGGATTTGCATACCGTTGGGGTGCCTCGAAGAGGCTGAGAGGCGTGAATGCGCTAACCCATCGAACCTGATCCGGGCAATACCGGCGTAGGGAACGGTCTACAGCTATCGGACGTTTTCCATGCGCGGTGCCCTTGTTTTTGGAGGAGCACCCTTTGGCGCATGTCGCTTTGACCATAGCCGGATCCGACAGCAGCGGCGGGGCGGGCATCCAGGCGGACCTGAAGACCATGTCCGCGCTTGGTGTCTACGGCGCCAGCGTCATCACCGCGGTGACCGCCCAGAACACCTGTGCCGTATCTGCCGTGCACGCCATCCCGCAAGACATCATCGAAGCGCAGATCAGCGCCGTGCTGAGCGATCTCGACGTGCGCGCGGTCAAGATCGGAATGCTGGCGACGCCGGATATCATCGACTGCGTGACCCGCGCCCTCGCGGGATATGGCGGCGCCATCGTGCTCGATCCGGTGATGATCGCAAAGTCCGGAGACGCTCTGCTTGCCCCTGACGCCGTGGCGGCGCTGCGCGAGAAACTTGCCCCCCGTGCGACCCTCGTGACCCCGAACCTGCCCGAGGCCGCCGCGTTGCTGCGTCTGCCCCTCGCCAGCACCGCGGAGGAGATGACCGACCAGGGCAAGGCGCTCTGCGCAGGCGGGGCGCAGGCCGTCCTGATGAAGGGGGGCCACGCCGAGGGCGCGCTCTGCGAGGATATCCTGATCTCGGGCGGCGAGGTTCTGGCCAGCTTCACCGCGCCGCGCCAGCTCACCCGCAACACCCATGGCACCGGCTGCACGCTCTCCTCGGCCATCGCCGCCGGGCTGGCAAAGGGGCTGCCGCTCGCGGAGGCCACCGCCGAGGCGCACCGCTACGTGCAGCAGGCGATTGCGGCCGCTGACGGCCTGAATGTCGGCCACGGCCATGGGCCGCTGCACCACTTCCACAATGTCTGGAGCTGAGGCGATGTTCTCAGTCATCGGATCCGGCGTTGCGGGCCTCGCGGTCGCCAGCGAACTGGCCGCGCGCGGCGCCGAGGTCCAGGTCTTCGACCCGGCGGGCCCGCCGGGGCCGCATGGCTGCTCGTGGTGGGCGGGCGGCATGTTGGCGCCATGGTGCGAATACGAAAACGCCGAGGAGCCGGTGCTCCGGCTCGGCCAGCAGGCGATCGGCTGGTGGCAAGAGCGCACTACGGTGGCGCACTGCGGCACGCTGGTCGTCGCCGGGCGACGCGACCTGCCCGACTTGCGCCGCTTTGCGCGCCGCACCGAGGGGTTTCGCGAGGTCGACGCCGAGCTGGCCGAGCTCGAGCCTGACCTGCACGGCTACTCGAAGGGGCTCTTTTTCGAGGACGAGGCGCATCTGAACCCTCGCCAGGCGCTGGCCGACCTTTATGCCGACCTGCAGGCGCGCGGCGTGGCGTTTCACGCGACCGAGGCGCCCGAGGACCTGCAGAATGCAATCGACTGCCGGGGCCTGAGCGCGCGCGACACCCTGCACGACCTGCGCGGGGTGAAGGGCGAGATGCTGGTGATCCGCTGCCCGGACGTGACGCTTTCGCGTCCAGTGCGCCTGCTGCACCCGCGCATCCCGCTCTACATCGTCCCCCGCGGGCGCGGCGTCTACATGCTGGGCGCGACGATGATCGAGAGCGAAGACCGCCGCCGGATCACCGCGCGCTCGATGCTCGAGCTGCTCAGCGCCGCCTATGCGCTGAGCCCCGCCTTCGGCGAGGCCGAGGTGCTCGAGATCGGCGTCGACTTGCGCCCCGCGTTTCCCGACAACCTACCCCGCATCCGCCGGACCGGCGGCCGGATCTACGCCAATGGCCTCTATCGCCACGGCTACCTGCTGGCGCCGGCGCTGGCGCGCGGCGTGGCCGATCTTGCCCTCAGCAACCTTCACACGGAGATGGTCGATGAAGATCGTGATTAACGGCGCCCCTCATGACGTGGCCGCCACGACCCTCGCGGGACTGCTCGAAGAACGCGAGGTTTCCGGGCGGGTCGCAACCGCGGTGAACGAGACCTTCGTCCCGGCCGCTCTACGCGCCTCGCATCCACTACACGACGGCGACCGCGTCGAAATTCTCGCCCCCATGCAGGGAGGATGACCATGAAACCCTTCTACGGCACCCAATTGCCCAACCCGCTGATGCTGGGCACCGCGCAATACCCAAGCCCCGCCCTCCTCGAGCAAGCCTTCCGAGAGAGCGGCGCCGGGGTCGCAACCGTGTCCTTGCGCCGCGAAGGCGCCGAGGGAGCGGGCGCCGCCTTCTGGAAGATGATCCAGGAGCTCGGCGTTCTCATCCTGCCCAACACCGCGGGCTGCCACACCGTCAAGGAGGCGGTGACCACCGCGCATATGGCGCGCGAGGTCTTCGGCACGCGCTGGATCAAGCTCGAACTGATCGGCCACACCGACAGCCTGCAACCCGATGTCTTCCAGCTGGTCGAGGCGGCGAAGATCCTGACCGAAGACGGCTTCCAAGTCTTCCCCTACACCACCGAGGACCTGATCGTCGGTGAGCGCCTGCTGGCCGCGGGCTGCGAGGTGCTGATGCCCTGGGGCGCGCCGATCGGATCAGGGCGCGGGCTCAACAACATCTACGCGCTGCGCGCCATGCGCTCGGAATTCCCCGAGGTGCCGCTGGTGATCGATGCCGGTATCGGTCTGCCGAGCCATGCGGCGCAGGCGATGGAGCTGGGTTATGACGCGGTGCTGCTCAACACCGCCGTCGCCCGCGCAGGCGATCCCGTGGCCATGGCCCGCGCCATGATGCGCGCGATCGAGGCGGGACGACTGGCGCATGAGGCCGACCCGATCGAGGCCCGCGACATGGCCGAAGCCTCGACCCCCGTTATCGGAAAGGCGTTTCTCGCATGACCCTCGACCGCTTCTACCCGATCTTCGATCACTCGGACTGGCTGCGCCGGATGCTGCCGCTCGGCGTCAAGCTGGTCCAGCTGCGCATCAAGGATCAGCCGCCGGAGACCGTCCGCGCAGAGATCGCTCTGTCGCGCGATCTGTGCCGCGCGCATGGGGCGGTGCTGGTGGTCAATGACCATTGGCAAGAGGCCATCGACCTCGGCTGCGACTGGCTGCACCTCGGGCAGGAGGATCTCGACACCGCCGATCTCGAAGCGATCCGCCGCGCCGGGCTGAAGCTCGGCGTCTCGACCCATGACGACGATGAGCTCGAACGCGTGATGGCGATGGATCCGGATTACGTCGCGCTCGGCCCGGTCTACCCGACGATCCTGAAGAAGATGAAATGGCACCAGCAGGGGCTGCCGCGCGTCACCGAGTGGAAGGCCCGCGTCGGTGCGGTACCGCTGGTGGCCATCGGCGGCATGTCGGTCGAGCGCGCCGGCGGTGTGTTCGAGGCCGGGGCCGACATCGTCTCGGCGGTCACCGACATCACGCTGAACACCGACCCGGAGGCCCGCATCCGCCAGTGGCTCGAGGCGACCCGATGAGCCGCTACGCGCGCCAGACCATCCTGCCGGAAGTGGGCGAGCCCGGCCAGCGCCGGCTGTCCGAGGCCCGAGTTCTGGTGGTCGGCGCGGGAGGGCTGGGCGCGCCGGTGCTGCCGCTGCTCGCCGGGGCGGGGGTTGGGCGGATCACCATCGTCGACGGCGACGTGGTGAGCCTGTCGAACCTGCACCGCCAGACCCTGTTCACCGAGGCCGACTGCAACCGGCCCAAGGCGCAGGTGGCCGCGGAGCGCTGCCGCGCGATCAACCCCGAGATCACCATCGAGTCCGTGCCGGACGTTCTGACCCCGGCCACCGCGCCCGAGCTGGTCCGCCACGCCGATCTCGTGCTCGACTGCGCCGACAGCTACGCGGTCAGCTACTTGCTGAGCGACCTGTGCCTTGCCGAGGGCCTGCCGCTGATCAGCGCCTCGGCGCTCGGGCTTGGCGGCTATGTCGGCGGCTTCTGCGGCGGCGCGCCCTCGCTCCGGGCGCTGTTCCCCGACGCGCCGGGCAACGGCGCGAGCTGCGCCACCGCCGGGGTGCTCGGCCCCGTGGTCGGCACCATCGGCGCAATGCAGGCGCAGATGGCGCTGAGCGTGCTGCTCGGCCTCTCGCCCTCGCCGCTCGGGCTGATGGTTCGCTACGATGGTCTCGAGATGCGCTCGACCAGCTTCCGCTTCGACCGCGCGCCGGAACCCGCCGCCCGCTTTCGCTTCGTCGCTGCCGCCCAGCTGCGCCCCCGCGACCACATCATCGATCTGCGCCCCGACAGCCTGCTCCTGCACCCGCAGGCCACGCGGTCAACCGCCGCCGCGCTGGTGGCACATCCGCCCGCCCCCGGCACCCGGTTGGCCCTTTGCTGTGCGACCGGCCTGCGCGCCTGGCGGGCCGCGGAACAGATCGCCGAAACCTGGCCCGGCGAGATCGTTCTCGTCGCGGCCTCTGCCTCATGATCCCCCGGAGGAGACCCCCTGTGAAATCCCTGTTGACCGCCCTCGCCCTTCTGACCGCCAGCCCCGCGCTGGCGGCCGACAAGATGACCCTTTTGCTCGATTGGTTCGTCAACCCCGACCACGGCCCGATCGTGATCGCGCAGGAAAAGGGCTATTTCGCCGAACAGGGCCTCGAGGTCGAGATCGTCGCCCCCGCAGACCCCTCGGCGCCGCCCCGCCTCGTCGCCGCCGGTCAGGCCGATCTTGCGGTCTCCTACCAGCCGCAGCTGCACCTGCAAATTCACGAGGGGCTGCCGCTCAAGCGCGTCGGAACGCTGGTCGCAACGCCGCTGAACTGCCTGCTGGTGCTCAAGGACGGCCCGGTGCAGGAGCTTGCCGATCTCAAGGGCAAGAAGATCGGCTTTTCCGTCGCCGGGGTCGAGGAGGCCGTGCTTCAGGCGATGCTGGGAGGGCACGGCATCACTCCCGAGGATATCGAGATGATCAACGTGAACTTCTCGCTCTCCCCGTCGCTCATGTCGGGGCAGGTCGATGCGGTGATCGGGGCCTTCCGCAATTTCGAGCTGAACCAGATGGAGATCGAGGGCGTCGCGGGCCGCTGCTTCTACATCGAGGAAGAGGGCGTGCCCTCCTACGACGAGCTGATCTATGTCGCCAATCCGGACCGCATGGACGCCGGCAAGATCGCCCGCTTCCTTGCCGCGACCGAGAAGGCGACGCAGTTCATCATCAACAACCCCGAGGAAAGCTGGGAGGTCTTCTCAGCCAGTTCGCCCGAGCTGCAGGACGAGTTGAACGAACGCGCATGGCAGGACACGCTGCCGCGCTTCGCGCTGCGTCCGGCGGCCTTTGACGCGGGGCGCTATGCCCGCTTCGAGGCGTTCCTCAAGGACAGCGGCATGATCGACGCGCTGAACCCCGTCGAGGCAATTGTCATCGACGTGACCGCGCAAGGAACCCGGCCATGACTCGGGAGTACGGCCGCGCCTTTGCGGCGATGCGCACAGAGGCGGGCGGGGCCTGGCGGGACTACACCCGCCATGCCTTCGTCGAGGCGCTTGGCGACGGCAGCCTGCCGCACGAAGCCTTTCTCCACTACCTGCAGCAGGACTACGTCTTTCTCGTCCACTTCTCGCGGGCCTGGGCCCTCGCCGTGGTGAAATCGGAAACCCACGCGGAGATGCTGGCCGCCGTGGGGACGGTGAACGCGCTCGTCTCCGAGGAGATGCAGCTGCACGTCGAGACCTGCGCGAAGGCCGGCATCCCCGCGGACGCGCTCTTCGCCACCGCCGAGCGGCCCGAGAACCTCGCCTACACGCGCTTCGTGCTGGAGGCGGGCTACAGCGGCGATTTGCTCGACCTTCTTGCGGCCCTCGCGCCCTGCGTGATGGGCTACGGCGAGATCGGCGCGCGGCTGCAGGCCGAGGCCACCTCGGAGCGCTACGCCGACTGGATCGGCACCTACGCGGGCCAGGATTACCAGCAGAGCTGCGCCGCCGTGGGCGCCCTGCTCGACGGCGCAGCTACGCGCCGGCTGGGACCGGAGTTCGAGACCTCGCCGCGCTGGCAGCGGCTGTGCCGGACCTTCCGCACCGCCACCGAGCTCGAGGTGCAATTCTGGCAGATGGGCCTGAGACCGTGAGCGACGCCCCGGGCGTCACCCTCGCGGGACGGGCCAGCATCGACGGCGCCCCCCTTTTCGCGCCGCTCAGCCTGACGCTGCCCGCCGGACGCTGGACCTGCCTTTTGGGCGGCTCGGGCGTCGGCAAGTCCACGGTGCTGCGGCTGATCTGCGGGCTGCCGACCGGCGCGCGCTTCGATGGCACGATCACCGCCACCGACGCCGCGCCGATCCCCGAACGGGTGGCCTACATGGCGCAGGACGACCTGCTTCTGCCTTGGGCGAGCGTCTCCGACAACATCCGCCTCGGTGCGCGCCTCCGCGGCGAGCCGGCGGACAGCGAACGCCTCGCGCATATCCTCGGGCGGGTCGGGCTTTCGGGTCATGCCCACAAGAAACCCGGTGCCCTCTCCGGCGGGCAGCGCCAACGGGTCGCCCTGGCCCGGACGTTGATGGAGGACAAGCCGATCATCCTGCTCGACGAACCCTTCTCGGCGCTCGATGCGCAGACGCGCGCTGCCATGCAGGATCTGGCGGTCGAGCTGCTACGGGGGCGGACGGTGCTGGTGGTCACCCACGATCCCGGCGAGGCGGCTCGTCTGGGCCACGCGATCCTCGTGCTGACCGCCGCGGGCGTGACCGCCTGCCCGCCCCCCGCCGCCCCGGTGCCGCGCCCGATCGACGATCTCGACACGCTCCGATGCCAGGCCGCGCTGCTGCGCAACCTGCGGGACGCCGCCTGATGAAATACGGCTCCGCCCTCCTGGCGATCGGGTTCGCGCTCCTGCTCTGGCAGACCACAGTCACCCTGACAGGTCTGCCGAAGTTCATCCTGCCCGGCCCGCTGATGGTGATGGAAACCTGGTGGTCAAACCGGGCGCTCATCGCCGAGCACACGCTGGTCACCGCGATGGAGGTGCTGATCGGCCTTGCCATCGGCACGGCGCTCGGCACCGCGAGCGCCATCTACCTCGCGAGCTCGCGCATGGCGCGCCTGGTGATCAGGCCCATCCTGGTCTTCACCCAGGCGCTGCCGGTCTTCGCGCTCGCGCCGATCCTGACACTGTGGCTCGGCTTCGGCCTGGGCTCGAAGATCGCCATGGCCGTGCTGATCATCTACTTCCCGGTGACCGCGTCCTTCTGCGATGGTCTCCTGCGCACCCCGCAGGGGCTGCTCGACCTCGCGCAGACCATGCAGGCGGGGCGCTGGCGCACATTGTGGCACATCCGCATCCCCGCGGCGCTGCCGGCGCTGGCCTCCGGGATCCGGCTGGCCGCGGTCTACGCGCCGATCGGCGCGGTGATCGGCGAATGGGTCGGTGCCTCGCGCGGGCTGGGCTACCTGATGCTTTTGGCAAACGGGCGGGCGAAGATCGACCTGATGTTCGCGGCGCTGCTGACGCTGGGGGTGTTTGCCGTCCTGCTGCATCTGGGGGTGCATGCCGCCACGCGGCGTCTCGGCCTGACCCCTGACAACCGAGACTGACGCGCGGCTGGCGGACGTCCTGCCTGCGCCCGGCCGGGCACGGCCCGCCCATCGCGGTGGACCGCGGCTCCCCGCCCGCGGGGGATCCGGGCCTCTTGTCCGAAAAGTGCTTGCAACCGCCCCCACCCGGGGTCTGTGCTGGCTGCGTAGCTCCAAGGGCCGGCTGACCATGCAAGACACCAAGACCAAGGCGCGGCTGCCGGCGGGCATCTGGGCACTGGGGTTCGTTTCCCTGCTGATGGACGTCTCGTCCGAGATGATCCATGCGCTGCTCCCGGTCTACCTTACGGTCGGCCTCGGCGCCTCGGCCCTGGCGCTTGGCGTCATCGAGGGCATCGCGGAAGCCACGGCCGCCATCACCAAGGTCTTTTCCGGCGCGCTTTCCGACCGCATCGGGCGGCGCAAGGAACTGGCGGCGCTAGGCTACGGGCTGGCGGCGGTGACCAAGCCGGTGTTCCCGCTCGCCGGCTCGCTGGGCTGGGTGGTCGCCGCGCGGTTCATCGACCGGGTCGGCAAGGGCATCCGGGGAGCGCCGCGCGACGCGCTGGTCGCCGATCTCGCGCCGCCGGGCCTGAAGGGGGCCGCCTTCGGGCTGCGCCAGTCGCTCGACACCGTGGGCGCCTTCCTCGGACCGCTCGCGGCGATCGGGCTGATGTGGCTGTTCTCGGACGATTTCCGCAGCGTGTTCTGGGTCGCGGTCATTCCCGCCGTGCTGTCGCTCGGGCTGCTGCTGTGGCTGGTCGAAGACCCCGAGCGTCCGGCCACACGTCGCAAGGTCCGCAACCCGCTTGCACGCGCAGAGCTGAAGCGGCTCGGCGGGGTCTACTGGTGGGTCGTCGTGGTGGCGACGCTGTTCACCCTCGCCCGGTTCAGCGAGGCCTTCCTGATCCTGCGCGCGCAGACGGCGGGCACGCCGCTGATGCTGGTGCCGTTGGTGCTGGTCGGCATGAACCTCGTCTACGCGCTCTCGGCCTGGCCCATCGGGGCGCTGTCGGACCGGATCGGCAGGATCGGCCTGCTGCTCTGCGGTATCGGGCTGCTGATCGTGGCGGACCTCGTGCTCGCCGTGTCGGAAGGTGTGCCGGGAATCGCCGTCGGCGTGCTCCTCTGGGGTCTCCACATGGGCTTCACGCAGGGGCTTCTGGCGGCGCTGATCGCCGAGACCGTGCCCGAAGAGCTTCGCGGCACCGCCTTCGGGATGTTCAACCTCGTTGCCGGGGTGGCCCTGCTGATCGCCAGCCTGCTCGCGGGCGCGCTGTGGCAGACCTACGGCCCCTTCGCCACCTTCCTCGGCGGCGCGGGCTTTGCCGCGGTCTCGGCGCTCGGGCTGCTGCCGTTGCGCCGCAGGCTCGCCGCAGTCGCGGCAGCGATATACGCCCGGAAGGACGACGGCGCCGACACCGCGGACTGACCGCCTCGGTGCCCGGCGCGGGGCGTCACGAGGACCAGTGATTGCAGGGGGCCGACCCGGCATCGAGTACCCCCTCCCCTTCAGCACCCTCGAACCACCATCAGACCTGCACCTCACCGCGTTCGAGACGCAAGACCGAGCAGCTCGGAGGTGACCGGCAGGCGCTGCCAAGCCCCAGATGCTCGGGACAGTTCGCGATGTCGCCAATCGCCAACAGGGTCAGCGCCTCCTGCGCCGGATCGACCGCAAGGTCGATCATCTGCCGCGGCAGCTCCGACTGCAGGGCACCCGGGCCGCCCTCCGCCAGATAGGCCGCGTAGCCGACCCACTGGCCTTCCAGCGCCCTCACGGTGAGCACGGGCGCGATCAGGGCCGCGGCCCATCCGAGCTTTCTCATTCTTCCGTCTTTTGGATCCGTGGCAGCGCGCCCTCCGCGCGTGGTCAGTGGGCTGCCCCCGCCCGCCCCGGAATGGTGACCAGAACCGGGCGCTCCGCGCCGCCGCCAGCAGCTGGCGCATCGGGCACCGCGCCCCGAGGCGCCAGGAGCGCCAGCACCTCGGCTTGCGCGACATGCGGCGGGGCGTCGCGATAGGGCTCGGACGCGAAGGCCCAGGCCACGACCGCCCCACCCTCCTCGTCCTGCCCCACGGTCCAGAGCCGCAGGAGACCCCCCTGCGAGGGCGCGCGCAGGGTCGCCTCCGCCGGGTGGGCGTCATGGAAGGCAAGCGGGGCGGTGGCCCCGGCTTGCGCCGCGCCGATGAGGTCCTGCCGCAGCGCCGCGACGCCCGACAGCAGCCCCGGCGGCGGCACCTCGCTCCAGCCCGCTTCGCGCAGGCGCGCGGCGATCGTCCCGGCCTCGGCGCCGCTCGAGATGATGCTGATCTCGGGCAGCGCTTCGCCCGAGAGCGTCACCACTTCGAGCGGAAGCCGCCCGCTGCTGACCGCGGCGCGGACGTCGGCAATGACTGCCGGGCCGCTGCCGGGACGCGCGACCGGCGTAGGGTGATGATGCACAGCGATCCACAAGGCGCCCAGAAGGCAGGCCCCGAGCGCCGTGCTGGCCAGCCCGGGGTGCGACCTGCGCGCGCGCGCGGGGCGGCGGCGTGTCGCCTCGCTGGCGGCAAGGCCGATCACCATCCAGATGGCTCCAATCACCCAGCCGTTCAGGACGTCCGACAAGAAGTGCTCGACAAGGTAGACCCGCGACAGACCCAGCGTGACCGCCATGCCCACGCCCGCCCAGATCGCCAGCGTCGGCCCGATCAGGCGCTCGCGCCAGAGCAGCAGCGCCAGACTGCCGTAAAGCGCGACCGAGATCGCCGCATGGCCCGAGGGGAAGCTGTTCGAGCTCTCGAGGAAATAGGAAATCTCGGGCCGCGCACGGCCGAAGGCGAGCTTGAGCAGGGTTACCGTCACCGCGTTTCCAACCACCGCCACTGCCAGCCCGATGGCGGCGGCGCGGTGGCCGAGCAGACCAAAGCCCAGCACCCCGCCGATCGCCACCAGCGTCGCGACCGGCACGTGCCCGGCCTGGGTGACCCAGCCCGCGACCTCCAGTCCCAGCGGCGTCCAATACGCATGCGCAAGGTTGGACACCCGCGCATCCAGCGCCGCCGCGTCGGGGACCAGCGCAAGGTCGAGCGCCCCGTCCACGAAGACCCCGACAAGATAGACCAGCAGCAGCGCAATCCCGGTGGCCAGCAGCCCGCCCCCATGCGACGGATCGAGCCGGCGCCGCAGGAAGCTCATCGCCCGGGGATGCCGCCCCGCGAGACGCCGGGCCACCGGCCAGGCGGCGATGCGGTCCGCAAGGATATGAAGCCCCGCCAGCAGCGCCGGGGCGCCCCGCCGCACCTGCCGGGTCACCGCCCAGGTGATCAACACCAGCAGCGCGATCACCGCCAGCGGCAGCGCCATCCGCGGCAGGTAGGGCGCGAGCCGCGCGACGATGTCGCCCGCGACATAGCCAATGCCGACATGCACCAGCGCGTAGACGACGCCGCTCACCGCGTTCCAGACGTGGAACTGCCGCCGGTCCATGCCCGAAAGCGCCGCCGCCAGGGCCGCGAGGCTCGCGACCGGCCCGAGGAAACGCCCCAAGAGCAGCGCCAGAGGGCCGTGCCTGCGCACCAGCTCCTCGGCACGGTGGAAGGCTCCACTGCGCGGCAGCCTCACCCGGGTACCGAGCCAGCGCCCGCTGTGCCAGCTCGCCTCGCCGCCGATGATCGCTCCGACGGCCACGAACCAGACAAGGTCGAAGAAGTCGAGATGCCCGAGCCGCACCAGCGCCCCGCCCGCGTCGACGATCACCGTGCCGGGCACGACAACGCCGGTCACCCACCAGCCCTCGAGAAGGGCGGCAAGCGCGACGAGCCAGTAGGACCAGACACCAAGCGAGTCGAGCGTCGGAAGGACAAGGGAGGCAAAGGAACTCATCGGGATCGGTCCGGTCTGTTTGGCTGCGGTGATCGGCGTCGCAGGGACGCATGCCCCGAACTTAGCAGGGCCGTGGCCCGCTTCGAGGCCCGAAGCGCTTGCGCAACTGCGCGCGCACCCGGGAAAGATGCAGTGGCCGATGGCCGGGATGGGCTGGTACAGGCGATGAGCGCGACGTCATGGTGCCGGACCGCCCGGACCGCCCCGGCAACGGCCTGTTCGAGCTGCACGCGGCCTTCGGCTCTCTTGTCTGGGTCTATCTTATCGGTCATGCGGGGATGGGAGGGCTCCAGCACCTCGCCACCGAATTCGATTTGCGCAGCATGTGGTCGCTGCGCCCGCCGACCAAGAAGCACTGACCGGCAGGTCGCAGGGCATCGTCCCGGTGATGCCTTGCCGCCTCGACGATGGACCGACATGTGACCGACACGACCCGCGCGCGCGCAAGACTGCTCCTGCCCTACCTCATCACCGCGGCGCTTTTTGCCGCGGGGGGCTGGGCGCTCTACCGGCTGCTGGCACCGGTCCACCTGCAAGACGTGATGGACATGGTCCGGGCCACGCCGCTGCCCACCGTCGCGCTGGCGCTGCTGTGCACCTTCGGGGGGTACGCGGCGCTGATCGGCTATGACTGGTCGGCGCTGCGCTACATCGGTCGCCGCCTGCCCTTCCCGGTGGTCGCCTCGGGCGGCTTTCTCGGCTACGCCATCGGCAACAACCTCGGCGCGGGCCCGGTCACCGGCGGCGCGGTGCGCTACCGCATCTACTCTGCGCTTGGGCTCTCTCCCTACGACATCGCGGCGATCTCGGTCTTCGGCTCGGTGGCCTTCGGCACCGGCGCCTCGGTGATCGGCCTGGCCGCGCTGGTCTGGCACCCGCACGCGCTGGATGCGCTGATCCACTGGCCGCCGGGGGTGATCCGCTGGGCCGCCGTCGCCGGCATCGCGGTGATTTCCGGCCTCATGCTGGCGCTATCACTGCGCCAGAGGCCCTTCACCCTGCGCGGGCTCAGCTTCCGACCGCCCTCACCGGGGCTGATGGCGGGGCAATTCGTGTTCACTGCGGTCGAGACGCTGCTCTCGGCGCTGGTCCTTCACCTGCTCCTGCCGACCGGCGGGGGCGCTTTTCCGACCTTCCTCGCGGTCTTCTCTGTCGCGGTCATGGCCGGGGTGCTGTCGCACGTCCCGGGCGGCGTCGGGGTGTTCGAGACGATCATCATCGCCGCCCTGCCCCGCTCGGTGCCGGTGAGCGAGGCGGCGGCCGGGCTGCTGCTTTTCCGGATGGTCTACTACCTCGTGCCCTTCGCCGTGGCGCTGGCGCTGATGGCGCTGGCCGAGCTGCGCATGGCCAGCGGGTCGACCCGCGCGGTGATGCTGCCGGTGTTCCGCGCGATCAGCGCGCTGACCCCGCTGGCGATGGCGGCGATGGTCTTCGCCTCGGGCGCGATGATGATGATCGCGAGCCTTCTGCCCCCCACCAACGCCTGGACCGAGGAGCTGGAGCTTGTCCTGCCGCTGTTCTTCGTCGAGGGCGGCGCGCTGCTGTCGAGCGCGCTCGGCGCCTGCCTGCTGGTGATCGCCCACGGGCTGCTGCGCCGGGTCGAGGGCGCTTGGTGGCTGGCGCTCCTCGCGCTGCTGGTCGGCGCCGGGGCGAGCATCGCGCATGGCGTCGATTATGACCGCGCGGTGCTGCTGGGGCTCGGCGCGCTGGTCCTGCTGCCGGCGCGGCGCGAGTTCTACCGTGCGACGCGGCTCACCCGCAACGTGCTCAGCCTGCGTTGGCTGCTGCTGATGCTCTCGCTCGGGCTGATGCTGTTCGGCGTGCTCTTCTTCGCACACAAGGCGACCCCCTACAGCGGCGACATGTGGTGGCAATTCGCCGAGGACAGCGCCGCGCCCCGCGCCCTGCGCGCCATGCTGGTCGGGCTGATCGTCATGGGGCTCTTCCTGCTGCGCTACGCGCTGCGGCCGGGGCGGCTTTCGCTGAGCTTGCCGACCCCCGCCGATCTCGACCGCGCCGAGGCCATCCTGCGCGGCAGCGACACACCCGAGGCCAATATTGCGCTCACCGGGGACAAGTCGCTGCTTTTCTCGGCAAGCGGCGAGAGCTTCCTGATGTACCGCACGCAGGGCCGCAGCTGGGTCGCCCTGCACGAGCCCGTGGGCCGCCCCGGAGAGGCCGCCGCGCTGGCCTGGGAGTTCCACGACGCCGCCTATGCCGCCAACGCCCGCCCGGTGTTCTACGCCGTCTCCGGCGCCTCCGCCCCGCTCTGGATCGACATGGGCCTAGCGCTGCACAAGCTCGGCGAGGAGGCGGTGGTGGATCTCGCCACCTTTTCGCTCGAGGGCAGCGCCCGCAAGCGCCTGCGGACCACGCACAACCGTGCGCTGCGTGACGGGCTGAGCTTCGAGGTTCTGGCGCCGCCGCATGCGCCCGCCCTCATGGCCGAGATGCGCGCGATCTCGGACGCCTGGCTGCGCAGCAAGGCGGGCGGGGAAAAGGGCTTCTCCGTCGGCGCCTTCGTGCCCGAGTACCTCGACCGCACGCCGATCGCGGTGATCCGCCACGCGGGGCGCATCGTCGCCTTTGCCAACCTCTGGCAGACCGACCGCCGCAGCGGGGCCACGCTGGATCTGATGCGCCACGTCGAAGAGGCGCCGGCGGGGGTCATGGAGTTCCTCTTCACCGAGCTCCTTCTGCACTTCAAGGCCGAGGGCTTTGCCGAATTCAGCCTCGGCAACGCGCCCCTCTCGGGGCTCGAGACCCGGCGCGGCACGCGGCTCAGCAGCCAGCTCGGCGCTTTCGTCTACCAGCACGGCGGCGCCCTCTACAATTTCGAGGGGTTGCGCGCCTTCAAGAACAAGTTCGATCCCGACTGGCGTCCGGTCTACGTAGCGGTGCCGCCGCGGGTGAACCTCGTCGCGGTCACCGCCGATCTCGTGGCGCTGATCGGCCGCGGCGCGCCCCGCGCGCGGCAACGCTCTAGGGGATGACCGGCCCGCGCAGGGCGGTCAAACCGACCCTGTCCAGCGTCCGGGCCCGGCGACACGCTGTCTCCTGCAAGGTGCTTCCTGAACCACGGCAGGCGCCATCCTACTGAGGAATGTGGAAAACTTCTTGCGCGACTCGCATAGCTCCGGCAATAGTCACG
Organism: Alloyangia pacifica; assembly: GCF_003111685.1. Lineage (NCBI taxonomy): Bacteria > Pseudomonadati > Pseudomonadota > Alphaproteobacteria > Rhodobacterales > Roseobacteraceae > Alloyangia > Alloyangia pacifica. The sequence goes on along the minus strand of NZ_CP022193.1, from coordinate 427 downwards.
GAAAAGAGCCGGAACACGCCAGAAACCGTGAACACGCCAGGGCGCCAAAGACGCCAAACGGAACAGGGCACGGCACGAGGCAGCACAGGGCAAAGCCCGTGCCAAGACAGTGAGCAGGACAGCGCGCAGATGCAGGATATCACCGAAGAAGACGATCTGAACGCGGTTATTCGCGACCATTCGGAACGGCTGACCGCGCAGCTTCATGCGCAGGCAGAAAGTCTATTTCCGCCAGATGCTTCCAAGGAAATGCGCAAGTTCACCTCCGGCGAAGCCGCGGCGCTTCTCGGGGTGAATGATTCGTACCTGCGCAAGCTGCACCTCGACGGCAAGGGCCCCTCCCCCGAGCTGACCCCCGGCAACCGCCGGCACTATTCGGTGCATGACATCCACGAGCTGCGAATCCTGCTCGAAAAGACCGCCCGAA
>NZ_CP022192.1:67500-205291 GCF_003111685.1 Alloyangia pacifica | reverse complement strand
TCTCGACGCGGCGCAGAGCAAGGCCTTCGACGACGCGCTGGCACAGGTGACCGACTCCTATGTCGCCGAGGTCGGCGGCGCGGCGGCGCTGGCCGCGATGCGGGGCGAGTGATGCGCGCCATGCTGCAAAAGACCGCGACGGGCTGATCAGCCTGTCCGCGTTCCTCGGCACGCTGGGGCTGCTCTTCGTTGTCGGGGTGATCGTGGTCGACGTGATCGGCCGCAACTTCGGCATGCCGCTCTACGGCGCGCAGGATCTGGTCATCATGACCATGGTGATCATCGTCTTTGGCGGCATGGCGCTCTGCGCCCCGCGACGACGGGCATATCGTCGTCGACATCTTCGAGCCGCATCTTTCGCCGCGGCTGAACCGGGCGATCGACGTGGCCGCGGGGCTACTCGGGGCGGTGATCTTCGTGCTCATCGCCTACACGGTCTTCAAGAGCGCGCAGCTGAGCCAGATGCTGAATCTCTCGACCAACCTGCTGCGCCTGCCGACGGCGTGGTTCAATACGCGCTCTGCGCGCTCTCGCTGGTGGCCGCGCTGGCGCTGGTCATGCGCGCGGCCTGCGCGGCGCTGGGGATCCGCCCCGCGCCCGCTTCGGGACAGGAGACACCATGAGCCCCGTATTCGTCGGCACCACCGGCTTCGTGCTCCTTCTCGTGCTGCTGTTGCTGCGCATCCCGGTGGCCTTTGCCATGTTCACCGTCGGCTTTGCCGGGATCTGGCTGCTCAACGGCCTGCAGGCGGCCACCGGCCTGCTGTCGTCCGAGACCTTCGCGCTGGCCTCCAACTCCGAGCTGATCGTGGTGCCGCTGTTCATCCTGATGGGCAACGTGGCGAGCGTGACGGGGATGAGCCGACGGCTCTACGAGGCCGCCTATGCACCATCGGGCAGGTGCGCGGCGGGCTGGCGGCGGCGACGGTGATCGGCTGCGGCGGATTTGCCGCGCTCTCGGGCTCGTCGGTCGCCTCGGCGCTGACCATGGGCCGCACCGCGCTGGCCGAGATGGACCGCTTCAACTACGACCCGCGCCTGTCGACCGGCGTGGTCGCCGCGGGGGGCACGCTGGCATCCTGATCCCGCCCTCGACCGGCTTCGTGATCTACGCGATCCTGACCGAGCAGAGCATCGGGCGGCTGTTCATGGCCGGGATCCTGCCCGGCATCCTGCTGCTGACGCTCTTCCTGCTGACCGTCCTGCTGCTCTGCACGCTGAAACCCTCGCTGGGGCCGAAGGGGCCGTCCACCACCCTTGCCGAGAAACGCCGCGCCTTCCTTGGAGCGATCCCGATCCTTGTGGTGATCCTGCTGACCATCGGCGGCATCTACACCGGCATCTTCTCGCCCACCGAGGCGGCGGGCGTCGGCGCGGCGCTGGTCATCGGCATCGGTGCGCTGAGCGGTACGCTCGATTTGCGCAGCTTCTGGCAGGCGGCGCAGAGCAGCGTGGTCACCACCGCCTCGGTCATGCTGATCCTGATCGCGGCGCATCTGATCAACCCGTTCATCGCGCTCAGCCACCTGCCCGCCGAGGTGAGCCGGATGCTCGTCTCCTTCGATCTCGGGGCCTATGGCACGCTGGTGCTGATCCTCGCGATCTACCTCGTCCTGGGCTGCTTCCTCGAGGGGCTGGCCATGCTCGTGCTGACCCTGCCGATCTTCATGCCGGTGGTGATGTCGCTGGGGATCGACCCGATCTGGTTCGGGGTGTTGGTGGTCCTGACGCTCGAGATGGGGCTGATCTCGCCGCCGGTGGGGATCAACGTCTTCATCGTCAAATCCGTGGCCAAGAACGTGCCGCTGATCGATATCTTCTGGGGGGTGATCCCCTTCTGGCTGGCGATGCTGGTGACGCTGGGTCTGCTCGTGGCGATCCCGCAGCTGTCGCTCTGGCTGCCGGGGATGATGTAGGCGCGGCAGGCGCGATGCCCTCGCAAGAGGGCATCGCCGGCCCCGCGCGGGCTCCCTCTCCCTCTGGTTGCTCGATCAAGAAGCAATTCTCCGCCGTTGGGCGGGCAAAGGCGCGCGCATAGGCCAAGTTTTCCTAGGATCGGCGCAGTTCGTGCTATTCTGATCTCGTTTTTTCGCGCCAGCCTCGGCCGCGCACAGTGACTTTTAGCACCGTGTCAGGAATTTCGGCATCGCGACAAAGGAGAATGGCTCATGGTTGCTGGCCGGCACGTTGGCGTGCCGATCCCCGCCGGGCCGACTCGCGGCAGCACACAGCCCCGGCCCCGTCCGTCCGCCATGCGCGGATGGCGCATTTGGGGTGCGGTTGCCGTGCTGCTGGCCGCCGCCGCGCTTGCGGCGAAGCCCGTCGGCGCGCAAACCCTGTCCCAAGGGGCGGAGCCGCCGGGATCGGTTGCCCGCCAGACCGTGCTCAGGGTGGCGGGGCCGCAGGAGCTGCGCGGCGTCCTGGCGCGGGTGCGCGGCGGCGAGGTGATCGCGCTGGCGCCCGGCGACTACGGTACGCTTGCGCTGCGCGGGGCGGCGGGCGCCTTTGACCGCCCGGTGACGCTGAGCTCCGCCGACCCCGTCGACCGGGCGCGCTTCGAGCGGATCGCGCTGCACGGCGCCCGCAACCTGGTGCTCGAACAGCTCGACTTCCGCCACCAGCCCGGGGCGGGCGAGGGGAAATTGCTGGCCATGCTCGAGGTGCGCGGCTCTGGGGTACCCCCGCCCGTCGCATCACGGTGCGGGGCTGTCGCTTCGCCGGCGCGCCTGTCTCGGACCGGGTCGGCGCCGATCCGCGCGACGCAGTGGCGGTTGCACGGCAGCAGGGGCTCGTGGCGGGCAGCTATGCCGGCATCGGGATCCGCGTTCAGAACGCCAGGGACATCACGGTCACCGGCAATGAGGTCACCGGCGTCTACCGTGGTTTGTCCTTCGAGAAGGTGGCGGGGCTCGAGGTCTCGGCCAATCTGGTGCACGATGTCCGCTCGGACGGGATGACCTTCGGCCAGCTCGAGCATGCCCGCATCGAGCGCAACACCGTCCGCGACCTGCACCCGTGGCGCCACGCCGAGGCAGAGCACAGGGGCGATCATCCTGACCTCATGCAATTCTGGACGACCAATTCCGACGCGGCGACCCGCGACGTGGTCATCCGGGGCAACCTTCTCGTGCAGCGCGCGGTGGCGCAGGACGAGAGGGCGCAGGGCCTCTTCATGCGCAATTTAAAGGCGGAGGCGGACGAGGCGTCGGAAGAGTTCTTCTTCCAGGACATGGTGATCGAGGGCAACGTGATCCTCACCGCTCATATCAATGCGCTGGTGGTGGGCGAGACGACCGGGCTTGCGGTGACCGGCAACCTGCTGCTGCAGGAACCGGGCGCGGGAACGGGCGAGATCGCGACACCGATCCTGTCGATTGCCCGCCGTTCTTCGGAGGTGAAGGTCAGCGGCAACGTGCTGCCGGATCTGTCGCGGGACTATGCCACGGTACAGGGCTACGTCTCGCTGACCGAGGGCGCGGCGCTCGGCTGGCAGGTGCGCGGCAACACTCTGACGCGCCGCGACCGGGACCGGGATGCGGTGATGACTGAAGAGGGTGCCGTGCTCTTTAGCTATGCGCGGATCATCGCGGCGATCGAGGCCGGGGGGATGTCTCCGCCCACCGACGGAACAGGTGTACCGGCGCGCGCGCTCGCGCTGTCCGAGCCGCCATGCAAGTCGGGACCAGCGCGGGAGGGCGTCGCCCAATGCCCCTGACCGCCCGCCTCCCGCTCTGGTCGTTGATCGCGCCGCTGCTTGCGGTCCTGCTCGCGCCGCTCCCCGCGCAGGCCGAGGGCTACGTGCTGCAACCGGGTGACCGCGTCGACATCCGCGTCGCCGGGCTGCCCAATCTCGACCGCGACCTGAGGATCGGCGCGGATGGCACCCTCTCACTGCCGCTGATCGGGCGGGTCAGCCTGGGCGGCCAGACGGTCGGCGCCGCCGAGCAGGATGTGGCCCGGCGCTTCGGGGAGGTCGCCTTCCGCCAGCGCACCCTCGATGGGCGCGAGACGCTGTTCCCGATCTCTCCGAGCGAGGTCAGCCTGTCGGTCACCGAATTCCGCCCGGTCTACGTGTCGGGCGAAGTGAAGGCGCCGGGCGCCTTTGCCTTCACCCCGGGGCTGACAGTGCGGCGGGCGCTGACGCTCTCGGGCGGGATCGGTCAGGATCTGGGCTACGTGCGCGACCCGATGGCGCAGATCGCCCAGGTGCAGGGCAACATCGACGCCTTCGGTGCCGAGCTGGCGGCACTCGACGTGCGCGTGCGCCGCTATCAGGCCGAGCTCGACCCCGGCACGGATGCGGCGATCACGGCCACCTCCGGCACCGAGACCGTCGAGGAGGTCGAGACCCAGCGGCTTGTGGCCGGCGTCGCGGGAACGCAGAGCAGGCGGAGCTATTTGATGGAGGCGCGCAGGGCGGTCACCCATCAGATCGACGTCCTGCGCCAGCAACTCGGCGCCGAGCTCGAGGGAGAAGACGCCGACCAGCAGGAATACGAGCGCATCCGCACCCTGCGCGCGCGCGGGCTTGTCGAGGTCGACCGGGTCACCGAAACCCGTCGGGCGCTGCTGGCCTCGGCGACCCGGCGGCTGGACACCGCAAGCGATCTGGCCGCCGCCGAGAAGGATCTCGCCCGGATCAACTTCGACCTCGGAGATTTCGAGGACGAGGCCCGACGCGACTCGCTGGAATCGCTGAGCGATGCGCTGGTCGAGCGTGAGACCACCCGCGCCCGGCTGACCGCCGCGCGCCAGCAGCTCTTGCTGTTGAGCGCCGACTACGCCGACGCGCTCGAGGAAGGCGTGGTCCGCATCACCCTCCGCCGCGGCGCTGGGGCGGGGGAAGAGGTATTCGAGCTTGGCGGCGAAGAGGACATGGCGCTTCTTCCCGGCGATCTCGTGGAAGTGCGGCTCAGCGCGGCCCCGGTCCCCGGCCAATAGCCGGGCAAGGGACGCGCGGGCGGTGCGCCCTGTGACGCCGGGCTCTGCGCGGCGCTTGTGCTTGCCGAAGTTCACTCTGGTTCCCGAGTTCCGACACGAAGTTCGACCCCCGGGCGCCCCGGCCTCTGCCGAGGTCCCGGAAGACTGAAGTGGCATCAAGCCCGGCGTGTGGCCCGACAGGACCGGCGCTTGGGCTCTGGGGAGAGGCAATGAACGCCCTGGCTCCGAACCCTGTACCAAACCGCTCAGCGACACTCGATCAGGTGTTGGCGGCGGACACCTGCGCCGGATGCGGCGGCTGCGCCCTGCTGGCGCCGCGCGCCGTGCGGATGGCGATGACACCGCCGGGCTACCTGCGCCCGGTGCAGCAGGCCGCGCTCTCGCCCCGGCAGGAGCGCGCCATCCGGCAGGTCTGCCCCGGGCGGCGCCTGGCGCTCGCGGCAGGGGGGCGCGAGGAGCACGTGCTCTGGGGCCCGCATGTCGCGCTGCGCTCCGGACATGCGACGGACCCGGCGCTGCGCCACAACGGCTCGTCGGGCGGCGTGCTGTCGGGGCTGCTGGTGCATCTGCTGCAGAGCGGCGCGGTCGATGTGGTGGTGCAGACCGCCGCCTCGGTTGCGGAGCCGACGGGCACGCGCGGGGTGCGCAGCACCCACCGCGACGAGGTCTTCGCCGCGGCGGGCTCGCGCTACGCGCCTTCGGCACCGCTGCTTGAACTGGGTCGGGCGCTGGAGAGCGGCCGCCGCATCGCCTTTGTCGGCAAGCCCTGCGACGTGGCGACGCTGCGCCAGATGGCCCGGCTCGATCCGCGGATCGACCAGCAGGTTGTGATCACGCTGTCGTTCTTCTGCGCCGGCATTCCAAGCGCCGCGGGCGCGCGCGAGGTGCTCGGGAAGATGGGGGTCGATCCAAGCCAGCTTGCCGCTTTCCGCTACCGCGGCGACGGCTGGCCCGGCTTTGCCACGGCGACACTGCGAGATGGGAGCACGGCGCGGATGAGCTACCGCGACAGTTGGGGCGGAATTCTATCGCGGCACGTGCAGAAGCGGTGCAAGCTCTGCCCGGACGGGATCGGCAGCTTTGCCGATCTCGTCTGCGCCGATGCCTGGCACACCGACGCCGAGGGCTATCCCAGCTTCGAGGAGGGCGAGGGCACCAGCCTCGTCATCGCCCGCACAGAAATCGGCGCGCGCTGCCTGCAGGAGGCCGAGGCGCGGGGCGCGGTCCGCACGCAGCCCTTCGACATCCGCGAGCTCGAGCCGATGCAGCCCGGGCAGGTGCGCAAGCGGCGCTTCCTGTTGGCCCGGCTGATGGCGATGCGCGCGCTACTGCGATGGGCGCCGAGGTACGACGGCTTCTTCCTCGCCCGGAACGCGCGGCAGGCCGGCTGGCGGCAGAACCTGCGGCAGTTCTCCGGCATGCTGATCCGCGAACTGGGCCTGAAGTCATGAACCGTCCTTCCCAGCCCCCACGCACCGCGCCGAAGGAGCGGGAGATGTCCGGCAAAATCCCGTCGCGGCGGGACTGGAGGCAGCGATGACCGACCGTGGAACACTCGACACCGGCCTGACGCTCTCGGTGCTGGATGTCCTGCAGGCGGTGAAGCGGAAGATCCTGCCAAGCCTGCTCGCCGGGCTGGTCGTGGGCGCGATCACCTACCTCGCGCTGCTGCCGATGCCGCCGCTCTACAGCGCCACGTCGATCGTCTGGTTCGACGAACGTGAAGAGCGGCTTCTGACCTCGGAGTCCGCCTTCGCGGCGCTGGCGGATGACACCAAGGTGACCTGGGTCAACGAGGTGGCACCGATCGTGAAGGAGGCGGCGATCATCCAGTCGGTGCCTGTGCTGACGCGGGTGGTGAACGATCTTGATCTGGTGCTGCAGCCCGGGGCGCTGCGCTCGAAGCGGGTGCTCATCAAGGAAACGCTCAAGGATCGGATCAAGCCGATAGTGCCCGCCGCTCTCATTTCGGGCGAGGACGAGGCGCTGCCCGCCATGCCGCCTGGCGGCACGGCGGCGGACACGCCGCTCGAGGTGATCCAGCAGCTCGCGGCAGTGATCGAGACCAACACCAACGAGCTCACACAGCTCATCTCGATCACCGTCACCTCGCCCGATCCGCAGGCCGCGACGCGGATCGCCAACCACCTGCCCGAGGCCTTCCTGCTCGAGTACAATGGCCGGGTCAACGCGGCGAGCGCCGAGATGGTCGCCTGGCTCGATGCGCAGTTGCAGAGCATCCGGACGCGGATCCAGTCCGCGCAGACCGACCTCAGCAGCGATGCCGTCGCGCTGCGGCAGATGACCCATGACGCGGACGTTGCGCTCTACCGCGACTTGCTCAAGCGCCGCAACGAGGTGCAGCAGTTGCAGAACATCCAGTCGCACCCGATCCGCGTGGTCAGCAGGGCCACCGTGCCGAGCGATCCCGCCGCCGCCGGACCGGGCCGCTTCGCGCTTGCCGCGACCGCCGCCACCTTCATCGCCGCCTCGCTCGTCTTCGCCCTGCGCGAGCTGTTGAACAAGAAGCTGCGGTATCCGCGGCACTTCGAAGAGCTCGGGCTGCACGTGCTGGCGGCGGCACCGGACCGTGGCAGGAACCGGCCGCTTTTCGACGAGTCGATCCGCCGGCTGCTGTCGCTGGCGATGCCCGACCTGCGCAAGGGGCCGGTGGCGATCGGCTTCACCTCGGGGGCGGCGCAAGAGGGCAAGACGCTGGTCGCACGGGAGGTCGCACGGGCGGCCGCGCGCAGCGGATTGCGCACCGTCCTCGTCGAGGCCGACCTGCGGCACCCCCAGTCGCGCGGCACCGCCGGACCCCGGCAGCACGGGCTTGCGGAGCTGCTGGCCTCGGGGCGCGGCCCGGACGGCTATGTCGTGGAGGAACCGGGCGAGGGCGCGCTGCCGCTCTACATCCTGCCGAGCGTCGAGGCCTCGCAACACCCGACCGAGCTGCTGGCCTCGCTGCACATGACGCAACTGCTGGCCCGGCTGCGAGAGACATTCGAGCTGGTCGTCTGCGACATGCCGCCGGTGTGCATGACCGCCGACGCCGAGGCGCTGGCGCCGCAGCTCGATGGCACCGTGCTGGTGGTGCGCCACGGCCATGCCGGGCTGGCGCGGACGAAATCCGCTGTGGCGCTGCTTGATCGGGGCGGGGACAATCTCATAGGTGCCTTTGTCAACGACTGCCCGCCGCAGTTCCTGTCCGAACTCTACGGGCGCGGGCCTCTCGACTACGGGTTCACCCCGGCGCGCCCGGGGGAGTCGGCCAAGGACGGCGCAGCACCGGAGGGCGCGCGCGTCAACGCGGGCTCGAAGGTCAAGCTGCTGCCACTGAACCGGGACATGCGCTCCGATGTCGGTTGAGGCGCTCAAGGGCGGGCCAAGACGCCGCGCCACAAGGCTCAGCGCCGCTGCCGTGCCGCGGGTGCTGCCGCTGTCGGTGAGCCTGTTCCTGCTGTCGCTCTTCATCGCCTTCCAGATCAGCCTCGGGCCACTGAAACTCTCGGCCTCGCGCGGCCTGCTGCTGGTGCTGCTGGTGCCCCTGACGCTCCGGGTGCTGCGCGGCGGCGCGGGGCGGCTTCTGGTCTCCGACCTGGCGATGGTCGCCTTCTGCGTCTGGGTCTTTCTGGGCATGACCCTGCGCCACGGGCTGGCCGAGGCCATCGAGTTCGGCGGCATCAATACGATCGAGACGCTGGGGGCCTATTTCCTCGGGCGTTGCATGATCCGCGATGCCGAGAGCTTTGCCGCAATGGTCCGCGTGATGTTCGGCATCGTGCTTTTCCTGACGCCTTTTGCCCTGCTCGAGACGGTGACCGGCTACAACCTCCTGCTGCATCTGACCAACGCGATCCTGCCCTCGCAGCCCGAGGTGCCGCCGCTGCGCCGGTTGGGGCTCGAACGGGTGCAGGCGACGCTCGATCACCCGATCCATTTCGGCATCTGCATAGGGGCGTTCGTTGCCCTGACCTACCGGGTGCTGGGCTACGGCCAGCTTGCCGTTCCGCGCTGCGCGCGGGCCGGGCTGGTGGGGGGCGTCGCCTTCCTGTCGCTGTCGTCCGGGGCGCTCATCGCGATGGTGCTGCAGGTCGCGCTGCTGGTCTGGAGCGCCCTCACCAGGCGCCTCCGCGAACGCTGGTTGCTGTTGGCGCTTGTCGCGGGCGGACTCGTGGTCTTTGAGCTGTCGACCGGTTTCTTTCTCGACCTTGTCATCGGCACGATCGCCTTCAACCCGGACACGGCCTTCAACCGGGTCCGGATCTTCGGCTTCGCGCTCGCGAACATCCGCACCGCGCCCCTGTTTGGCATCGGCCTCGGGGACTGGGTGAACCTGCCGGGCATGTCCGACAGCATCGACATGTTCTGGATGCTGGTCGCGCTGCGGCACGGCATTCCCGCGGGTCTCTTGATGCTCATCGGCTTTCTGTGGCTGCCCCTGACCCTCGGGGCGCGCAAGATCCCCGACCCGCGCGTGCGCGCCTACCGCGAGGGCTATGTGGTCACCCTTGCGGCGCTCTTCCTCGCGCTCTGGACGGTGCACGTCTGGCGCGAAGCCTATGTCCTCGTGATCTTTCTGTTGGGCAGCGGGTCGTGGATGCTCGGGACCGGCCCCGCGCCGCACAACGGGCCAAAGCGTAGGGTGCCCGTGACCTTTTCCCGAAGCTCCCGCCTCTCCGCGCTGTCCGGAATGCCGTCTCCCTCCCGGTCAGCCTGACTCCCATGCTTGCGATTGGAATGCCCATGTCACACCTCCCTGCAGCCCGGACCGCCGAGCCCCCCGCGCAGGCGCCATGCCCGCAGGCGGCGCGCAGCGCGGCGCCGCCGAGGCCGCTGCGCCTGTGGTCCGCCGGTGACGCGGCGCGCCTCGGTCCTCCCGAAGTGTCGATCCTCATCGTGAGCTACAACACGCGCGCGCTGACGCTGAAGGCGCTCGAGACCCTGCTCGCGGCGGGCGGCGACGTGCTGGCCGAGGTGATCGTCTACGACAACGCCTCGCAGGATGGCTCGGCCGAGGCGATCCGCGAGAGATTTCCCCAGATTCAAACCGTTGCGTCGCCCGAGAACCTTGGCTTTGCCAAGGCCAACAACCTGGCGAGCCAGCTGGCCCACGCCGAGATGCTGCTGCTGCTCAACCCCGACACCGAGACCTACGCCAACGCGGTGGCGAACCTGCTGGCCTTCGCGCGCCGCAATCCGCAGGGCGGGATCTACGGTGGCCGGACGGTCTTTCCCGACGGCTCGCTCAACCCGGGCTCCTGCTGCAATCGGATCTCGATCCACAGTCAGCTGTGCCGCGCGCTCTATCTCGACAAGCTTTTTCCGGGCAGCGGCTTTTTCAACGCCGAGGCGATCGGCAACTGGAAGCGTGACAGCGAGCGCCGGGTGGATGTCGTCGTCGGCTGCTTCCTGATGATCCCCAAGGCGCTTTGGGACAGGCTGGGCGGCTTCGATCTGAAATACTTCATGTACGGCGAAGAGGCGGACCTGTGCCACCGCGCGCGGGCGCTTGGCTACACGCCCATGGTGACCCCCGAGGCGACGATCATGCACCTTGTCGGCGCCTCGACCAACGTGCGCGCCGAGAAGATCCTCCTTGTCGGGCAGGCCCGTGCTACACTCATCCGCGAGCATTGGGCGCCCTGGAGCGTGCCCATAGGTCTTTTCCTTCTGTGGCTTTGGTCCGCGGTGCGGTTTTTCTTCTACAGGTTGCAGGCCCTTGTGTCGGGGCGGCCGGATCATCCCGGGCGGCTCACCTGGGATCGGGTCTGGCGTGAGCGCAATCATTGGTTGCGAGGGTACGAAGAAATTCAGGATTAGATAGAATTATTCTTGGGGGCGACGTTTCATGCCGAAGAAGAATGCGATGTCCCGCTTTCGCCGGTTCCTCAGATTGCTCGGCGCGGTGATCGACCCGCGCGCCTACCTGCACATGCTCAGGGTGATGAACTTCTACAATTACAGCCACGTGGCGCCGCTGCGCCGCATCCACCGGGGCAGGGGGGTGACGATCTCGCCCACGGCCTGGTTTTCCGAGCCGGAGCGGATACGGCTCGGCGACGGGGTGCATGTGAACGGCGGCTGCATTCTCTGGGCCGGGCCCTCGACCGGGGCGATCATCGTCGGCGAGAACGCGCTCTTTGGCCCGAACGTCATGGTCACGGCGGCGAGCTACCGCTTCAACGACGGCCAGCCGGTGACCGATCAGGAGATGGAAGAGCGCGATGTCGTCATCGGGCGCGATGTCTGGCTGGGCAGCGGGGTGACGGTGCTGGCGGGCTCCGAGATCGGCGATGGTTGCGTGGTCGGCGCGGGCAGCGTGGTGCGGGGCCGCTTTCCGCCCTTCTCGATCATCGCGGGCGCGCCCGCGCGGGTCGTGGGTCAGCGCAGGCCGCCATGGCCGGTGAAAATGGCGGATCTCAAGGTCATCGAGGAGCCGTCTGAAGGCGGCGCGGCGCAGGACGAGAGGAACACCGGATGAGCCCTCCGAAGAGCCCGGCCGCGGCGGTCATCATCCCCCATTACAACGACCTGGACCGCCTTGCGCGCTGCCTCGCGGCGCTCGAGCAAAACCCGCGCCCGCTGCCGGTCGAAGTGCTGGTGATCGACAACGGCTCGAGCGAGAGCCTCGAGGCGCTGGCCGCGCGCCATCCCGAGGTGCGCTTCGTCACCGAGCCCGGGCGCGGCGCGGCCACCGCGCGCAATCGCGGCGTGGCCGAAAGCCGCGCACCGCGGCTGTTCTTTCTCGACGCCGACTGCGTCCCTGCCGAGGATTGGCTGGCCGTCGCCTTCCGCCGCATCGAGGCGGCACAGATCGTCGGCGGGGCCGTGCGGATTTTCGACGAAACCCCGCCGCCGCGCAGCGGGGCGCAGGCCTTCGAGTCGGTCTTTGCCTTCCGGCAGGAGGACTACGTCCGGCACCACGGGTTTGCCGTGACCGCCAACCTGCTGACCTGGAGACAAATCTATGAGGACACCGGGCCACTGACCCACGGGCTCGCCGAGGACAAGGACTGGTGTCACCGCGCGCGCGCCAAGGGCTACCGGATCGACTATGCGCCCGATCTCGTGGTCGCCCACCCCAGCCGCTCCGACTGGCCGGCGCTGCGCAGGAAGTGGCTGCGGCTCACCCGCGAGAGCTTTGCCTTGGCCCACCCCGGACAGGCCGCCCGCCTGCCATGGATCGCACGCGCGGCACTGGTCACGCTTTCGCCCTTCGGACATCTGCCCAAGGTGCTGTTTTCGCCGCGGCTCGGCTCGGCGGCAGAGAGGAGGCGGGCGGCCTCGACCCTCTTCCGGCTGCGCTTTGTCCGCGCGGGCTGGATGCTGCGGCAAGCCATGGGGAGGCCGCTCGATGAAGCGTGAGAGGACCGGAATCCCGTCTTGCCGCGCGCCCATCGGCGGAGGGTCGCAATGATCCGCAGCGGCCTCTTCATCTTTGGCGGCAACGCGCTCGGCGCGCTGTTTCTCTTCGTGCGCAACGTCTTCCTCGCCCGGCTGCTGCCGCTCGAGGATTACGGGGTGGCGATGACCTTCGCGATCATCGTCGCGGTGCTGGAGCTGGCCTCGAACATGGCCGGTGACCGGATGCTGGTGCAGGCCGAAGATGGCGACGATCCCCGGCTCGAGAACACGATGCACCTGCTCGAGATCGCCCGCGGCATGGGGCTGGCGCTGCTGCTCTTTCTGCTGGCGCCGCTGCTGGCCGACTTCTTCAAGGCGCCCGAGGCGCTGCCGGCCTTCAAGACGCTGGCGCTGGTGCCAATGATGCGTGGCTTCCGGCATCTCGACATCTTCCGCGTGCAGCGGCGGCGGGAGTTCCGCGGTATCGTCATGACGCCGCTGGTGGCGCAGCTTGTCGCCTGTCTTGCCGTGGTGCCGCTGGCCTACTGGCTGCGGGACTACCGGGCGATGATGCTGTCGATCCTGATCCAACACGCGCTGATGGTTCTGCTGTCGCACGTCTATGCCGAGCGCCGCTACGGCGCCGTCTTCGACCGGGAGCTGATGCTGCGCATCGTCGGCTTCGGCCTGCCGCTGATGATCAACGGGGCGCTGATGTTCGTGGTGATGAACGGCGAGCGCCTGATCGTCGCGAACCGGATGGGGCTGGCCGAGCTGGGCTGGTTCAGCGCCGCTCTGACGCTGGCGCTCACCCCGACGCTGATCATCGGCAAGACGCTGCAGACCCTGATGCTGCCGCTGCTTTCCGAGCGGCGAAACGCGGGCAGCGGCTTTCAGGAGGTGGTGCAGGTCTCGCTGCAGGTGCCGCTGCTGGCGGGGCTGGCCTTTGCGGTCGTCATGTCGATCATCGGGCCTTGGGTCTTCGTGATGCTCTTCGGCGCGAAGTTCGCGGCGGCCGTCGACCTGCTGGTGCTGCTCTGCATCGCCCAGGGGCTGCGCGTTGCCCGCTCCGGCCCTTCGACCATTGCGGTGGCGACCGGCCAGACCAGCAATCCGATGCTCGCCAGCCTGGTGCGGGTCAGCGTGCTGCCGGTCGCGATGGCGGCGGCGCTCTGGCTCGAGGCCGATCTGCGGCAGATCGTGCTTATCTCGATCGTCGGCGAAGTGCTCTCCGGCCTCACCTCGATCGCGCTGGTCCGGCACCGGGTCGGCCTGAAGGCCGGGGTGATGATCTGGCCGCTCGTCCTCGCCGGGGCAAGCTTCGCCCTGCTGGTCCTGGTCACCGAGATCGCGCCGGTCCCGTCGGATCCTGCCCACGTCTTCAGCCTTCGGAGCCTCTTGCTGCTCGTCGCCCTGCTGTGCAGCGCGATGACCATGCAGGAGGCACTGCGCTTCCTGTCGCTGAGGCTGAAGCGGAGCGCTGCCCCCTCCGCAAAGAGAGGCCCCGCGAATGGATAGTGCCAACGCGGCGGGACCGCGTCTCATCCACATCGGCTACCACAAGACCGGGACGACCTGGCTCCAGCGGACGCTCTTCGTGCCCGAGAACGGCTATGTCCAACTGCTGGACCACCGCGAGATCTTCGAGACGCTGGTCCGGCCCTACCCGCTGGCCTTCGATCCCGAAGAGGTCGCCGCCCGCGTCGCCGGCCCGCTCGCGCAGGTGCCGGTGGGCTGTGTGCCGATGCTCTCGTCCGAGATCCTCTCGGGCAACCCGTTCTTTGGCGCGCGCGACTGCCTGCTCTGCGCCGAGCGGCTGAAGATCTGTTTCCCGCGGGCGCGCATCCTCATCACCATCCGCGAGCAGCTCGCCGCCATCGTCTCGACCTACATGCAATACCTGCGCCGCGCCGGAACCCTGTCGCCGCAGGACTTCTTCGACGCCCGGGTCGAGCCGGGCTACGGCGCCTTCGATCACAGGCACTTTCAATACGACCGCCTGGTGGCGGAATACCGGCGGCTCTTCGGGGCGGGCAATGTGCTGGTGGTTGCCAACGAGGCGCTGGCCGCCGACCCCATGGCCGTGGCGACCCAGGTGGCCGAGTTCAGCGGCATCGCCGGGCCACGGCAGGTCAACCGCGCGCGGGTCGGCGCCAGCGCCCCCGAGGCAGCGGTCGGCGCCCTGCGTGTGGTGAACCTGCTGCGCAGCGGACCGACCTCGACCGCGACATTGGTGGATCTCGGCGCCGCCGGGCATTGGCTGCACCGGGGCACGTCGAAGCTCTTCCAGCTGCCGCCGTGGCGGCGCTACGCGGCGGGCCGCCGACCGGTGCTCGAGGTGGTGCGCCGCCGCTACGCTGGCGCCTTTGCCGAAAGCAACCAGCGGCTGCTCGAGATGATCGGGCCGACGCCGGGCCTGTCGCGTTACGAGGGCGTCTCGATGACCGGGTCGGACACCCATTTCGCGCCGGATCCGGAGGGGCAGGGCGCGTCACGCGCGGCCACCACGTTGAATTCGAGCGGGGCATGACGCGCATGAGCCCCATGCCGCGCGACCCGGGAGGGGAACTGGTCATCGGCCTTCTGGGGCACACGGTCACTTCGTCGAACCTAGGGATCGGCGCACTGACCCTCTCCGACATCCGCATTCTCGAGGAGGTGGCGGCGACGCTCGGACGGGGCATCCGCTTCGAGCTGACCGCCTGGCACGAGCCGCACCCGGTCTACATCGAGCGGCCGAACCTGCGCTATCACCCGCTGTCCCGCGGCTTCATCCTGCGCCGCGACGGGCTGCGGGCGATGGCCCGGCGCTGCGATCTGGTGCTCGACATCTGCGGCGGCGACAGCTTCACCGACATCTACGGCCCCAAGCGCTTCGTGATGCAGCTCGCCGCCCAGGCAGCGGTGACCGGCACCGGCACGCCGCTCGGCTTTGCGCCCCAGACCATCGGCCCGTTCAATCGCGTCTGGGCCCGGCGCGCCGCTGCCTGGATCCTGCGCCGCGCCGCCTTTGTCTGCGCGCGCGATGCGCTGTCCTCGGAGTATGTGCGGAGCTTCGGGGACGATCGCATCACCCTGATCGAGGCCACGGACGTCGCCTTTCACCTGCCGTATGCGCCGCGCGCCAAGGCACATGAGGTCGACGGGAAGATCCATGTCGGGATCAATGTCTCGGGTCTGCTCTTCGCGGGCGGCTACACCGGCAAGAACGAGTTCGGCCTGAAGATGGACTACCCGACACTGCTGCGGCGCCTCATCCGGGAGTTCTCGGAGCGGGACGACTGCGTGGTGCACCTCATCGGACATGTGATCATCGACAGCGCCTCGGGCGCGGGAGAGGACGACCAGCGCGCCTGCGAGCAGCTCGGCGCGGAATTTCCGGCAGTGATCGTCGAGCCACCGGCGCCCGGGCCCAGCGAGGCAAAGAGCGTGATCTCGGCCATGGATTATGTCTTCGGGGCGCGGATGCATGCCTGCATCGCCGCCTTTTCCTCGGGTGTGCCGGTGCTGCCCATGGCCTACAGCCGCAAGTTCCTCGGCCTGTTCGGCACGCTCGGCTATGGGCATGTCGCCGATTGCCGCACCGCAAGCAGTGCCGAGGTCGAGGCGCTGATCCTCGACGGCTTCGACAAACGGGTCCAACTCGCCGCGCAGATCGAGAGCGCCAACCACGAGGCGCTGCGGCGGCTCGATCTCTACCGGAACTTTCTGGCAGGGGTGCTTTCCGTGCCAGACCGCCGCGTCGCGGCGCCGGGGCGCGCGCCCGAGCCGGATATCGAGGCGTAACGTTTCGGTGATCTGGCTGGAGCGCACGACGCGCGCCGCAATTGTCCTCGGACTGCGCGGTAGATTGGCATTTCCCGACAAGGCACTGCACGCCGCAACCGCCATGGGCGAAATCCCGCAGGAAGATCGACCTAGACGTGCAAATTGGCGCGCAATGAATTAATTATAAGGAATCGGCGGAGCCGGGATCTGCGACACCCTTTCTGCGGACCGCCGACGTAAATTTCATGCATATATGGTGCTTCGTCAACGTGGTGACGAAGGGCAAGTCTCTCGCGCTGCGCGCGGCATATTGCCCGGACCGTGTGAAATATCCCGTGAAATATTTCGATAGCGATCTCTGCTTTTCATCCTGAAATCTATGATTTCCGGCGCGTAATCCGCGTCTGAATTGGAAATCCTCTGGGGGACCAATATGAAAATTAGAAGATTTGGCATCACGTTCGACTGGGTCACCCTCCTCCACGGCTCACCCCTTGAGCTCGACCCGGTCTTCGGCGCCCGGGGAGGGAGCCTCGGGCATGTGTTCTATCGGAACGTCGGCAAGCGGGTTCTCGATCTGACGCTGGTCCTGCTGTCCGCCCCGTTGACCCTTGTCCTGCTGCTGCCCTTGGTGCTCCTTGTTGCGACGGATCGGAGCAACCCTTTCTTCAGCCAGATCCGGCTTGGGCGGGGAGGACGGCATTTCCGAATGTGGAAACTGCGCTCGATGGTGCCGAACGCGGAAGAGCTGCTCCATGCGCACCTCGCGGCCTGCCCCGAAGCGCGAGAGGAATGGGAGCGGGACCAGAAACTGAAGCAAGACCCGCGGATCACCAAGCTCGGCCATTTCCTGCGCAAGTCCTCGCTCGACGAGCTGCCGCAGTTCTGGAATGTCTTCGTCGGTGACATGAGCGTGGTCGGCCCGCGTCCCATGCTGGAAACGCAGCGCGCGCTCTATCCCGGCAACGACTACTACGAGCTTCGGCCCGGCATCACCGGCCTCTGGCAGATCGAGGCACGGAACCAAACGTCCTTTGCCGACCGCGCGCGGTTCGACACCGGCTACAACAACGGACTGTCGCTGAAAACGGATCTGCGGATCATGCTGGCGACGGTCTTCGTCGTCTGCTCCGGCACGGGCCACTGAGGAGCGGCCTTTCGCCTTCCCAAGAGCGGGGTCACCGCCGGATCGACGCATCGAAAGGTGGGGGCGGGGGGTGCGTCCAGCGACCGCGTCCCGCGGCTATGTCCGCGAGGCTGGCGACCGCCAGAAAAGTGCCATGGCGACCGCCACGAGCGGCCATACCAGACACAGGGCGTCGCCAAGCACTGCGTGACGCCACGACCTGTGGCCATGCCGCCTGCGCTCGCGGTGAGTGAGGGTGAGCGCGACGACGACGGTCGCCAGATAGGCAAACAGAAGGATGTTCAGGAGGCTCATCACGTGCTCCAACCTCGTCGAATTGCCCGGCTAACGCGGAACTGTACTGGCCAAGGGGGGAACTCTCTGCAGCCTAGCATAAGACCCGGCACATTGTCGCATTTATTGCCACAATATTAGAGTGCGTTCGGCGAGAAATGGCGCATCTGGAACGAGGTTAGGAAAATCTGGTTTTTTTGGTCGGCCTGGCCGAATTTTTTAGGAGCGATATTGCGAATCATTATGATATGTTTCGTGAATTGATGGAGCGTTACAGAAAAATAAATCAATGGGTGTTGGGCGGCCTTGGTTGATTGAACTGCTACACCCATCAGATCACACTTGAGGTGCATGGAGGAGAATTGGAAACCCAGGCGGTGATAATTCATGACCCATTGGATTGGCGATTTACATGGTGGATCAAAGCGTTCCGAAGATGAAAAAGGCGCGCCGGCGGGGGCTGAACCGTCTCGCGCCGCTGCGCAATCTGCTGGTGTCGCTGCGCCGGGCCTATCTGGTGCACGTCTGGAAGATGGACCTTGACCCGAGCTGCCAGTTTTCCTTGTCGGCCAAGTTCGACCGGACCTTTCCGATCGGTGTGCATGTCGGCAGGGACAGCTACGTCGCCTTCGAGGCGCGGATCCTGACCCATGACATGACCCGGGGGCTCTACTTGCACACGCGGGTGGGCCGGAATTGCTTCATCGGCGGGCGGGCGCTGATCCTGCCCGGGGTCGAGATCGGCGACAACAGCGTGGTGGCGGCGGGCGCAGTGGTGACGAAGTCCGTGCCCCCGCGCAGCATCGTCGCGGGCAATCCGGCGCAGATCGTCCGCTCGGACATCGACGTGGGGCGTTTCGGACGGTTCATCTCCGCCGACGAGACCGAAAGTCGGCTCGCGTCGGCCGGGGAGACCTGATGCTGCCTTCGCGGCCCGGGTCCGCTCTGCTCATGACCCTCGTCACGCTCGGGCTTCTGGGCGCCGGCTTGGTGCTGGCCCGCTGGGCGGGAGTCGAGCTGCGGCCCGTGCCCCGGCTCGGGGACCGGCCCTTCGCGCTGGCCCTGCCCGAGGGGCGGCCCATCCGGCTCGCCGTGCTCGGCACCAGCCTGACCGCGGGAGAGCCCTGGCCCGGGGAGGTGGCGGACCGGCTGAGCACGTGCATCGGCCATCCCGTGGCGCTCTTGGTTATCGCGAAAAACGGCGCGGGGTCGGAGTGGGGGCTGACGCAGGTGGCGCAGGTCGCCGCCGGGCAACCGGACCTGCTGCTTGTCGAATTCGCGATCAACGATGCGGATGTGACCGGGGGGATTTCCCTGGCGGGCTCGGCGGAGGCGCATGTCGCGCTCGTCCGTGCGCTGCGCGCCGCATCTCCCGCCACGACGATCGCGCTGATGACGATGAGCCCGGCACAGGGCCTGCGCAGCCTGAGCCGGCCGCGGCTGCGCGCGCACTACCAGCAATACCGGACCCTGGCCAAGGACATGGGCCTGGGGTTGATCGACCTCTACCCGAGGTGGCTGGCCCTGCCGCCCTCGGCACGCGGCCTGTCGAGGGACGGGCTGCATCCCGAGCCGGACACGGCGGCACATCTCATAGCCCCGGTGATCGTCGAGGCCGTGGCGCAAGCGCTCACGGGAACCGGCTGCAGCGAGCGTCAGCGCAGGTCGTGAATGAAGCTGTGAAGCCGTTCGATCAGCGCCAGATGCTCGGGGCTGGGGGCGCTGTCCTCGCCGGCCGCATCGAGGCCGGGCCTCAGCAGGAGCCGCTCGAGGTCGCCCTGTTCGAAGGCCACGTGCACGCCGCGCAGGCCCTTGACGTGGCGGACCGTCGCCATCTGGTGATCGTTGCGGTGCTCGCCGAGTGCGGCGCGCCGGGGAAAGAGGATCAGCGGCTTTCCGAAGCGCCGGGCCGAGAGGATCGAGCCGATCCCGGCGTGCGACACCACGACCCGCGCTTCGCCGAAGAGCGCGCTGAACTCATGTGGGGGGAGCGTCTGCCGCGTGTCCAGATTGGCCCAATGTCCCGCGACCGAGGCGCCCACCTGGGCGATCACTGGCTCGGCGAGCCGCGGCGCGATGGCATCGAGCGCATCGATCAGCCGCGGAAAGGGCAGCTGCGTCCCGACGGTGGCGAAGATCACAGGATGGACCCTGCGTATTCGACCTGCGCCTCCCGGGCCACGTGCTCCCACTGGCTCAGCCGAAGATGCGCAACATGGCGGGCGAGCCGCCCAGAAGTGGATAGGCATTCGGCGTTGGCGACGCTGTCGATCCACACCCCCTTGGCGCCGACCAGACGCCCGGCCACCAGCGCGATGAGCCCCGGCAGCGCACCGGTGGTGACAATGACGTCGGGACGCTCGCGCAGCACGATGCGGCAGACGGTCGCAAAGCAGCGAAGTGCCGCGCGCGGCGTGTTCTGATTGCAGTCAGGGATGATCGCCGCAGGCAGGGCGCCGAAATCGTCTGGCAGCCCTCGCAGCGTGGTCAAAAAGAAGACCTCGTCGCCATCGAAGGCGTCGCGGACCCGTTGGAGCTGCTGCCAATGCCCACCCGCCGAGGCAACCGCGAGGATCTTTTTAGACACTTCCAATCTCCTTTTCGAAAATGCCAAGCAGCGGCCGGGGCCGGGCGTCGATCTTCTGAAATTTGATACTGGAATGAACCAAGCTGCGCGCAGGCGCAGGCCGAGAGACCGGGCGCCCCCGAAAGACGGCGCGCGGTCGATCAAGGATACACCAGGACCGAGGCAGGCCTAAGCGGATTCACACGCGGCGCACGGCCCCGGCGATATGAAGCTCAGCTCTGCCGCCGATCACACCCGCGCGCCCTTGCGGCGCACGGCGCAGCCGATCAGCCCGGCAAGGATGCCGATGAGTGTCGAGATGCTGTATTCCAGCGTGGAGATCGGCACATGGGCGGACTGGTGACCGCCGAGAATCAGCGGCGAGAGCACGCCGATCGCGCCGCCAAGGATCATCGCGACGATCCAGTTCCGCGTCGTCATGCCGAGCGTGACGCCAAGGATGCCCGGCAGGCCAAGGATGCTGCCCCCGATGGTGCCGAGAAGATCAAGCAGGCTCAGCATGGTCGTGTCTCCCTACGTTGCTGGCGCGGCGGTCTGCACGGGCCGCTCCGGCGCCCTTCGGATCAATCGGCGGAAATGCCCAGATAGGACTTGATCGAGGCGACATCGACGCCCCCCGATGCATCCTGCAGCTTGGTCTGCGCGAGCGTCTCGACGACGTGCTGGTACTCCTCGAGGTACCCCGGGGCGAGATCGTGGGCGATGCCCTGGTGGCAGTCGATACAGGTCATGTCCTCGTCGAGCGCGCGCTGGTGGTTCTGCGCTGCCCGGGTCTCCTGGATGGTGAAATCCATGTATTCGAAAGCGTGGCAGTTTCGGCATTCGCGGCTGTCGGTGGCCTTCATCTTCTTCCACACCGCCGCCGCCATCTCGAGCCGCCGGTCTTCGTATTTCTCCGAGGTGTTTATGGTGCCCATCACCTCGTGGTAGACGTCCTTCACCGCCATGATCTTGGCCTTCATCTTGTACTGCCACTCGTGCGGCACGTGGCAGTCCGAGCAGATCGCCCGCACGCCCGAGTGGTTGTTGTAGTGGATGGTCTGGCGGTACTCGCCCAGGTTGGTCTCCATCGAATGGCAGGAGGTGCAGAACTCCTCGGTGTTGGTCAGTTCCAGCGACCAGTGGAAACCGCCCCAGAAGAGGATGCCCGCCAGGAACCCCGCGATCAGCAGGAAGCCGGTGCTGAACAGCCCGGTGGGGCTCCAGAAGGCATCCCAGATGCGGAGCAGAATGTTGCGGCGGCCGGGCTTGTCGCCGTGCGTGTTGTTGTCCGGCATCTCGTCTCTCCCATTGGGCCGTTGCTTCAGCGCATTTCGCTGGAGGCTTCGAAGTCGTTGCCGACCAGCGCCGGCGCATCCGCCTGCGGGACGTGGCACTGATTGCAGAACCAGCGGGTGCCGGCGACGGTGTCGAGCTGGTTGCCGCTGCGGTCGAGGTAATGGGTCATCGACAGTGTCGGGGCGCCGCGGTCGCCGGCGTTGCTCCAGTCGTGACAGCTGAGGCACTGGTTGGTGCGCAGGTCGATCTGGTACTGGGTCATGGAATGGGGGATGACCGGCGGCTGCTGGCGGTAGTTCCGCACCTCGCGGCCCAGCTGCTGGGGATAGACTTCGGGCGGCTCAAGTTCCTGGTCGACCGACGCGCCGCGCAGATCCTGGACGCCTCCCGAGGTCTGTGCGACGACCAGCCCCGCGACCAGCAGGGGCGAGGCGAAGGCGGCGATCTTCGCGATGACCGTCAGTTTCATGGGCGCTCTCCTTAGTTGTCTCGCAGGGAAAATCCCCTCAGGCGGCGGTTGTCCCGGAGCGGTCCGGTGGTGGCAGGACTTCGACGTGCTGGTCGAAGCGGTGGGTGAACTCGAAGACATTGACCGAGCAGACATCGACGCAGCGGCCGCAGTTGGTGCAATCGGGCGAAAGGATCAGCGGCGTCTTGCCCGGCGCGCCGCGCAGGGCGGGGGCGATGACGTGGTTTTCGGGGCAGACGGCGAAGCACTCCATGCAGTCGTCGCAGGCGGCGCGTCTCGTGGCGCTGACGCGCAGCAGGCTATGCGTGCCCAGCAGGCCGTAGAAGGCGCCCACCGGGCAGAGATGCCCGCACCAGCCGCGGCGCGAAACCAGCAGGTCGAAGAAAAAGACCAGCGCCACGAGCGCCCAGGCAAAACCCATGCCGAAGACCAGGCCGCGGTGCAGCATGGTGATCGGGTTGACGACCTCCCAGGCGATGGTTCCGGTCAGCGCCGAGACGACGAGCACCATGGCCAGCAGCCACAGCCGGGTGTGCCGCTTCGGCTGCCAGCCCTTCTGCAGGCCGAGCCTCGCGTGCAGCCAATGCGCGGCATCGGTCACCGGGTTGATCGGGCAGACCCAGGAGCAATAGACCCGCCCGCCGATCAGCGCGTAGGCGGCGAGCACGATCAGGGCGCCGATCAGCGCCGTCAGCTCGGGCAGGTGCCCGGCGACGAGGCTCTGCGCCAGAACCATCGGGTCGGTCAGCGGCAGGATGCCAAAGCTCCGCGAGCCCGCCAGCGTGCCCGCCACCCACCACAGCCCGAACCACGGCCCAAGCAGGAAGAGCCCGAGGAAAAAGGCCTGCGACAGCCGCCGCAGGAGCAGGAAGCGATGCGCCCGCCACCAGCCCTTGAGGCGGATCGCCTCTTCGCCGACCGGGAGGTGCGTTCTTGCCGTCATTCGCCCGCTCCCGGCACGGGGGCGCCCGGAAGCCTGAAACTGGGCTCGAAGCCGCCCGGCGCGGCACGGGTGTCGGTGCCCGGCCCGGGCAGGCGGTCGGGCAGATCGATGATCCCCTCGACCAGCGGGCCGCCATGCTCCTCCATCTCTTCCCAGCCCTTGCGGTAGTGCGCGGCAGGGGCCCCGCGGGCGAGCCGCAGCGGCAGCACCTTGATCGCCGCCTCGGGCAGCACGCAGCTCTTCTCGCATTTGCCGCAGCCGGTGCAGTGCTCGGCGTGGACCGTGGGCGCAAAGATCGCGTGATGCCCCGAGCGCTCGTTGTGCGAGGGCTCGAGGGTGATCGCGGCGTCGATCACCGGGCAGACCCGGTAGCAGACGTCGCAGCGCAGCCCGAGGAAGTTGAGGCAGTTCTCCTGGTCGACCAGCACGGCGCTGCCCATGCGCGCGGCGTCGATATCGGTGAGCGCCGGGTCGAGCGCGGCGGTGGGGCAGGCGGCGACGCAGGGGATGTCGTCGCACATCTCGCAGGGCACCTCGCGGGCGGTGAAGAAGGGCGTGCCGGTGGCCGGTCCGTCCTCGCCCAATTCCGCCAGCGCCAAGGTGTCATAGGGGCAGTCGCGCACGCAGAGCCCGCAGCGGATGCAGGCCGCGAGAAAATCCGCTTCGGGCAGGGCGCCGGGCGGGCGCAGCGCCTCGGCGGGCAGGGCGCGGGCTTCATGGCCGAGCCAGGCCAGCGCCCCCCCCGCCAGCGCGCAGCCGCCCGCCATCCGCGCGGTGTCCATCAGGAACCTTCGGCGTTGCGGCGACAGCGGCGTGGCAGCGGCGGGCATCACGGGCCTCCTCTGACGTCTCCCTCAGGGCCGGTGGGATCGGCTCACACGCGCTCGACCTTGCAGGCGCACTTCTTGAAGTCGGTCTGCTTCGAGAGCGGACAGGTGGCATCGAGCGTCAACTTGTTGATCAGCTGGCTCTCGTCGAACCACGGCACGAAGACGAGCCCCTTCGGCGGCTTGTTGCGGCCGCGGGTTTCCAGCCGGCTGAGCATCTCGCCGCGGCGGGTCGAGATGTTGATCTCCTGCCCGCGCCGCAGGCCCCGCGCCTCGGCGTCCTCAGGGTGCATGAAGACGACGGCGGCGGGGAACGCCCGGTGCAGTTCCGGAACGCGACGGGTCATCGAGCCGGAGTGCCAGTGTTCGAGCACCCGCCCGGTCGAGAGCCAGAGGTCGTAGTCGTCGTCGGGCACTTCGGGCGGCGCCTCGTAGGGGGCAAAGATGATCTTCGCCTTGCCATCCGGGTAGCCGTAAAAGGACACCTCCGAGCCCTCGGGTACATAGGGGTCATAGCCCTCGCGGAAGCGGTAAAGCGTCTCCTGCCCATCGACCACGGGCCAGCGCAGCCCGCGCGCCTGGTGGTATTGCTCGAACGGCGCGAGGTCATGGCCATGGCCGCGGCCAAAGGTGGCATATTCCTCGAAAAGGCCCTTCTGGACATAGAAGCCGAAGTGCTGGGCCTCGACATTGTCGAACCCCTCGGCGGTCTCTTCGAGCGGGAACTTGTCGACAGTGCCGTTCTGGTAAAGCACCTCGTAGAGTGTCTTGCCGGCCAGCTCGGGCTTCTTGGCGACAAGCGCGTCGCCCCAGGCCTCCTCGACGGTGAAGCGCTTGGCGAATTCCATGAGTTGCCACAGATCCGAGCGGGCCTCGCCCGGGGCCATGACCTGCTGGCGCCAGAACTGGGTGCGGCGCTCGGCGTTGCCGTAGGCGCCCTCCTTCTCGACCCACATGGCGGCGGGCAGGATAAGATCGGCCGACATGGCCGTGACGGTCGGATAGGCGTCCGAGACGGTCACGAAATTGTCCGCGTTGCGATACCCCGGCCAGCCCTCCTCGTTGATGTTGGCCGCCGCCTGCATGTTGTTGTTGCACTGCACCCAGTAGGCGTTGAGATTGCCATCGCGCAGCGCGCGGTTCTGCTCGACCGCGTGCAGGCCGGGCTTGTCGGGGATGGTGCCCTCGGGCAGCTTCCAGATCTCCTCGGCATGGGCGCGGTGCTCGGGGTTGGTGACCACCATGTCGGCAGGCAACCGGTGCGAAAAGGTGCCCACCTCGCGCGCGGTGCCGCAGGCCGAGGGCTGGCCGGTCAGCGAGAAGGGCGAGTTGCCCGGCTCGGAGATCTTCCCGGTCAGCAGGTGGACGTTGTAGACCAGCCCATTCACCCATCCACCGCGCGTGTGCTGGTTGAAGCCCATGGTCCAGAGCGACATGACCTTGCGGTTCGGATCGGCGTATTGCTCAGCCAGACGTTCGAGCTGATGTGCCGGAATGCCCGACATCTCGGCGACCTTTTCCAACGTGTAGTCCGAGACCGCCGCGGCGTATTCGTCGAAGTCGATCGGGGTCAGCTCGCCCGAGTTGGGATTGGCGGCGGCCTGCTGCAACGGGTTGGTGTCGCGCAGCCCGTAGCCGATGTCCGTGGCGGTCCTGGTGAGGTTGACGTGCTTTTCCAGGAAGTCCCAGTTCACCGCGTCGGTCTGGATGATGTGATTGGCGATGTAGTTGAGGATCGCCAGATCGGTCTGCGGCGCGAACACCATGCCGTTGTCCGCGAGCTCGAAGCTCCGGTGCTCGAAGGTCGACAGCACGTGCACCTGCGCTCCGGGCTTGGTCAGCCGCGTGTCGGTGAGCCGCGACCAAAGGATCGGGTGCATCTCGGCCATGTTCGAGCCCCAGAGCACGAAGGTGTCCGCCTGCTCGAAGTCGTCGTAGCAGCCCATCGGCTCGTCGATGCCGAAGGCGCGCATGAAGCCGACCACCGCCGAGGCCATGCAGTGCCGGGCATTGGGGTCGATGTTGTTGGACCGGAACCCCGCCTTCATCAGCTTCGAGGCGGCGTAGCCCTCCCAGACCGTCCATTGCCCCGAGCCGAACATGCCGACCGAGGTTGGCCCCTTGGCGGCCAGAGCCGCCTTCCACTTCTCGGCCATGACATCGAAGGCCTCGTCCCAGCTCACCGGCTCGAACTCGCCGTTCTTGTCGTATTGTCCGCCCGACTTGCGCAGCATCGGCGTGGTCAGACGGTCGGCGCCATACATGATCTTCGACAGGAAGTAGCCCTTGATGCAGTTCAGGCCGCGGTTCACCGGTGCCTCGGGGTCACCCTGCGTGGCGACGACGCGGCCCTCCTTGGTGCCCACCAGCACCGAGCAGCCGGTGCCGCAGAAACGGCAGGGCGCCTTGTCCCAGCGGATGTCCGAATTGCCCGGGGTCTGGGCCAGCGCGGCGGGGGCGAGCGAGATGCCCGCGGCGGCGGCGGTGCTGGCGGCGGCGGTGGCCTTGAGGAAAGTCCTGCGCGAGTCCGAAATGGTCATGGGTCAGGTCTCCGGATGGGGGGCGGCGGGGGATGGGCGCTGCGGGGGCTCTTCGAAATGGTGGTAGTTGATGGTCAGCGAGACCACGCCGCGGATCTGGTGCAGCGACATGATGATGTCCGAGGCAAAGGCGGTGTCGGTGTCCTCGACCACCACCACCAGCCGGCCGTCTTCGGTTTCGGCATGCACCTCGACCCCGTCGAGCGCTTCCATCTGTGCCCGGGCCTCGGGCAGCGCGTCTCTTAGGACATGGACGAGGCAGCCGCAGATGTTCATCCCGAGCCCTCCGCCACGGGCGCGGGCCGCTCGAAGGCCACCGCCCCGGCAGGGCATGTGGCGGCGCAAGCGGCGCAACCGGTGCATTGCGCGGTGTCGAGCTCCGGCGCAGCCCGGCCGCCGGTCATCAGGCGGAAGCGGATGGCGCGGGGCGCGCAGGCGTCCTCGCAGGCGCGGCAGGAGATGCCATTGAGCGAAAGGCAGCTGTCGGTGATGACGGCGCGCCACGGCCAGTTGGACACTTCCTCGGAACGCAGGGCGCCGGTCTCGCAGGCCGCGGCGCAGGCGCCGCAGAACGTGCAGGCCGCTTTCGAAAAATCGACGACCGGCGTCGACCCTCCGGCGGGGCCCTCATGCCGGATCTCGTGACGGATGATGAGCGCTTCGGGGCAGGCGCGGGCACAGGCGCCACAGCCGTTGCAGAGCTGAGAAAACCCGGACTGCGCGCCAGGAGGCCGCATCAAAGGGGCGGAGGGGCGGGTCGGTTGCCCTCGCAGGAAGTCGCGTCTGCTGTGCTGGGTCGTCATGGACGTCCTGGCCTTCCGATGTCTCCGCGATCAATCCTGCGGACTCTTGATATGAGTCCGAGACTGCCACAGGTTGTGCTCCCTAGAAACCTCGCAGTGCTGGAACTCCGAAAACCGTCGAAAATCCGCCAGTAGGGCGGGGATGCTCCAGCGGGGCGGGGCGGGGCGGAACTTTGCGGCGCCTTGGGGTGCGGCCCGTCAATGGAATAGAAAAAGCCGAGGGCCATGGGCCCCCGGCTGACGGTTTTTGACCGGTCGTCCGCCGTCAGTCGGCGAAGAGCTCGCGCAGCTTCGCGCCGTGCTCGGGGCTGGTCGCGAGGATCGGTTTCCAGCCGGACTCCTGCGCCAGCGCGCCAAACTCGGTGGCCGCATCCGCGTCGAGGTCGATCATTTCGATCCCTGCCTCGATCTGCTTGGCTTTCTCGGCCTCGGCAAGGTCCTGCACCAGCGAGGAGGAGGATTCGGTTTCGATCATCAGGTCGCTGAGGAAGGCCTGCTGCTCTTCGGACAGCGACTGCCAGGTCTTGAGGCTCAGGTAGAGGCCGGTCTCGACCTGGTAGAAGCCGGGGTTCACCCGCGCACCGGTCTTGTCCTGCCAGCCAAGGTCGAAGACACCGATCGAGGGCCAGCCATAGCCGTCGATGACGCCGCGCTCGAGCGCGGTGTATACCTCGCCCGGGGCGGTCTGCATCGGGGTGGCGCCAAGATCCTTGAAGAAGGCCTGGTAGACCGGCACCGAGCGCAGCTTCAGCCCGTCGAGCTTGCTGCCCTCGGGCGCCTCGTTGAGGTAGATGTGGTAGTTGATGCCCTGCGTCAGGCGGCCGAGCCAATGGATCCGGGCTTTGTCCTCGTGCAACTGGTTCATCAGCGCGTAGCCGCCGTTCTCGCGCAGCTCCGACATCGGGCGGGTGGCGAGGGTCATGGCGACGCCCTCGGGCACGAGGCTGGCGTGGAACACCGCGGTGGTGTTGGCGATGTCGACAATGCCGTTGCGCAGCGCGTTGCCGATCTCGAAGGGGGGCATGGCCTCGGGCCCGCCGATCACCTCGATCTTCAGAACGCCCTCGCCCTGCGCGTTCACCTTCGAGACGAAATCCTCGAAGGGCTTGGCGAAGGTGGTGCCGGGCTGGAAGGCGGTGATGGCGCGCAGCGTGGTCTCTGCCGCGGCGAGCGGGCTTGCCAGGGCGAGCGCTGCCGCAACGGCCATGCCTGCCGTTTTGAGGGAGCGGATTTTCATTTTTGTTCTCCGGACTGTTGGACTTGGAAAAAGGGGCTGTCAGCGCACCAGCGCGGGCAGGAAGAGTGTGAGCTGCGGCACCATCAGCATCATTATCAGTACGCCGATCTCGATCAGGATGAAGGGCGCGGCGGCCTTGTAGATGCTGACCAGCGGCACCGAGCGGCTGGCACCCTGCATGACCATCAGCAGGATGCCGAAGGGCGGGGTCAGCATGCCGAGCTCGATCGCCACGAGCATCATCAGCCCGAGCCAGACGACCTCGATGCCCGCGGCATGGGCCAGCGGCATGAAGATCGGCAGGGTGATCATCATCATCGAGATCTGGTCGATGAAGCAGCCGAGCACGAGCAGGATCAGCAGCATGCAGACGATCAGCGTCATCGGCGTGGGGTCGACGGCGTTGATCAGCTGCAACATGCCCGAAGTGGCGCCCGAGAACGACAGGATCTGCGAGAAGGTCGTCGAGGCGACGATGATGAAGAGGATCGACACCGAGACCTTCGCGGTCTCGGTCATCGCTTTGGTCAGCGCTGCCCAGCTTAGCTTGCGGTAGAGCGCGGTGGCGATGAGCGCGGCAAAGGCACCAAGACCCGCGGCCTCGGTCGGGGTGGCGATCCCGGCGAGCATGCTGCCGATCACCGCGACGAAGATGCCGAAGAGCGGCACCACGTCGCGCAGGAAGGGCACGATCCGCTCGGCCAGCGTGTAGGCGCTGGCGCTGGTGTCGCGCGGTGCGCTCTGCGGGCGGAAATGGCCGGTGAGGATCACGAAGAGCAGGAAGAGCGCGGCCATCAGCAACCCGGGGACCAGCCCGCCGATCAGCAGCTGGGTGATCGAGATGCCCGAGAGCGAGCCGAGCATCACCGCCAGCGTCGAGGGCGGGATCAACACGGCAATGCCGCCCACTGCCATGACCGGCCCGAGCGCCAGCGTCGTCGAATAGCCCCGGCGCAGCATTTCCTGCGACAGCGTGCCGCCAAGGAGCGCAGTGTTGGCGATGGACGAGCCGGAGAGCGCCGCAAAGGCGGTGCCGCCGACCACGGAGACGCATCCGAGCCGGGCGGGCAGGCGGTGCAGCAAGCGCTCGATCGCCTCGATCGCCTTGTAGGCGAGGCCGCAATGGAACAGCAGCTCTCCCATCAGCACGAAGAGCGGGATCGGCACGAGCGAGAAGGAATTGACCGACATGGACGCGTTGCGCACCAGCTGCTCGATGCCCGCGCCGCTGCCGAGGAACAGCCAGGCACCGATCAGGTTTGCGCCAAGGAACGCCAGCGCGACCGGGGTGCCGATGGCAAAAAGCATCGCCAGCACGCCGCCGAGCAGCGCGATGATCTCGAGCCAGCTCATATCCGCACCTCGCCGGTCACGATGCGGGTCAGGAACTCGGCCGTGCAAAGACCGAAGCAGAGCACCATGGGGGTCATGAGGTACCATTCGGGAAAGATGAGGTTCTTGAAGACCAGCGAGCCGAGCGCGTAGCTGTCGAAGGTCACCCGCACCGCGACGACGAGCAAGATCGCCGAGATCACCCCGCCGAAGAGGTTCGAGGCCTTCACCAGCCAGCGCGCCTTTGCCGCGCTGACGGTGCGGAGCAGCACGTCGACGTTCACGTGGCCGTGGTTGTGCAAGACCCAGGGCGCGCCGGTGAAGGTCGAGATGGTCAGAAGATACTCGGTCAGCTCGTTGAGCCAGGACCAGCGCACGAGGCCGGTGTTCCGCAGAACCACGTCGCCCACCACGAGAATGCTCAGCAGCGCCAGGGCGGCGGCGGAGATGCCGCCGCAGAGCCTCATCACCCAGGTCAGGCGTCTTGCTTGTGACATTCCATGCGCTCCCTCGTTCCGGCAATTCATCAAACATTTACTTTAGACTTCAATTAAAAGTCAACGTGAGAGAAGGGTATGCAGGAGGATGTCTTGTGTTTTAAGCGACGTTTTCCGCAAAATTGAGCAGGCGTGGGCGCAGCCCCCGCGCCAGGGAGAAATTTATAATTAAAACAATTATCCCGCACTTCTTCCGCGGTAGTGACATGCGAAGGCCCCCGGCGCTCGACAGCGAGCGCCGGGGGGCAGCCATCTTTAGGGTCGCGCCGCGGCGCGCCGGTCAGGCGCCCGCCGGGGCCGGCGCGGCATCCTTCAGGCGGAAGCGCTGGATCTTGCCACTCTCGGTCTTCGGCAGCGCCGCGGTGAAGATCACCGAGCGGGGATACTTGTAGGGGGCGATGGTCGCCTTGACGAAATCCTGCAGCGCCTTGACGGTGGCCGCGTCGGCGGCGACCCCCTCGCGCAGCACCACATGGGCCTGCACGATGATGCCGCGCTCGGCGTCAGGGGCGCCGATGACGGCGCATTCGATCACGTCCGGATGCGCAAGCAGCGCGGCTTCCACCTCTGGCCCGGCGATGTTGTAGCCCGACGAGACGATCATGTCGTCCGAGCGCGCCGCGAAGTGGAAATAGCCCTCTTCGTCCTGCACGAAGGTGTCGCCGGGCAGGTTCCAGCCATCCCGGACAAATTTTGTCTGCCGGTCGTCGGCCAGGTAGCGGCAGCCCACCGGGCCGCGCACCGCGAGATGGCCTGGCGTGCCGCGCGGCACCTCGTTCATCTCGTCGTCGACGATCTTCGCCTCGTAGCCGGTCAGCGGCTTGCCGGTGCAGCCGGGCTTGGCGTCGCCGAAGCGGTTGGAGATGTAGATATGCAGCATCTCGGTGCCGCCGATGCCGTCGAGAATGGGCTTGCCGGTCTTCTGCTCCCAGGCCTCGAACACCGGCGCGGGCAGGGTCTCGCCCGCCGAGACGGCGCAGCGCAGGCTCGACAGGTCCGCGCCCTCGTCCATCGCCAGCATCATGGCGCGATACGCGGTGGGGGCGGTGAAGCAGATGGTGGCGCGGTGCTGCTCGATGATGCGGATGAGATCGGGCGGCGCGGCCTTTTCCAGCAGCACGGCGCTGGCGCCGAAGCGCAGCGGGAAGATGGCCAGCCCGCCAAGGCCGAAAGTGAAGGCCAGCGGCGGCGAACCGACGAAGATGTCTTCGGGCTGCACCTCGAGCACCTCGCGCGCGTAGCCGTCTGCGATCATCAGCAGGTCGCGATGGAAATGCATGGTGGCCTTCGGCACCCCGGTCGAGCCCGATGTGAACCCCAGCAGCGCCACGTCGTCGCGCCCGGTCTCGACCCAGCAGGGCCCCGAGGGCTTGGCGGCAGCGGCGCGGTCGAGCTCGGCGTCGAGCCCGGAGCTGCCGTCGAAACCGACGATGCGTTTCAGGAAGTTGCTCTCGGGCAGGCAGGCCTCCAGCTCGTCCAGCATCCGCGTGTCGCAGAGCGCCAGCGAGACCTCGGCCTTGTCGAGGTGCTGCATCAATTCCTTCTTGCGCAGCAGCGGCATGGTGTTGACCACCACGGCGCCGGCCTTGGTGGCGCCGAGCCAGCAGGCGACAAGCGCGGGGGTGTTGGCGCTGCGGATGAGGATGCGGTTGCCGGGCTGAACGCCGTAATCCTCGATCAGCACGCGGGCGATCCGGCTGGTCCAGTCGGCAAGTTCGGCATAGGTGCGGCTGCGGCCCTGACCGACCAACGCGACGCGGTCCCCGAAGCCCTTCTCGACCATCCGGTCGGTCAGTTCGACAGCGGCGTTGATGTGGTCGGGATAGGCGAACTTCTCCAGCAGGAAAACCGGTTGGAGCTCGGCCGCCGGAAGATTGTCGCGGCTGAAGCTGTCGGTGTGAGCGCTGGGGCCAAGCATGAAGTCCTCCTGGGTGCCGGTCTTGGACTCATCACGCTACGGCCGCGATTTTATTTCAAGTATAAA
This sequence comes from Alloyangia pacifica, assembly GCF_003111685.1. NCBI lineage: Bacteria > Pseudomonadati > Pseudomonadota > Alphaproteobacteria > Rhodobacterales > Roseobacteraceae > Alloyangia > Alloyangia pacifica. The sequence goes on along the minus strand of NZ_CP022192.1, from coordinate 173,318 downwards.
GTTTAATCCTGAAGAAGATTTTTCCGCCCTGAGAAGATATTTCCGTTTTTCCGCTGAAAGTTTAACTTGCTACGCAACACCCGTGAAGCAGACGCTGGGTCAACTGCTTCACGCATCAATGTTCCGCCCCGCGATCCCGGCGCCGCTAGCCCAGCCAGGCGGGATCGAGCTCGGGCAGGGGGATCGCCGAGAGCAGCGTTCTGGTGACATCCGAGGCCGGGGCGCGGAACACCGCATCGACCGAGCCCTGCTCGACGATCTCGCCGCGGTTCAGCACGATCACCCGGTCGCAAAGGTGGCGGATCACCGAAAGGTCATGGCTGATGAAGGCGATGGTCAGCCCCATTTCGCGGGCGAGCTGCTTGAGCAACAGCAGCACCTGCGCCTGGCTCGAGACGTCGAGACCCGAGACGATCTCGTCGGCAAGGATGAACCGCGGCTTCAGCGCGATGGCCCGGGCGATGCCGACCCGCTGGCGCTGGCCGCCCGACAGCTCGTGCGGGTAGCGCTCGGCGAAGGCGGGGGGCAGGCCGACCTTGCCGAGCGCCGCGATCGCATCGGCCCTGGTGCCGCCGAGCCCATAGCGCTTCATCGGCTGGGCGATGATCCGCCAGACCTTGTGGCGCGGGTTGAGCGAGGACATGGGGTCCTGGAAGATCATCTGCAGATCGCGCCGCAGCGGTCGCAGAGCCGCCTCGTCGAGATGGCCGATGTCCTGCCCGCCATAGAGCACGCTGCCCGAGTCGGGCTCGAGCAGGCGCACCAGCACGCGGCCGGCCGTCGATTTGCCCGAGCCACTCGCGCCGACGATGCCGGTGATCTTGCCCGCCGGGATGTCGAAGCTGAGGCCCTTGAGCACCTCGGTGCGCGGCGCGGTACCGAGCAGCGGCTTGCGCGCAAGGTCGGGGAAGGAGAGGCGAAGATCTCGCACTCTAAAGAGGCTCGGGGCGGTTTCGACCGCCTCGGCAGCCGGTGCCCGCGGTTGGGTCTGGGCGGTCATCGCGCGCCTCCTTGCTGCCGGGCGTCGTCTTGGGCAATGGCACCCTGCAGCTCGGCGATGAGCGCCTGCGGCACCGGCGAGAAGGGCCGGTCGAGATCCGCATAGCTCGGCGTCGCCGCGATCAGGGCGCGGGTGTAGGGATGGGCGGGGTCGGTGAAGATGCGCTCGGTGGGCGCGTCCTCCATCACCTTGCCGGCAAAGAGCACGGTCACCTGCTGGCTGATCTTGGCGACCACCCCCATGTCGTGGGTGACGAAGAGCACCGCGGTGCCGGTCTCTTGCTGCAACTCCCGGATCAGCCGCAGGATCTGCTTCTGCACCGTCACGTCGAGCGCCGTGGTCGGCTCGTCCGCGACGATAAGCCGGGGCGAGGGCGCAAAGGCGGCGGCAATCAGCACGCGCTGGCGCATGCCGCCCGAAAGCTCGTGCGGGTAGCTCTCCATCACCCGTTTCGGATCGCGGATGTGCACCCGGTCCAGCAGCGCCAATGCGGTGTCGCGGGCCCTGGCACGGCTCCAGCCGTGGATGCGCACCAGCGGATCGGTGATCTGCGGGCCGATCCGCCGCGCCGGGTTCAGCGCGGTAAGCGGATCCTGCGGGATCAGCGCGGCGCTCTGTGCCACGGTCTTGCGCCGGGTCCAGGGAGTCATCGCGTTCAGGTGCTGCCCTTCGAGCAGGATCTCGCCCCCCGTCACCCGCAGGTTCTGCGGCATGATGCCGAGCACCGCCTTGCCGATCATCGACTTGCCGGCACCGCTCTCGCCAACAAGCGCGCGGACCTCGCCGGGGCGCAGGCTCAGCGAGACGTCGCGCAGCAGGCGGTGGCCGTTGGGGAGCGCGATGCCGAGCTGCATCACGTCGAGCGTGTTGAGGTGGGGTTGCGAGCCTGTCATTGGAGCACCGGATCGAAGCGTTGTTTGAGACCCTCGCCGAGGGTCGAGAAGCTCAGCACCGTCAGAAAGAGCGCGATCAGCGGGAAGAGCAGCACCCACCAGGCGAAGTGGATGGCGTTGCGCCCCTCGGCGATCATCGAGCCCCAGGTCGGATCATCGGACGAGATCGAGAGATTCACGAAGCTGAGGATCGCCTCGACGATCACCGCAATGCCCATCTCGAGCATCAGCAGCGCGATGATCGAGGGCAGCACGTTGGGGAGGATCTCGCTCAGCAGCGTGCCAAGGCGGCGGGCGCCGCCGATGCGGGCGCTGTCGACGTAGTCCATGCGCGCCTGCACCATGGTCTCGGCGCGGATCACCCGCGCGAACCGGGTCCAGTCGATCAGTGCGATGGCGGCGATGACCGAGGTGAGCCCTGTCCCCATGACCGCCACCAGCAGCACCGCGAAGAGCACCGGCGGGAAGGCCATCCAGATGTCGACCAGCCGCGAGATCACCCGGTCCCACCAGCCGCCGAAATAGCCCGCGACAAGGCCGAGCGCGGCGCCGAAGACACATGTGACGGTGGCGGCGATAAGGCTGACGAAAAGCGCGATGCGGGCGCCGTAGATCATCCGCGACAGCACGTCCCGGCCAAGGCTGTCGGTGCCCAGCCAGTAGCCCGGCTCGTGACCGGCCATGAAGGCGGGGGGCAGCCGTTCGAGCATGAGATCCTGCATCAGCGGATCCTGCGGCGCCACCAGCGGGGCGAACATCGCGGCAAGCGCCACGGTGCCCAGCCACAGCAGCGGCAGCCAGAGCCGGAGGTTGAGCCTGCGGGCGCGGCGGCGCGGCGCGGCGGCGGTGATGTCAGCCATGGCGGAGCCTCGGGTTCAGCAGCGTGTAGGACAGATCAACGAGCAGATTGATGACGATGAAGAGCGCGGCAAAGAGCAGCACGATGCCCTGGATCAGCGGCAGGTCGCGGTTGATCACCGCGTCGATCGCCATGTTGCCCAGCCCCTCGTAGGAAAAGATGCGCTCGACGATGACCGTGCCGCCGATGAGGAAGGTGAACTGCACGCCGACAAGGGTGAGCGTCGGCAGGAGCGCGTTGCGCAGCGCCTCGCGCAGGATCACCGAGGTCTCGGAGAAGCCGCGGACGCGGGCCAGCGTCGTGTAATCCTGCAGCAGCACTTCTTTCAGGTTCTGCTTCAGCAACTGCGCGATCATCGCCGCGAGCGGCAGGGCCAGCGCAAGCGCGGGCATCAGCATGTGCGACAGGGTCGAGCCAGCCACGTCGAAGCGCCCGCGCAGAAGCCCCTCGAACGTGTAGAAGTTGGAGGTGAAATCGACGTCGATCTGCGGATCGATCCGGCCCGAGATCGACAGCACCGGCCAGAGCACCCCGAAGAGCAGCACGAAGACCAGCCCCCAGAGGAAGTCCGGCACCGAAAGCACCGCACCGCTTGTCAGGTCGAGCCCGACCTCGGTGGCGGTACCGCGCCGGCGCGCGCCGATCACCGCAACGGTGACGCCAAGCGCCACGGCGATGAGCAGCGCCATGATCGACAACTCCAGCGTGGCAGGAAGGCGCGAGAGCACCAGCTCGTCCACCGGGCGGCGCAGGGTGATCGACGTGCCGAAATCGCCCTGCAGCACGCCGCCGAGCCAGATGACGAACTGCTCGGGCAGGCTCTTGTCAAAACCGTAAAGCGCCTCGAGCGCGGCGATGTCGGACTCGGTCGCGCCGGGGGGCAGCATCATCGCGATGGGGTTGCCGGGCGCGACGCGCACCAGCACGAAGACCACGACGGCAACGCCGAACAGCGTGACGGCGGTGGTCAGAAGGCGGATCAGGATCGTCTTCAGCAGCATGGGGTCAGAACCCTCCGATGCGCCCGAGCCGAGGCGAAGCTCGGCCCGGACGGTCTTGCAAGATGCGCGAAATCAGGCCTTGGAGATCGCCTGCGGCAACAGGTCGCCCGAGGTGTAGGGCGTCACCGCGACCGTGCTGCGGAACACCACCGGCATCACGTATTGCAGCAGCGGGATGACGTAGCCTTCCTCTGCGATGTAGCGCGAGACGTCCTTGTAACCGGCGATGCGCTTGTCCTCGTCGGGTTCGGCGAAGAGCGGGCCGATCTTCTCGACCAGGTCGGCGCTGTCCCAGACAGCGTGCGGCGAGGGGCCGAACATGGCAAACCCGGTCGAGGTCGAGGGATCGCCGATCGAGTTGCCCCAGTTGTAGAAGGCCGCCGGAGCCAGCGTGTCGGCGGCCCGCAGCTCGTAGTGCTTGGCGATCTCGTAGACCTCGATCTCGGCCTCGATCCCGACCTTGCGCCACATGCCGACGATCGCCTGGATCATCTCGTAATCCTTGGGTTTGAAGCCGCGCGTCGTCTGGATGGTGAACTTGACCGGGGTGTCGGTGGAATAGCCCGAGGCTGCCAGCAGCTCCTTGGACTTCTCGGGATCGTAGTCGACGGTGATGCTCTCGTCATAGGCGGCATAGCCCGGCACCTCGAGCGTCGAGAGCGGCACGCCGTAGCCGCGCAGCAGCCGGTCGATGATGAGCTGCTTGTCGATGGCGTGATGGGCGGCAAGCCGCACGTTCTTGTCGAGCATCACGTCGATGTCGTTGAGGAAGATCATGCCGATGTCGGTGATCGGCACGGCCTCCCCCTCGAGCCCGTCCTTGGCGATCAGCCGGTCGTATTCCTCGTAGGGGATGTTCGAGGTCACATCGGAATTGCCCGACTCGATCTCGGCCACGCGCGAGGCGGCGTCGGTGACGAACTTGATGGTCACGGTCTCGAAGGCAGGCTTGTCACCCCAATAGCCGGGATAGGCCTTGAGCCGCACATAGGCGCCCTGTTCGAAGGCGTCGACCATATAGGGGCCGGTGCCGATGGGGGCCTTCTCGAAACCCTCGGCGCCGACTTCCTCGTAATAGGTCTTGGGCAGCACGAAGGCGGTCAGGAAGGCCATCCACTTGAAGAGCGCGGGCTCGAAGTCCTTGACGTCGGCGGTGATGACGTTGCCGTCGACGCTGAAGTTACCGATCTTGCCCCAGACGAACTGCATGGGGTTGCCGGTTTCGGGGTCGCCCGCGCGAGTCAGCGACCAGACGATGTCCTCGGGGGTCAGCGGCGCGCCATTGTGCCAGGTGACGCCTTCGCGGACGGTCATGGTGATCTGCGACTTGTCCTCGCTGAAGCCCCAGTCGGTCAGCAGCCCGGGGCCGAACGAAAGGTCGGGGGCCTGCGCGATATACCGGTCGAAGACCGCGAGGTAGACCGACTGCAGCGCCGGGTTCACCGCGGCGGGACCGGTGGTCGGATCCCAGCTTTGCACGGGCAGGTTGTAGGCGATGGTCAGGCTATCGCCGCTCTGAGCGAGCACGCCGGTGCCGGTTGCCAGAAGCGCGGTGAGCGCCGCCGAGGCACCCATGAAGCCGCGCCGGGAAAGGGGTAGGCTGGAGGTCATCTTTCTGTCTCCTGTTGGTCTGTGCGGCCCGGTTTTCTCGGGCTCTTCGGTGATTTTGATTCTTTTTTCAAATTTCTATGTTTGAACTATTCAAGCGCATCTCTGCACCTCTGGCACGGCCTACTTGAGGCCCTGCGCCGTAAGAAAGCCCGATCCCGCCCCGGTTCCGGCACCGGGCCAGCACGCTGCCCCGATCATGTGCAGATTGGCGATGGGCGTGCGCCCGTCGGCAAAGCCACGCACCGGGCGGAAGAGGAAGTTCTGCGTCAGGTGGTGCGAGCCGCAAATCTGGTCGCCGCCGACAAGGTTGGGATTGCCGGCCTCGAGATCGAGGGGCGAGACAGCGGTGCGGGCAAGGATGGTCTGGCGGAACCCGGGGGCCTGCTCCTCGATCAGATCGAGGATGCGCTCGCTCATCGGTGCCTTGGCATCCTCCCAGTCTGTCGCGGAAATCTCTCCCCTGGCGTCGCCCTTGATGACCGCGGGCACGACCCGTGCCTGCACCCACAGCGTGTGCTTGCCCTGCGGCGCGCGGCTGGGATCAAACAACGTCGGTTGGCCCACCACCAGCAGCGGTGTCGCGGGCAGCTGCCCGGCCATCGCCTCGGCATAGGTCTTGGCGGCGACGTCGATCGAACGCCCCACGTGGACATAGGCGTAGCGCTTCAGCGCCTCGGCCGCCCAGGGCACGGGCGCGTCGAGCGCGAGGTGCAGCATCATCGTGCCGGGCGCGTGGCGGAAGCTCTCGAGCCCGCGATCGAAGCGCGTGTCGCCCGAGCCCTCGCCGAGCATCCGGCGCAAATGCTTCGGGGCAAGACCGGCGAGAATGGTTGAGGCTTCAATCGTTTTTCCGTTCGCGACCACGCCGGTGATGCGGCCTTTCGCGTGCAGGATCTGCGCCACCTCGACGTTGCAGTCCACCGAGCCGCCATGCGCCTCGATCATGCCGACGAGCGCGCGGGTGGCAACGTCGGCGCCGCCCTTGCCGATCACCATGCCCATGGCCTGACCAGCCATCGCCTCGAGGTAGGGGAAGATCGCGCCGCCCGCGATGTCGGGCGCGAAATCGAGGTGCATCCCCCAGGACGCCAGCGCGGTGCGCAGGCGCGGGTCCTCGAAGGTCTCGTCGAGCCATGTCCGCGGCGAGGTCATCAGAAAGCGCGCCATGTCGAGGCTGCGGGCCGTGCCGAGCTTGCGCCAGCTCTGCCAGAGGAAGCGCGCGAGGGGGCCGCGGCGCATCGGCGTGCCGAGCAACCCGCCGAGCACGCCCGCGCGCTCAGGGAACTCGGCCATCAGCGCGCGCCAGCTCGCCCTGTCCGCCTCGCAGGCGAAGCCCGCCAGCGTCTCCTCGACGACGGTGGAAATGCCGAGGTGATCCCCGGGCTCCAGCGCCTGTGCGAAGGGGTGGGTGACCGGCACGAACTCCAGGCCGTGACGGGCCATTTCGGCGCCGTGCCGCGCCATGAAGGCCGAGCCCGCGAACATCGACAGGTTCATCGCCGCGACGTCATGGCGGAAGCCGGGCAGGGTCAGCTCTTCGGTGCGCACCGCGCCCCCCGGTGTGGGGCCGCGTTCGAGCACCCGCACGGGCTTGCCGCGCGCCGCGAGATCCGCCGCGGCAACGAGCCCGTTGATCCCGGCGCCGATGATGAGAATGGGGCCTGGCATGGCGCTCACCCCGCGAAGCTGCGGACGGTGGCGAGCGCGCCGTCGAGCTTCTCGCCCTCGACATCGTCGAGCGCCGCGGTGCGCAACCGGCGCATCCAATCGGCGGCATCGGGGCGGCCCGCGAGCAGATCACGTGCGCCCATCACCTTGGCAAACTTGGACAATCCGCGCGCGTGGGTGTCGGAGTATCCCTTGATCAGCCGATAGTTGGCCAAAAGCTCGGTCGCCAGCGCGCGGTCGGTGGCGGCGGTCTGCAGAACCGTGTCGAACCAGGCGGTGACGTGGCGCATCTCGCTGTCGTGGCGCAAGAGGCGACGTCGCAGCGGGCGAAGCGACGACACCAGCCAGAGCAGGGCAAACCCCGAAAGACTGTCGGTGCGGATCCGGCGACCCTTGTCGAAGTGGCGGGTGTACCAGGCCTCGAGCCCCTTGCGGGATTGCAGCCAGCGGCCCAGCCCGCGCGGCATCGTGGTCGCCAGTTCCTCGAAGCGCGGGTGGAAATACTCGGTGAGCATCAGCAGCTGGCCGTCGTTGACCACCACCTCGTCCTTCACCCGGGCAAAGCGGGTGGCGCGGGTCTTGATGTCGGCGACGCGCAGCAGGTCGTCATAGCAGAGCGCCCGGGCGCAGTACTTCGCCGCCGCCGCGCTCATCTCGTAGGGGGCGGCATCCGCCGCGACGGCGGTCTCGACCATGCTGAGGTAGTCGGCGCCGTAGTCCAGATCCTGGTAGTCGACGACCTTCTTCAGCCCCAGCCCGGCCATTTCGCGGACCTCGGCGGGAAGCGCGGCGAGCCGCGCCTCCAGCGCCGCCCATTGCGCGCGCAGCTTTTCGGGCACGTGCAGCACCGGCACGGGCGCGTCCGCTTCGCTCTCGGGGGCCGGGGCAGGGCTCGCGCCCGTGGCGATGTCATAGGCGGCGCCGAAGGCGCGCAGCGAGGCCTCGACACCTCGCCCGGACGCGCGGATCACCTCTTCGTAGCTCTCGCGCGGGAAGGGCAGGGCGCCCGAGCCCGCCAGCGCGCCGAGCAGCGACGACGAGATCACCGAGCCCGCCTGCTTCGCCACGGTCTCCATGTCGAAGGCGACCACGTGGTCGGCGGCGATGCCCATGGCCTCGATCACCTCGGGGCCGTCGGCGCGGCCATCGCCCGGCGCGATCTTCTCGGAGACGGCAGGGATGCGGTGGGTCGAGGCGATCATCGTGGTGCGGCCCGGGGTGACGAAGCCGCGCAGGATCGCCCGCCCGCCTTCCATCAGCTCCGAGGCCATGAGGATGTCGACGTCGCCGATGGCAGGCGACAGCGAGAACACCGGCATCCGCCCGGTGTCGCGGCACATCTCGACGTAGTAGATCGTCGCCCCGGTGCGCTGCGCGACGCCCGCGACCGAGGTCGACTGCGCGCGGTAGCCATTGGCCTCGGCCACGGCGACGATCCAGTTGGTCAGCACGCCGCCGCCCTGTCCGCCGACGGCGAGCGCTGCGAGGGTGATGATCTTTTCGCCGTCCGGTCCCGGGGAGCGGCGCGCGACGAGCGGTTTTGTCTGCATGTTCATGGGCATACCCTCAGGCGAAGACGACGCGCTTGGCATCGCGGCGGCGCTGCAGCCACGAGATGATCCGGCCGCTGCGCTGCGCGCGGCGCGTCTCGCGCTGCGTGGGATTGGTGACGATCTCGGCCTGATAGAAACTGGGGCAGAGCACGGCGGCATCGGCCACCTCGCCGCAGTTGCCGCAGCCGACGCAGGTCTGGTCGATCGCGGCGACGGGATCGTCGCGCAGCGGATCGCCGGTGTCCTTGACCGAGAGCGACGGGCAGCCCGAGAGCCGCATGCAGGCATGATCCCCGGTGCAGACATCCTCGTCGACGCCGAAGCGCGGGCGCACCACGCGCTTGCCCTCCTTGGCCGCCTTGGCCAGTTCGGGCTTCACCCGGCGCTGCTTGTTGAGCATGCATTCCGACGAGGCGACGATGACCTTGGGGCCTTCCTCTTCGGTGGTCAGCGCCTCCTTGAGCGTGTCGCGCATCTTGGTGACGTCATAGGTGCGGTCGATCTGGCGCACCCATTTGACCCCCATGCCCTTCACCGCGTCGACGATGGAGTTCTGCGTCTGCTTGGTCTTGTTGACCGCCCGCGACGACAGGATGTCCTGCCCGCCGGTGGCCGAGGAGTAGAAGTTGTCGACGATGACGATCACGTTGTCGGACTTGTTGAACACCGCATTGCCGACCGAGGAGGTCAGCCCGTTGTGCCAGAAGCCGCCGTCCCCGACGAAGGAGATCGCCCGGCGCCCCTTCTTGTTCTCGTTGTGGAAGGCAGCCGCCGAGGCCGGGCCGAGCCCGTAGCCCATGGTGGTCGCGCCGAGGTCGAAGGGCGGCATGATCGAAAAGAGGTGGCAGCCGATGTCCGACGAGATGTGGTGCGGGCCGAGCTCTTCCTCGACCAGCTTGGTGGCGGCGAAGATCGGGCGCTCGGGGCAGCCGGTGCAGAAGCCCGGCGGGCGCGCCGGCAGGGTCTGCGACAGATCGGGGATGGCGATGGGCTCCTCGTTGGTCGCCACCTTGGCGACCGGAAGCACCTCGGGCGCGTGTTCGGATAAGAAGGCGCCCAGACCCTCGACCATGACCTGCCCGGTGTATTCGCCGCCCATCGGCAGCTTGCCCTTGCCCTCGAGCTTCACCCGCTTGCCCGACTGGTAGAGCATGTGGGCGACCTGCTGCTCGATGTAGTTGGGATGGCCCTCCTCGATGATCAGCACCGCGTCCTTGCCCTCGCAGAAGTCGAGGATCTGGCTGTCCACCAGCGGGTAGACGCAGTTGAGCACCAGCATGTCGATCTCGGTATCGCCGTAAAGATCGGCGAGCCCCAGCCGGTTCAGCGCCCGCACCACGGTGTTGTAGGTGCCGCCCTGAAGGATCAGCCCGACTTTGCCGCGGGCCGAGCCGAAGCGCTCGTTGATGCCCTTTTCCACGATGAACCGCTCGGCGGCGGGCTTGCGCTTGGTGAGCTTCTCGGCCTCGTGGATGTAGGTCGCCGGGGGCAGCACGATGCGGTCGAGCTTGCGCTTGGGGTTCTCCAGCGCCTCCGAGACGGTCATCTCGGGGCGCTTGTTGTCCGAGGCTTCGAAATGGCCGTGCACGTGGCACGAGCGGATGCCGACCTGCAGCATGACCGGGGTGTTCGACAGTTCCGACAGCTCGAAGCCGTCGCCCACCGCCTTGACGATCGAGGGTAGATTGGGCCGCGGGTCGAGCATCCAGACCTGGCTCTTCATGGCAAAGGCGTAGGTGCGCTCCTGCATGATCGACGAGCCCTCGCCGTAATCTTCGCCGACGATGATCAGCGCGCCGCCGGTGACCCCGCCCGAGGCAAGGTTCGACAGCGCATCCGAGGCGACGTTGGTGCCGACCACCGACTTGTAGGTGACCGCGCCGCGAATGGGGTAATGGACCGAGGCGGCGAGCATGGCGGTGGCGGTCGCCTCCGAGGCCGAGGCCTCGAAATGCACGCCGAGCTCGCCAAGGATCTCTTGCGCGTCGGCCAGCACGTCCATCAGGTGCGAGATCGGCGAGCCCTGGTAGCCGCCGACATAGCCGACGCCGTTTTCCAGCAACGCCTTGGTGATCGCGAGAATGCCCTCGCCGGTGAAGGTCTCGCCCTCGCCCTGCTTCAACTTCTGGACTTCCTTGGCAAAGGAACGCTCGGCCATGGGTGGTCTCCTTGGGTGCCGATCCCGGGCTGTTCAGAGATGACGCCCGTCCGGTCTTTTCGTGTCAGAAATCGTGGTGTCGGATGTCGTGCAGCACGCGCTGCAGCAGATCGTGCAGCGTCGCGCGCTCTTCGTCGTCGAGCGCCTGCAGCATGCGGTCGCGCATCGCCTGCATCGCCGGCCAGGCGGTCTCGTAGGCGGCGCGGCCCGCGTCGGTGAGGCTGATCTTGCGGAACCGGCTGTCGCCGTCCTGCGCCTCGCGGCGCACCAGCCCCGCGCTCTCCATTGCGTCGAGCGTGCGCGACAGGGTCGGCTGCTTGATGACGGTCAGCACCGACAGCTCGGTGATCGTGTAAGGCCCGCTCTCGGCCAGCACCGCCAGCGCCCGCATTTGAGGCACCGAGACGCCGACCTCCTTGAGCGCGGTCTCCACGCTCTTGTTGTAGCGCGCGCCGATGCGGTTCAGCAGGTAGGGGGTGAAGGACTCGAGGTCCCCGGGCGCGCCCGTCATGCGCCCAACTCCTTGGCCACCAGAAAGCCCGACCCGCCCGACAGGCCCGGCCCGGGGTGGGTCGACGCGCCAATGTGGTAGAGCCCCTTGAGGTCGGTGCCGTGCCGCGTGCTACCGGCGAACGGCCGCCAGAGGAAGAACTGGTCGAGCGTGCAGGCGCCGCCATAGGGGTCGCCCCCGACGAGGTTCATGTTGTAGCCCTCGAGATCGGCGGGCGAGATCGCGCGGCGGGTGACCACGCTGTCGGCAAAGCCGTCGATGTGCCGCGCGAGAATGGCCTCGATGCGGTCGGCAAAGGCCTCGCGCAGGGTCTCGGTCCAGGCACCGTCGGCGGGCACCTCGATCTCTCCGGCGGCATCGCCCTTCACCTGGCGCGGAGCCTCGGGCATCTGCAGCCAGAGCACGCTCTGACCCTCGGGCGCGCGGCTCGGGTCGGCGGCGCAGGGCTGGCCGACGCAGATCGTCGGCACCTCGGGCAGCATGCCGCGCTCGGCCTCATTGCCGGCCTTGGACACGCCGTCGAGCCCGGGTGTCAGATGCAGGAGCTGCACCGTCTCGAGCCCCTCGGTCTTCCAGTTCACCGGCCCATTCATCAGGTAGTGCAGCTGGAAATTACCCTTTCCATAGCGGTATTTGCGCAGATCATCCTGACGTGTGGGCTCGGCGGCGAGCGTGCCGTAAAGCTGCTGCGGCGTGACCGAGGCGAGCACGGTCTTCGCGGCAATCGTCTCGCCGCTGGCGAGCCGCAGGCCGGTGGCGCGGTCCCCGTCGCGGGTGATCTCGGCAACCTCGGCAGAGGTGCGTACCGTGCCGCCGTGTTCCTCGATGATGGCAATGAGACCGCGCACCATGTTGGCGGCGCCGCCCTTGACCACCGGGGCCGAGGCGGCCTCGAGTGCGAAGCCGATCACCTTGCCCATCTGTCCCGAAAATGCCGCCTCCGGGCCCAGCCCGGCGTGCAGGCACCAGGGCGCCCAGAGGGCCCGCGACAAATCGCTTTCAAAGGCGCTTTCGAGCCAGGACCGCATCGGCTGCAGCGCGCCGCCCATCACCGTGGCAAGGCCGCGCGGCTTGCGCTTCCAGGTCTCCTTGGCGAGCAGCTTGGCGGTCTGCTTCGACCAGGGATCGCCCCCCATCAAGCCAAAGAGCAGCTCGGCGTCGGAACCGAAGGCCTCCAGATCGCGGGCCAGCTGCGCGCCGTCGCCGTCATGGGCCGCGTCGAAGGCCGCGACATTGGTGGCGCGGTCGGTGGTATAGGTCAGCGCGCGCCCGTCCGGCAGCAGCACGCCCGTCGGCGTGTCGGTGGCGCAGAACTCCACGCCATGCCGGGCCAGATCGGCGCCGAGCGCGCCATGGGCGCCGCCGGTGACCCAGAGAACGAAGGTGGTGGCGAGGGGATCGTAGGTGACCCCCTCGGCCAGGTCCTCGGAGCGCATGCAGCCGCCCGCGACCGCCTCGCGTTCGAACACGGCGACGCGCTTTCCCGACCGGGCGAGCAGGGCCGCCGCGGTCAGCGCGTTGATGCCGCTGCCGATGATGGCAACGTCGGGAGAGGTCGGGACGGTCATCGGCGCGCGCTCCTTCGTCTTAGGCGGCGACCAGCGCCAGCGCGCGGATCGGCGAGCCGGTACCCTTGACGATCTTCAGCGGCGCGGCGACGAGGATCGCCCCCTTGGCCGGCAGCTTGTCGAGGTTGGTCAGCGAGGCCAGCCCGTAGCGGTTGTGCTTGTGCAGCAGGTTGTGCGCGGGGAAGGGGATCTCGAAGCCGCCAGCGGCGCCGGCGTCGGTGCCAATGCACTGGGTGCCCCAGCCGAGCGCCTTTTTCTCTTCCATCAGGTACTGGATCACCTCGGCGGTCGGGCCGGGGGTGTGCGGGCCCGCCTCGTCGGCGTTGAGATAAGCCGCCTCGTCGCCGTTGTACTGGTCCCAGTCGGTGCGCATCAGCACCCATTCGCCTTCCTTGATCTCGCCGTGCTCGGCCTCCCAGGCCTTCACGTGCTCGACCGTCAGCAGGAAATCGGCATCCTCCGCGGCCTCTTTCGAGCAGTCGATGACATTGGCGGGGGCGGCGAAATACTGCGGGTTGATCGTGTCGACCGAACCGTCGGCATAGTCCTTGCCGGTGATCCAGTGATGCGGCGCATCGTAGTGGGTGCCCGAATGCTCGCCGATCTTCAGCCAGTTCCACGCCCAGAACGGGCCGCGGTCGCCGTATTCCGAGATCTTATGGATCTCGATCTTCGGCGTGTCGTCGGCGATCTCCGGCGGCAGCTTCAGCAGCGGCGTGTCGGGGCCGAGCGGGGCGGTGCAGTCGATCACCTGGATCGACCCGTCCAGCAGGCCGCTGGCCAGCGTCGCGAGGGCGTCTTGGTTGGTCATTCGGAGGTCTCCCTGTGGTGGTGTCAGTGACTCGTTGGCCGGTCGTTCTTTTCGATACATGCAAATACATATAATTTTTTTCTTCAAGAACGAAATTTATAATCCTGTCATTTTTTGGCCCTGATCGGGTATCGGCCCGGGCAGAAATGCCCCCAACGCTGCGATTATGAGCATCAGAGCGCACCATATCCGCAAGGGATACATATCTCGGGGCATTCCGAACCATGCCCTGCACAGCGACTCCCGGTGCGCAACAGCTTGCCCGCGAGAAATAACTTGAAGCCTAAAATATTTGGCACTAGCGTTCTTCCCGACGCGGCCGCCGTGCCGCACGGTCTGTCCAGGGAGAGAAGTCACATGACCCAGCAACGAGTCGTTCCCGTCGTCACGCGGTCCGCAGAGCTCGACGAAGGCACCCAGCAATCGGGCGATTGCGTCCGCAAGTCCGGCGTCAGCCCGCAGCACACGCCGGCGACCAAGATCTGGTTCGGCCGCGTCACCAACGAGCCGGGCCACCGCTCGCCGCCGCACCACCATCAGGAATGCGAGACCGGCGGCTACGTGCTGAAGGGCCACGGCCGCATCTACTTCGGCGACGACTACAAGGAATACATCGACATGTTCGAGGGCGACTTCGTCTTCGTCCCGCCCTTCATGCCCCATGTCGAGGTCAACATGAGCACCACCGAAGAGCTGGTCTGGCTCACCTGCCGCACGCCGGACAACCTGGTGGAGAATCTCGAGGATGTGCCGGACGAGGCGCTCGAAGGCTACCGCCGCGCCTGATCGGTGTGGCCTGAAAGGACTATCGCATGAAACTTCTTCGCTACGGACCCGTCGGCGCCGAGCGCCCGGGTCTTCTCGACGCGGACGGCACCATACGTGACCTCGGCGGCATCGTCGCCGATATCGACGGCGCGGCGCTCTCGCCCGAGGGCCTCGCCCGCCTTGCCGCGCTCGACCTCTCCACGCTGCCGCGCGTCGAGGGCAGCCCGCGCATCGGCTCGGCCATCGCACGGCCCGGCAAGTTCCTCTGCGTCGGGCTCAACTACGCCGACCACGCCCGCGAGACCGGCAAGGAGCCGCCCGCCGAGCCCGTGCTTTTCGGCAAGGCGACCACCGCGCTCTGCGGCCCCTATGACGACGTTGAGATCCCCCGCGGCTCGGATCGCACCGACTGGGAAATCGAGCTCGGCATCGTGATCGGCAGCCGCGCCAAATACGTCTCCCAGGCCGATGCGCTCGACCATGTGGCCGGCTACGCGCTGGTCAACGACGTGTCCGAGCGCCGTTTCCAGTCCGAGCGCGGCGGCCAGTGGATCAAGGGCAAGAGCCATGACACCTTCGGCCCCGTGGGTCCGTGGATGGTGACCAAGGACGAGATCGCCGACGTGCAGGACATCGACCTCTGGCTCGACGTCGACGGCGAGCGCCGCCAGACCGGCAACACCAAGACCATGATCTTCGGCGTCGCGCATCTCGTGCATTACATCTCGCAGTTCATGACGCTCGAGCCGGGCGACATCATCGCCACCGGCACGCCGCCGGGCGTGGGTCTGGGAATGAAGCCGCCGACCTTCCTCAAGGCCGGGCAGGTGGTCACCCTCGGCGCAACCGGGCTTGGCGAGCAGCGCCAGCTGATGGTGCAGGCATGAGCATCGATTTCAACGGGCTGACGTCCGCGCTGACCGACCTCTCGGGCAAGACCGCGCTGGTCACCGGTGCCGCGCGCGGGCAGGGCGCGGTCGAGGCCGAGATGCTGGCCACCGCCGGCGCCTCGGTGCTGATCTGCGACGTGCTCGAGGCAGAGGGCGTCGCCCTCGCCGAGCGGCTGACGTCCGAAGGTCACGCGGTGCGCTTCAAGCGTCTAGACGTGACCTCCGAGGCGGACTGGACCGAAGCGCTAGCGCTGGTGCAGGACTGGACCGGCCGGCTCGACGTGCTGGTCAACAACGCCGGGATCATCAACCGCAAGATCATCGCCGACATGTCGGTCGAGGAATGGCGCAAGGTGCTCGACGTGAACGCCACCGGCGCCTTCATCGGGGTCAAGCTCGCGGCGCCGATGATGGCCAGCACGGGGGGCGGCTCGATCGTCAACATCTCGTCCAACAGCGGCTTCTCGGGGCATTACGATCCGGCCTATACCTCGTCGAAATGGGCACTGCGGGGGCTGACGCGCACGGCGGCGATGGAATTTGCCGAACAGGGCGTCCGCGTCAACGCGATCTGCCCGGGGCTCATCGTCACCGACCTCAACCGCGGCTCGCCGCACCTTGGCCCGATGATCGGCATGACCCCGATGCAGCGCGCGGGCGAGGCGACGGAGGTGGCGCAACTGGTGCTCTTCCTCGCATCGGACGCATCGGGCTTCATCACCGGCGAGGATTTCGTGATCGACGGCGGCTTCACCGCCGGGGCCGGCTACCGCCGCGTCGCGCGCGAGACCGGGCTGCTCTGAACCGCCGCCAGAGAATTGTCAGCTGACAATTGCAAAGGCCCCCGCACAGGATGCGGGGGCCTTTCGTATCTGCATCTCGCGGTCGGGCGGCTCAGTGCTTGTTGCGGATGTCGAGCATGATCGAGATGCCGCGCGCCGCGTCGGTCTCGGAGATCTCCGAGAACATCCCGTCGATCCAGCGCAGGTGCTCGGCGACCATCTCGTCCATCAGCGTGCGCCCGGCGGGGGTGATCAGCACGCGAAAGGCCCGGCGGTCGCTCTCCACGGTCTGGCGCTCTGCCAGCCCGTCGGCGACCAGCCGGTCGACCACGCCGGTCACATTGCCGTTCGAGACCACCAGCTGCTGCGACAGCTCGCTCATCTTCATGCCCTCGGGCGCCGCATGCAGCGCCGCCAGAACGTCGAAGCGTGGCAGCGTGGTGTCATAGCCCGACCGAAGGCGTTCGCGCAGCGTGCCCTCGACGTGGCGCACGGCCTTGAGCATCTGCAGCCAGAGGCGCAGGCGCTGGCGGGCGAGGTGCTCGTCGGTCACCTCGTGTTCGGTCGGTTGTTCCATCAGTCACTCTCGGCGGAAGATTGTGCCAAACCGTTTCAGGTCTCGACTTTAAAGGTTGCGTGTATGCCGCAGAGACGCAATCGAAAAGGCGAAAACTGCCGAAGTGCGCGCGCGTTGAGGCGCGACGATGCTTCAGACCGGAAGTTTGCGCGGCTTGCCAGCCTCGTCGATCGCCACCAGCAGGACATCGGCGCTGAGGATCCGGCGGCAGGCGCCGTCGGGCTCGGCCCAGGCGGAAATCGCAAGGTTGAATGAGCTGTTGCCACGCCGGCTGAGATCGGCGTGCAGAGCAAATTCCTCGCCGCCGTAAAGGGGCGCGTGGAACTGCACCTCCTTGAGCGCCGCGATCACCACGTCGCCGCCCGAGATCTTCCGGCCCGCGAGCCCGGCGCCATGGTCGAGCTGCGACAGGATCCATCCGCCGAACACCGGGCCGCGCGCCGTCGTCTCGGACTGCGGCGCGACGGTGAGAATGCGCGGCGCGCTGTCCGGGCGCACCGCGAGATCAGCCCCGACGTCAGCCATGGGGGATCACCGCCGTGGCCTCGATCTCGACCTTCGCCGCGTCTTCCATCAGGGCGCAGACCTGCACCACGGCCATGGCCGGGAAGTGGCGGCCGATCACCTCGCGGTAGGCCGCGCCGAAGCCGCGCAGGTTGTCGAGATATTCCTGCTTGTCGGTGATGTACCAGGTCAGCCGCACCAGGTGCTCGGGGCGCGCGCCCGCCTTGTCGAGCACGGCGACGATGTTCTCGAGCGTCTGGCGGAACTGGCCGACCATGTCGGCATGCTCCCATTCCTGCTGCGCGTTCCAGCCGACGAGCCCGCCGGTGAAAACCATCCGGCCCTCGGCCATGACGCCATTGGCATAGCCCTTGGCCGGCACCCAGCCGTCGGGTTGAAGGAACATGTGGGGTGTCAGTGCGGTCATGCGTCGGTCTTTCTCAATCGGGGGTCTTGGCAATCAGGTAGCGGGTCATGGCGTCGCGCATCTCGGCGGGCCATGCGGCGGAGGTGCCCTGCGCGACATCGGCGTGGATCACCGTCGCCTGGCAGGTGAAGCGGCGCTCGTCGCCGCTGGTGCAGGTGATGAGGAAGGTGGCCGAAGAGCCGCCAATCCGTTTCACCCCGAGCGACAGGTCGAGCCAGTCGCCGAGCCGCGAGGGCGCGTGGAAGCGGCAATCGATCTGACCCATCGGGGTCGCCATGCCGGTGCCGGAGATCATCCGGTCCCAGCCCCTGCCGACCGCATCCGCGAAGAAGCGTTCCTGCACGGCAGAGATCATCTCGAAATAGCGCGGGTAGAAAACGATCCCGGCAGGGTCGCAGTGGTTGAACTCCACCTGCCTGCGGATCGTGAAGGTCTGGCTCACGTCTCGCCTCCGGAGATCGAGATCGCCTGCCCGTTGACCATGTCCGAGCCCTCGCCGCAGAGCCAGAGGGCGGCGCGGGCCACATCCTCGGGCGGCACCAGCCTCTGCATCGGGTTGGTCGCCTCGAGCGAGGCGCGGGCCTCCTCGGCGGAGCGGCCGGTCTTTTCCACGATATTGGCGATCGAGCGCTCGGTCATCTCGGTGTCGAGGAACCCGGGGCAGAGCGCATTGGCGGTGATGCCCTTGCGGGCAAGCTCCAGCGCCACGGATTTCACCAGCCCGATCACGCCATGCTTGGCCGCGGCATAGGACGCGACATAGGGATACCCCTTGAGCCCGGCGGTCGAGGCGATGGCGATGAGCCGGCCCCAGGGCTTGTCCTTCATCGCCTTTGCCCCCTCGCGCAGGGTCAGGAAGGTGCCGGTGAGGTTGACCGAGACCATCCGCTCGAAAGCCGCCAGTTCGGTGCGGGTGAAAGGCGCACTCTCGGAGGCGCCGGCATTGGCGATGACGATGTCGGGCGCGGCCTCGGCGATGGCGGAAGAGATCGCCGCCTCGTCGGTGATGTCGCAGAGCACGGCGCGGATCCCCGGGTGCCGCGCGGCGACCGTCTCGAGCGGCTCCATGCGGCGCCCGCAGATCACCACCTCGGCCCCAGCCTCGGCGAAGGCCAGCGCGAGCACCGCGCCGACCCCGGAGCCGCCGCCGGTGACGAAGGCGGTTTTGCCCGCGAGACTCATGTGGCCATCGCCTTGGCGCGTTCGGCCAGCGTGTTGGCCTGCCGGCGGCCACCCTCGTAGGGCTTCGGCCAGGATTGCTCGGTGTCGCCAAGCTCGACCGCCGCGTGCAGCGTCCAATAGGGATCGGCCAGATGCGGGCGGGCGAGCAGCACGAGGTCCGCACGGCCGGCCATCAGGATCGAATTGACGTGGTCGGGCTCGTAGATATTGCCCGCGACCAGCGTCGGGGCGCCGATCTCGTTGCGCACGCGGTCGGCAAAGGGCACCTGGAACATGCGCCCGTAGACCGGCTGCTCGGCCTTGTCGGTCTGGCCCGACGAGACGTTGATCGCATCGGCGCCCGCCGCCTTGAACATGGCCGCGATCTGCACGGCCTCTTCCGGGGTCACCCCGTCTTCGCCCATCCAGTCATGCGCCGAGATACGCACCGTCATCGGCTTTGTCGCGGGCCATTCGGCGCGCATGGCGGCGAAGATCTCGAGCGGGTAGCGCATGCGGTTCTCGAGGCTGCCGCCGTAGCCGTCGTCGCGCCGGTTGGTGATCGGCGAGATGAAGGAGGCCAGCAGGTAGCCGTGGGCGCCGTGCATCTCGATCATGTCGAAGCCCGCTTGGTCGGCGGCGCGCACGCTCTCGATGAACTGCTCTTTCACCCTGTCCATGTCGGCGCGGTCCATCGCCTTGGGGACCACGTTGCCCTCCATCAGCGGGATCGCCGAGGCGGCGAGCAGCGGCCAGTTTTCGCCTTCGGCGAGCGGCTTGTCGATCCCGTCCCAGGCGAGACGGGTCGAGCCCTTGCGCCCGGCATGGCCGATCTGGGCACAGATCCTGGCGTCGGTCTCGGCGTGGACGAAGTCGGTGAGGCGCTTCCAGGCGGGCACCTGCTCGGGGCCGATGCAGGGGCAGCCCGGGGTGATCCGGCCGTCCATCGACACGCAGAGCATCTCGGTGAACACCAGCCCGGCGCCGCCCTTGGCGCGCTCGGCGTAATGCACGAAGTGCCAGTCGTTGGGCATGCCGCCGGTCGCCTTGTACTGCGCCATGGGCGAGACGACGATGCGGTTCTTCAGCTCCATGTCGCGCAGCTTGAAGGGGGCGAACATCGGGCGGCGGGTCGAGTTGCTGCCGGCCTGGCTGTGGAACCAGCTTTCGGCAGAGGCCAACCATTCAGGATCGCGCAGGCGCAGGTTCTCGTGGCTGATCCGCTGCGAGCGGGTGAGCAGCGCGTAGTTCAGCTGCATCATGTCGAGCCCGAGGTAGCGCTCGACCTCTTCGAACCACTCGGTCGAGTTGCGCGCGGCCGAGGTCACCCGCAGCACCTGCAGCTTGCGCTCGTCCTCGTAGGTCTGCAACGCCTCGGCGAGGGGCTTGTCGCGCGACAGTTCCTCGGCCAGCGAGATGGCGCTTTCCATGCCCAGCTTCGAGCCGGAGCCGATCGAGAAATGCGCCGTTGCCGAGGCATCGCCGAGCAGCACCACGTTGTCGAAGTACCAGTTCTCGCAGGTCACCCGCGGGAAGCGGATCCAGGCCGAGCCGCGAATGTGGTTCGCGTTGGTCATCAGCGCGTGGCCGCCGAGGTGCTTGGCAAAGATCTTCTCGCAGAGAGCGATGCTGTCCTGCTGGCTCAGCTTGTCGAAGCCGAAGGCCTCATAGGTCTCGGGGCCGCATTCGACGATGAAGGTCGCCGTGTCGTCGTCGAACTGGTAGGCATGCGCCCAGATCCAGCCGTGCTCGGTCTGCTCGAAGATGAAGGTGAAGGCGTCGTCGAATTTCTGATGCGTGCCGAGCCAGACGAAGTGGTTGCGGCGCATGTCGATCTCGGGACGGAACTTGTCCTCGAAGTGGCTGCGCGTCTTCGAGTTGAGACCGTCGGCGGCGACCAGAAGGTCGTTGCCCGCCTTCAGTTCCTCGATCTTCTCGGGGGTGATGTCGGTCTCGAATTCCAGCTTCACGCCGAGCTCGCGGGCGCGCTGCTGCAGGAGCAGCAGCATCTGCTTGCGGCCGATCCCGCAGAAGCCGTGGCCGCCCGAGGTCATCGCCTCGTCGCCGCGCACGACCTTTACGTCGTCCCAATAGGCGAACTTGTCGCGGATCATCTTTTCCGAGACCGGATCATTGTCTTCGAAGTTCGCCATGGTCTCGTCCGAGAGCACGACGCCCCAGCCGAAGGTGTCGTCGGCGCGGTTGCGCTCGTAGACGGTGATGTCATGCGCGGCATCGCGCAGCTTCATCGAGATGGCGAAGTAGAGACCGGCGGGGCCCCCGCCAAGGACGGCGATTTGCATGAGACACAGCTTCCCTGTTTGGTTTCCGGTAGATTACCTTCTCGCGAAATTACTTCAAGACTAAAATAACTAGGATCTGAAGCTTCCGGTCCGACCCCCGCGTGGGGATCTTCTCCTCGACCGCGAAAAATCCAATAAAACTTGATGCAATCGCACGCTCCTTGACCTCGCGCCCGGCCTGACTATTATTTAGACATAAAATATAAATACGCCGACTCGCTGGCCTGACAAGGGCGTCTTACACCGATCGGGTCGGGCAGGACACGGAGTGACCCCGAATGCCATTCAAAATTCAGAAACCCATGCGGTTCGGTGACTGCGATCTGACCGGGATCGCCTACCATCCGGCCTATCTGTCGATGCTCGTCGACGTGAACGAGGCCATGTTCGCGTCTTTCGGCGTGACCTGGAAGGAACTGATGTTCGACCGGCATCTTGGCCTGCCCAGCGTGAAGATGAACATCGAGTTCAAAAAGCCCGCGGTCTATGGCGATGTGCTGGAATTCAACGTCCACGTGCGCAAGATCGGCAAGTCGTCGCTGGACCTCTACACCGTGGTCACCGTCGAGGGCGAGGTGATCTGGACCATCGAGCAGCTGATCGTGATGACCTCGACCAAGGACCACAAGTCGCACCCCTGGCCCGACGATTGCCGCAAGGGGCTCGAGCAGTACCTGCATCCCGAGATGGCGGCCTGATCCGCAGCCGCCTGTCCGAAACGAAAAGCGCCCCGGCAGTGAGCTTCCGGGGCGCCTTGATTTTTGAGTGCCGGAATGGGCTTCAGGCCACGCAGGCCAGCCGGTGGAATTTCGAGCGGGCGAAGACCAGCGCCTCGCCGCCCGCGAGCAGCACATCCTCGATCCGCCCGATGAAGACGGTGTGGCTGCCCGCCTCGGTCGCAGTGGCCACCTCGCAGGAGATGGAGGCCAGCGCACCATCGAGCCGGGGCAGGCCGCGCGGGCAGCTTGACCAGGTGCCGATGGCGAACTTCTCGAGCCCGCTCTGCCCCTGCGCCCCGGCAAAGGCCATGGCCACGTCGGCCTGACCCTGGCCGAGCAGCTGCACGCTGAAGTGGCCGCTGCGGGCGATCTCCTGGCAGGTGCCGGTGCGGTTGTTGACGCAGACCAGGAGGCTCGGCGGGCTGTCGGTCACCGAGCAGACCGCGGTGGCGGTGATGCCGCGCCGGGTCTCCCCCGCGCCGGTGGTGATCAGCGTCACCGCCCCGGGAAAGAGCCCCATCGTCTCGCGGAAGGTCGAGATGTCGACGGCCATGTCAGGCGGCCTTCAGGCTGGTCAGATAGCTGCCGGCGGCGTCGGGATCGGCGAACCACGGGAAGAAGTCGCGCGGGTCGTTGAAGCCGTTGGCGATGCGGTGCGCCAGGTCGGGCAGCACCTGCGCCGAGCCCATCAGCTCGAGCACGAAGGGCGGCGGCGGCAGCAGCATCATGTTGGTCCATCGGACCACCCATTGCGCGTAGGTCCAGAAGGTCTCGAAGGTGGCGCGCATCCAGGCCTCGTCAAAGGCGGCATCGCCGCGGGCCACGATCGCGTCCAGATAGACCGCCGCGGCCTTGGCGGCGTTGTTCGCGCCCTGTCCGGTGATCGGGTCATTCAGGCAGACCGCATCGCCGAGCCCGAGGATCCGGGCGCCCGAGGGCAGGGTGCCGACGGGCTTGCGCACGGTCGGCGGGAAACGCCCGGCAAGGATGCCGTTGTCGTCGGTCAGCTCAATATTGGTGCAGCGCTCCGCTTCCCAGGGCAGGAAGCTGTGCAGGATCTCCCGGGACCGGGCGAGGTGCTCGGCGGGGGTGGAGACGTCCTTCCAGCAATCCATCGGGCCCTCTGGCACGCCTTCGAAGACCATGATCTCGCAGGGGCCGCTGAGGGTCAGCGCGGGGAAGACGAAATACTCGCCGACGCCGGGGATCAGGTTGAAGCTCACCGCCGAATGCTCGGGGCGCGGGGTCATGCCGTGCACATAGGTCAGCGCCAGCGCGCGCTGCGGCGCGGCAAAAGGCGAGCGCTCGGCGTCGCGCTCGAAGAGCTTGCCGATCTCGCCCTTGCCCGAGGCGACGATCACCAGATCCGCCGATTTTGCCTCGCGCTCGAGCAGGGCGATGTCGGCGGTGGCGATCTCCATCTTGCCGCCGAGCCGCTCGAATTCCTCGATCCAGCGCGGCATCTTTACCCGCTGGTCGATGGATTGCGCCTTGCGGTCGAGCCGGGCCGACCATTCGACGGCCTTGCCCGGACCCTCGGGGCTGGGGACGGTGAAGGAAATGCCCTCGACCGGCGGGCAGGCGTCTTCCCAGAAGTTGATCCCGAGGTCACGCTCGAGCTGCAGCGCCGCGTCGAACTGGCACTGCGAGGACATGACCCGCCCGGCGGCAAGCTCTGGCCCGGTGCGGTCCTGGATGATCTTGACCTCGTATCCCTTCTGCACGAGGCCGATGCCGAGTTGCAGGCCGGACTGACCGCCGCCCACGATGGAAATGCGTTTCATTTTTCTCTCCTGTTGGCTTTTGCTTTTGCGGACCGGGTCAGTCCATCAGGCGCGGGATGGCCGGCTCGGCGCGCTCGGGGCCCATGGCGGTGTAGCCACCGTCGACGCGGATGTCGGTGCCGGTGATGAAGCTCGCTTCGTCCGAGCAGAGGAACATCACCGTCGAGGCGACCTCCTCGGGGTCCCCGACCCGCGGGAAAAGGTGGAAATCCCCCCCCACGGCATCGGTCTTGGCCCGGTCGCCGCCGGTCAGGCTGTCCATGATGTTGGACCAGGTCCAGCCGGGCGAGACCGCGTTGACGCGGATGCCGTCGGGCGCGAGATCCATCGCCTGATTGCGGGTGAGCTGCAGGATCGCCGCCTTGGACACCGGGTAGAGCCAGCGACCGGTCTGCGCCACGCGGGCCGAGATCGAGCCGAAATTGACGATGGATCCCTTGGTCTTGCGCAGCTCCTCGCGGGCCGCCTGCATCAGCATGACCGAGCCGACAAGGTTCACATCCAAAGCTTCAAGCCATTCCGCGCGCGTGCTTTCCGCGCCGTTGTCGACATAGGTCGCGGCGACGTTCACCAGAAAATCGATGCGGCCGAAGCGGTCCTTGGCGGTTTGCACGACGCGGGCGATATCCGCGTCCGAGCGCAGGTCGGCCTGCACGAAAACCACGCCGTCACAGGCCAGCTTCTCGCCGTTCTCGGCGTCGATATCCGCGATGATCACCTTGACGCCGTGCGACTTGAACGCCTCGACAACGGCGACGCCGATCTTCGTGGCACCGCCGGGCACGATCGCGACTTTGTCTCTCAATCCACGCATTGCGCGCTCCCTGTGTGTCATTTTTCTCAAATGAAAGCTTGCAGGGGGGCCGCGGATGCGCGCTATCCTGATTGCGCAGCCGGGATCCGGATTGCGCAAATTATGTTTTAGAGCTGAAGGAAGACCCCCGACGCGAGCATGGAGCATCTCATGGGCCAGCTTCAGACCGGTCCCGAGGGACCGCAGGGATTGCCGCTTGGCAACCATCGTCTCTTTGCGACGGCGGATCTGGACGAGGCGCGGGCCCGGGTGGCGCAGGTCTATTGCGATCATCGCCTCGAGGTGATGGGACGGGGGCCGCTGGCGGCGCGGCACAACCGGCTCGACGGGCAGGACCTGTCGATCAACGTGCTGACCTATGGCGCGAAGACCCAGATCGCGCCGGGCCCGCTCGAGCAGTTCTACCTCTTCCAGTTTCCCCTGCACGGCCATGCCTCGGTGAACACCGGCGCGCGCGGCTACGAGATCGGTGGCGGCAGCGGCGGGGTGCTCAACCCCGACGATGAGGTCAGCATGATCTGGAGCGAGCACTGCGTGCAGCTCATGCTGCAGATCGACCGGCGCGCGCTGGAGCAGGCGGCGCGGGCAGAGTTCGGGCTGCCGCACCGCGCGGCGCTGCGCTTTGACGGCCCGAAGGCGCTGACGGACGGAGAGGGGCGGTCCTTTCTCGGCCTGCTGCAGTTCGTGATCTCCGAGACGCAGCGCGGCGCCGCCCTGCTGGGGCGGGGCTCGGCGCTGGGGCGGCAGCTCGAGCGCACGCTGTTGGTGGGCCTCTTGCAGTCACAGGTCCGGCCGACCGAGGCCGACGCGCCCAGCCCTCGTCCGGGCCATGCGCCGCGCATGGTGCGCCGCGCCGAGGAGTTCATGCGCGAGAACCTTGGCGCGGCGCTGATGATCGAGGACATCGCCAGCGCGGCCGGGACAAGCGTGCGCTCGCTGCAGGCGGCGTTTCGCGCCCGCCACGGCTGTGGCCCGATGACCGTGCTGCGCGACATGCGGCTGGAGCGCGCATGGGAAGAACTGTCGAACCCCGGCGCCGACACGCGGGTCACCGATGTGGCGACCGGGCTTGGCTTCTTCCACCTCGGCCGGTTCTCGGAACACTACCGCAGGAAATTCGGCTGTTCTCCGGTCGAAACGCTGCGCAGCGCGCTGCGGGCCTGAGCCGGGCACTGTCGCCGAGGCTCAGCATCCCGGTGCCCCGGCTAGGTGATCTCCGGCAGCGGCCCGGGCGGCGTGATGCGCACGGCGCGGAGCGCGTTCAGGATCACCGCCACGTCGATCACCTCCTGCAGAACGGCGCCCTCGACCGGTTCAAGATATCCCAGCGCCGCGGCGATCATCCCGATCACCGACAGGCCGATCCCGGCCACGACGCTCTGCAGCGCGATCCGCCGGGCGTCGCGGGCGATCGCGATCCCGGCGACCAGCGGGTCGATCCTGTCCACCAGCAGCACCACGTCGGCCGCCTCCGCCGAGGCGGCAGCGCCCCGCGCGCCCATGGCCACGCCGATGTCCGCGGCGGCAAGGGCGGGCGCGTCATTGACGCCGTCGCCAACCATCATCACCGGCCCACCCTCGCGTTCGCTGTGCACCAGCGCGACCTTCGCGTCAGGGGTGAGATCGCCGTGAATCGCGTCGAACCCGAGTCCGTCGGTCACCCGGGCGGCCACCTCGGGGCGGTCTCCCGTGGCGAGCACGAGCCGGGCGATGCCCTCGCGGCGCAGGCCCTGCAGCGCCAGGCTCGCGCCGTCGCGCAGCGGGTCGGCCATCACCAGATGGCCCGCCGGGCGCCCGTCCAGCGCCACGGCGACGACCACCGCGCCCGCCCCCGGCGGCGCGGGGCGCAGGTCGGGCGCGTCGAGCGCGGCCTGGACGTAGCTGAAGCCCCCGACCCGGAGGCTGTGCCCCTCGACCATGCCCGCGACGCCTTCGCCGGGCGACTCGTGCACCTCTGACGGGGTGGCGAGCGTCAGCCCACGGAACTTCGCGGCCGCGACGATCGCCTGCGCTATGGGGTGCCGGGAGACCTGGTCGAGCGAGGCGGCAAGGCGCAGCAGCGCATCCTCGGACAGGCCGTCCCTGCGCTCGATCCGGGTGATCTGCGGCCGACCGTCGGTGAGCGTGCCGGTCTTGTCGAGCACCAGCGTATGGGTGCGGGCCATGGCCTCGAGCGGCTTCGCGCCCTTCACCAGCACGCCGAAGTGCGCCGCGCGCGACAGGCCCGCGACCAGCGCCACCGGCACCGCGAGGATGAGCGGGCAGGGGGTGGCGATCACCAGAACCGCCACGGCACGGACCGGATCCGAACTGGCCCACCAGGCGGCAAGCGCGATCGCCACGGCCACCAGCAGGAACCCCAGCGACCAGCGGTCGGCGAGCCGCGCCATCGGCGCCTTGGAGCGCTGTGCCGCCTCGACGAGGCGGACGATCCCCGCATAGGTGCTCTCCTCCGCCCGCCGCGTGGCGATCATGTCAAAGGGCTCGCCCGCGTTGGTCGCGCCGCTCATCGCCTCGGCCCCCGCCGCCAGGTGCTGCGGCAGCGACTCGCCGGTCAGCGCCGAGCTGTCGAGAAAGGCACCCGCCGAGAGGATCGTGCCATCGACGGGCACCACGTCGCCCTGCGGGATGAGCAGCCGGTCGCCGGGGGTGATCTCGTCGAGCGGCACGCGATCGATCTGCCCGTCGCGATGGCGCATCGCGAACCGCGGCACGCGCGAGAGCAGCGCATGCATTTCGCGCCGCGCCCGCCCCTCGGCGACGGCCTCGAGCAGCGTGCCGCCCGAATACATCACCGCGACGATGCAGGCTGCGAGGGTCTCGCCGAACAGCAGCGCTGCGCTCATCGACAGGGCGGCCAGCACGTCGAGCCCCACGTCGCCGCGCCGGATGCTGCCGACGATCTCGAAGAGCAGCGCGACGAGGGCGGGCAGGGTGCCGGCCATGAGGGCGGCGCGCGCCGTGGCCGGCAGGCCGGAGAACTGCAGGGCGAGCCCCGCCAGGAGCCCCGCCAGCGCCAGCCCGAGGGTTGCCGTCTTTACCCGGTCGATGCGAAAGGTTTCGGACTGGCCCTGCATGGTGTCCCCGTGGCTGGATGGCGTCTTGAGCTGCGGACATTCGGCACCCGGGGCATGCGCTCCGCGATGCCGAATGGGACACCATTTGCGGCGAGGAGGCAATGTGGTCGCTGGTGCGGGCGGGGCTAGTCCGAGGCCGGCCCGTCGCAGTCCGAGATGAAGGCGTCGAGCAAGGCGATCAGGGACTGGTAGCGGTCCCTGCCGAACCGCTCGGCGAAGGCGTCGGTGATCGCGCGCGAGGCCGGGGCGAAGCGCGTCACCAAGGCGCGACCCGCCGCGGTCACCGTGACCACCTGCCGGCGGCGGTTCCGAGGGTCCTGCACCCGTTCCACCAGCGCCCGCGCGGCCATGGACTGCAGGATCCGCGAGACCGAGGCCGGTTGCAGGCAGGCCGCCTCGGCCAGCCCCTGCACCGAACAGGGGCCGGTTTCGAGGAGCACGCGCAGGATGCGCCACTGCGGCTCGCTCACCCCGGCCTCGGCCAGCATCGGGCGCAGCTCGCGCAGCAGCGCCTCGCGCGCCCGGATGAGCGCGATGGGCAGCGACTGGGTGGTCGGGACGAGTGCCTGTTGCTCTTGCGCGGCGTTGGTCATCGGGCTCATCGGGGTCCTGCCTTGGAGCTGCGGGCGCCACTGCCCGGGCACGGTTCGGATCAGACGGCGGCGGGGAGCCGCGCCTCGGGCGCGGCGCGGCGGAAGGCGTCAAGCTCCGCGCAGGCTCGCGCGACGCGGCTGATCCGCGTCAGATCGCTGGTCTCCACCCCCCAGCGCGCGGCGTTGTAGAGCTGCGGGATCAGGCACAGGTCGGCCTGGGTCAGCGCGGCGCCGATGCAATAGGGGCCGGTCTCGTCGAGCAGGGCCTCGACCGCCTCGAGCCCGGGGCGGATGAAGTGGCGCATCCAGTCGGCGCGGGTGTCGTCCTGTCCGGTCAGCGCGGCGGCATGGGCCGCGACGCGCAGGTTGCAGACCGGGTGCACATCGCAGGCAATGGCCAGCGCGATGGCGCGCATCCGCGCCGCCTGCGCCGGCGCCTCCGGGCGCAGCGACAGCCGGCCGGTCTCCTCGAGGTAGTCGAGGATGGCGAGGCTCTGGGTCAGGCGCAACCCGTCAATCTCGAGCACCGGCACGAGCCCCTGCGGGTTGCGCGCCAGATGCGCGGCGCCGCGCTGATCGCCAGCCATCAGGTCCACCGGGCGGCATTCCCAGTCGATCCCCGAGAGGTTCAGCGCGATGCGCACCCGCCAGCTGGCGGACGAGCGCCAGTAGTCGTAGAGCACCGCGTCAGCCATAGGAGCGCGCCGTCTCGAGGATCGTCTTCAGCGCGTCCACGTCCCCGAGGCGGTTGGCCAGCAGCAGCACGATCCGCACGTTGAGCGCGTGGCTCTGCGCCTCGGTCAGCCCCTCGTGCGCCGCCATGAGCGCCTCGTAGGCCTCGTCCCCGCGGGCGCCGAGCCCCATCTCGTAGATCTCGCGCATCACGCCATCTCCCTTTCGCAGCTGCGGCCCATGGCGCGGGCCAGCGCCTCTCTCAATGCCGGCTCTGGCACCTCGCCGTGGAACACCGCCGCCGCATGGCCATCGGGCCGCACGAGATAGGCGACCCCGGTGCCATAGCGCTGCAGCGCATAGCCCGCGCGGTCGTCATGGCTGGGGTAGGGGTGATCCGACTGGCCGATGCCGAGACGCCGCACACCCACGTCGGGCAGCGCGATCTCACCAAAGCCGACCAGCGTGAAGGCCCCCTGCAGCAGGGGCAGCAGCCAACCGTTGCCCACCGGCGCGTCGACCATCGGCTGACCGGGACGCACGAGGCCCTCGCCCGGTGTCTGCAGCGCAAAGCCCTCGAGCGAGCAGGGCAGCGAGAGCCGCCCCGAGTTGATCAGCCGCCGCGCGAAGGGCTGGTCGTGGGCCATGCGCAGCGTCTCGCGGCGGAAGAGGGCCTCGATGGGGGTCTTCGGCGTCATGAAGTTGGTCGAGCGGGCGGAGTTGAGGATGTTTTCCGCCGAGCCGTGGCTGCGCTCCTCGTGGTAGCTCTCGATCAGCGTCTGATCCGCCTCGCCCTTCAGCACCGCCGCCAGCTTCCAGCCGAGGTTGTCCACATCCTGAATGCCGCCATTGCCGCCGCGCGCGCCGAAGGGGCTGACCACATGGGCGCTGTCGCCGACAAAGACGACGCGGCCATGCACGAAGCGCTCGAGCTTGATGCAGCGGAACTTGTAGACCGACAGCCAGTCGAGCCGGAACGGGCGGTCGCCCACGATCGCCCTGATGCGCGGGATGACCTTTTCCTCCCTGGCCTCAAGCTTGGCATCGGCGCCAAGGTCGAGCTGCAGGTCGATCCGGTAGATATTGTCGGGCTGCGCGTGCAGCAGCGCCGATTTGCCCGGGTGGAAGGTCGGGTCGAACCAGAACCAGCGCTCGGCGATGCCGGGATCGCCGAAGGGGCTCTGGTCCATCTCGATGTCGGCGATGAGGAACTGCTCCTCGAAGGTCTGGCCGGTGAAGTCTAGCCCCATGCGCTCGCGCGTTGCCGATTTCACCCCGTCGCAGGCCAGCAGCCAGTCCGCCGCCAGCTCGTAGGGCCCCTCGGGGGTCTCGACGGTCAGCGTCACGCCTTCGGCGCTGGCAGCATGGTCCACCACCTTCGACAGGAAGCGCACGTCGATCAGCTCGGGAAATTCGCGGGCCCGCTCGAGCAGGTACTGCTCGACGTAATATTGCTGGAGGTTGATGAAGGCCGGGTACTTGTGGCCCTCCTCGGGCAGCAGGTCGAAGCTGTAGACCTCCTCGTCGCCGTGGAACAGCCGCCCGACCTTCCAGGTCACGCCCTTTTCGAGCATGCGCTCGCCGACGCCGAGCCGGTCGAAGATCTCGAGCGTGCGCTTGGCCCAGCAGATCGCCCGGCTGCCGACCGAGACGACGTTGTTGTCGTCGAGCACCACCGAGCGGATGCCCTGCAGCGCCAGGTCGATCGCCATGGCCAGCCCGATGGGGCCGGCGCCGACGATGGCCACCGGCGCGCCGGTAGCGGCGCCGTCAAGCTCGGGCGGACGCACGAAGGGCTGCGGGGCGTAGCTGTATGCGGGCATTCTCTCTCCTCCCTTGGTCGCGCGGCCGGGCTCCTCCACCGGGCCGCGCGGGGGTGTTCTCGTATCGTGTCCGGCGCAGCACCCCGCGCCGAAGGGCGCTTAGCCCTGCAGGTCGGCCCACATCTGCTGGTCGCGCTCGGCGGTCCAGACGCGCGGCGTGTCGATGCCGCGGGCCTCGTCGTAGGCGCGGGCCACGTTGAACGGCAGGCAATGCTCGTAGATCGCGTAATCGGCGAACTTCGGGTCGCACTCGGCGCGCACCGCGTCCCAGGCTTCCTTGAGCGAGCCGCCTCGGGCCACGACGCGGGCCACCGGCTTGTAGGTCGAGCGCACGAAATCGGCGGTGTTCTCCAGCGCCTGCGCCACCTGCGCCTCACCCACCAGCGCATCCCCCCGGCCCGGCGCGATGGCATTGGGCTCGTAGAAGGCGATATTGGCAAGCGTCTCGGGCCAATCGGCGAAATGGCCGTCGCCGCAGTAGCAGGCCGAGTGGAACTCGACGATGTCGCCGGTGAACATCACCTCCTGGTCGGGCACCCAGATCACCGCGTCGCCGGCGGTATGGGCGCGGCCGAGGTGCATGATGTCGACCCGGCGCTTGCCAAGGTAGACGGTCATCCGGTCGCTGAAGGTGGTCGTGGGGCGGGTCAGCCCGGGGATTTCCTCGTGCCCTTGGAAGAGCCGCGGGAAGCGGCCGAACTCGCTGTCCCAGTCCTCCTGCCCGCGCTCCTCCACCATGGCGGCGGCGGTGTCGGACATGATGATCTCGCGCGCGCCATAGGCCGAGGCGCCGAGCACCCGCACCGCATGATAATGCGTCAGCACCAGATGGCTGATCGGCTTGTCGGTGACCGAGCGCACGCAGTCCATCACCTTGCGCGCCAGCCGCGGGGTGGCCTGCGCCTCGACGATCATCACGCTCTCGTCGCCGATGATGACGCCGGTGTTGGGATCGCCTTCGGCGGTGAAGGCATAGAGCCCCTCGCCCACCTCGGTGAAGCTGATCTTCTTTTCTTCCATGTCGCCTTGCGACGCGAATGCCTTGGCCATGAGAGCCTCCTTTATTCCTTTGTCCAGTCGGGCTGCGGCACGGCGGGCAGGACCTTGCCCGAACACGCGCCGAAGCCGATGCGGTAGCCGTCGCCCTGCGCGGCCCCCCGAAGGGTCAGCGTGTCGCCATCCTCGAGGAAACTGCGGGTCGCGCCGCCGGGCAGCTCGAGCGGCTCCTTGCCGCCCCAGCTGATCTCCAGCAGCGAGCCGCGGCTGTCCGGGGTGGTGCCCGAGATCGTTCCCGAGCCCAGCATGTCGCCGGTGCGCATGGCGCATCCGCTGCTGGTGTGATGGCAAAGCTGCTGCGCGGCAGAGTAGTACATCTGCGAATAATTGGTGCGCGAGATCACCGTCTCCGCGCCGCCCTCGGGGGCCAGCGCCACCTCGAGGTCGATGTCGTAGAGCATCGGTCCCGGCTCGCGCAGGTAGGGCAGCAGCTCGCGCTCGCGCTCCGGCGTCGCGGTGCGGAAGGGCGCCAGCGCCGCGGCGGTGACGATCCAGGGGCTGATCGTGGTCGCCGTCGCCTTCGACTGGAACGGGCCCAGCGGCTGGTACTCCCAGGCCTGGATGTCGCGCGCCGACCAGTCGTTGAGCAGCACGTAGCCGAAGATCATCGCGTCGGCCTCGGCGACCGAGACCATGCCCTGCGAGGGCATGCCGACGATGGCGCCCATCTCCAGCTCGAGATCGAAGCGGCGGCAGGGCTCGAAGACCGGCAGCTCGGCGTCGGGCAGTTTCAACTGGCCCCAGGGCCGGCGCACCTCGGTGCCCGAAACCACCACCGAGGAGGCGCGGCCATTGTAGCCGATGGGGATCGACAGCCAGTTCGGCGGCAGCGCGTTCTCGGGACCCCGGAACATCGAGCCGACGTTGAAGGCGTGGTTCTTGGCGGCATAGAAATCGGTGTATTCGCTGACCACGAAGGGCATCAGCAGCGACGCGCTCTCAAGCGGCACGAGGTGCGGCGCCACCGCGGCGCGATGCGCCTCATCGCCCAGGAGCTCGGTCAGCCGCGCGCGCAGCGCCGCCCAGACCTCGAGGCCCGCCGCCATCACCGCGTTCCACTCGGGCGCGGCAAAAAGCGCCGGATCCTGCCCATGGTCCACCGCGCCCACGTCCAGCACGAAGTCCCCGATCGCCACGCCCATGCGCGCGCCGCGGCCATCGTCGAAGACCCCGTAGGGCAGGTTGTTCAGCGGGAAATCGCACTCGGGCTCATTGGCCCCGCCGACCCAGCTCTGCATCAAGTTCATTGCAGTCCTTCCAGAGGCATCCCGCCCCTTCTTCTCTTTCCAATACGCCGGGCCAAGGACGCCGGGGGTGAGTTTCCCGCGGGCCAAGAAGGGCCGGCGGCGCCATCCCCCTTTCCCGCGGCGGCTCAGTCCCAGTTGCCCTCGGGCGTGCCGTCGAAGCGTTTCTTCAGGCTGTCCCAACAGTCGATGTAATCGTCCTGCAGCGGCGCCTCCTTGGCGGCGAAGCGCGTCAGGTGCTGCGGGAAGCGGGTCTCGAACATGAAGCTCATCGTGTTGTCGAGCTTGCCCGGCTTCAGCTCGCCGAAGCTGGCCTTCTCGAAGGCCTCGTTGTCCGGCCCGTGCGGCAGCATCATGTTGTGCAGGCTCATCCCCCCCGGCACGAAGCCCTGCGGCTTGGCGTCATATTCGCCGTAGATGTTGCCCATCAGCTCGGACATGACGTTCTTGTGGTACCACGGCGGACGGAAGGTGTTCTCGGCCACCATCCAGCGCTCGCGGAACAGCACGAAGTCGATGTTGGCGGTGCCCTCGACGCCCGAAGGCGCGGTCAGCACGGTGAAGATCGACGGGTCGGGGTGATCGAAGAGGATCGCGCCGACCGGGCAATAGGTGCGCAGGTCGTATTTCACCGGCGCGTAATTGCCGTGCCAGGCCACCACGTCGAGCGGCGAGTGCCCGATCCAGGTCTCGTGGAACTGGCCCTGCCACTTGATCACCACGCGGCTTTTCGCGTCGCGGTCCTCGAAGGCGGCGACCGGCGTCTTGAAGTCGCGGCGGTTGGCCATGCAGTTGGCGCCGATCGGACCGCGGCCCGGCAGGTCGAACTTCTGGCCGTAGTTCTCGCAGACGAAGCCGCGCGCCGGCCCGTCGATCAGCTCCACGCGGTAGACCAGCCCGCGCGGCAGGATGGCGATCTCCTTGGGCTCGAGATCGATCACCCCGAGCTCGGTGCAAAAGCGCAGCCGGCCCTCCTGCGGCACCACCAAAAGTTCGCTGTCGGCGGAATAGAAATACTCGTCCTGCATCGAGGCGGTAACGAGGTAGATGTGGCTGGCCATGCCGACCTGCGTGTAGACGTCACCCGCCGTGGTCATCGTGCGCATGCCGGTGAGCCAGGTCAGGCTTTCCTGCGCATGCGGCACCGGATCCCAGCGGTACTGGCCAAGGCTGATCACATCCGGATCGACGTTGGGCGCCGACTGCCAATAAGGCACGTCGATCTTCGAGAAGCGGCCGGTGTGCTTCACCGCCGGGCGGATGCGGTAGCACCAGGTGCGCTCGTTCTGATGGCTCGGGGCGGTGAAGGCGGTGCCGGAGAGCTGCTCGCCATAGAGACCGTAAGCGCAGCGCTGCGGCGAGTTCCTCCCGTCGGGCAGCGCGCCGGGCAGGGCCTCGGTTTCGAAGTCATTGCCAAAGCCCGGCATGTACCCCTCGTGCAGCGCGCTGATGCCGGCCGCGCGTGTCAGCCCCGAGATCTTGCTCAGGTCATTCATCTGCGAAGTCCTCCCTCGACGTATCGATGACATGTTGTTAGTTACTTTTGTAACTAACAAGGGAGATTCTCGGAATGGTCAAACCTCGGGAAGAAGAGCGCGATCACTCTGATATCTTTGAACTTTCCGCTTTCACGCCCTATCTGCTCAACCAGGCAGCCGAAGCGCAGAGCGACGTGTTTTCAAGAAATTACCGCGATCTCTACGGGATGCTGCGGACCGAGTGGCGCGTGCTCTTCCACCTTGGCCGCCATGGCGACATGACCGCCAAGGAGATCTCGGAACGTGCCTCGATCCACAAGACGAAGGTCTCGCGCGCGGTGCGCGCGCTGGAGGAAAAGCGCTTCCTCGCGCGGGTCACCAGCCCCGAGGACCGGCGCAGCGAACGCCTGTCGCTGCGCCCGCCGGGGCAGGAGGCGTTTCGCCGCCTCTCCGCCGCGGCACAGGACTATGAGGCCGCGCTCGAGCGCCGTCTCGGCAAGCGCGACGCGCGCAAGCTGCGGGATCTTCTGAAGCGGCTCGGCCATCCCTGAGCGCAGGGACGGGGCCCGGGTGGTGGATCGCCGAAAGCGACGCGGGGGCCCTTTCCCCCGCGGGCGAGGTTGCCCTCGACCGCCTTCCCGAGGCAAACCGGTCCCGAGGCTGGACAGGGATTTGGGGCAGAGCATGGGAAATGAACTCTTACGCGGCGCGTCACCGGGACAGGGACGGGGACCGGCAGGGGCCGGGCTCGCGGCAATCCTTCACAAGTCCTTCCGCTTCGTGGCGGTCGACGTCGAGACGGCGAACTCGGACGCGGGCAGCATCTGCCAGATCGGTCTTGCCTGCGTCAGCGACAGCGACGTCGAGAAGGTCGTTACCCTGCTGATCGACCCGAAGTGCAGGTTCGACGGCATGAATGTGCGGATCCATGGGATCACCGCCGCGCATGTGTCGGGCGAGCCCACGTTCGCGGCGCTCCTCGACGCGCTCGGGGATTTCCTCGAGCGACACCTGCTGGTCCAGCACAGCAGCTTCGACGCGCGCGCGATCCGCAGCGCCACCGAGGCCTGCGGCCGTCCCCCGCAGCCGCTGAAATGGCACGACAGCGTGAAGGTGGCGCGCCTCGCCTGGCCCGAGTTCAAGGGCAACGGCGGTCATGGTCTTGCCCATCTGAAGACGGCCCTGGGACTGGATTTCCGCCACCATGACGCGGGCGAGGATGCCCGCGCCGCGGCAGAGATCGTGCTCATGGCCGAAGCCCGCCTGCAAAAACCCTTTCCCGAGATCCTGGCGCCGCGGCCCGGCGGACGGCTGCGCAGACAGGTGGCGGTGTAGCGCGGGACAGAGCCGCGATCGCAGGACCGGGGCCCTTTGCAGGAAGGCCCCGGGCGTTGACCCTACTTCTGCGCGGCCTCCAGGGCGGCAGGGGCGAAATAGGCGGCCAGCGCCGCGTCGGAGAGCGGCTCTGCCTTGATCACGCCCTGCCCAAGGATCCAGTCGGCCTCGGAGCGGATCAGCTCGGCCAGCCCCTCGTCCAGCGTCAGGCCGATCTCCACGTCCTGCCACATGGTGGCCAGCGCCTCGGTCGAGATCGCGCCCTGCATCGAGGCCGACACCGCCGCCATCGCTGCCTCCGGGTCGGCGGCGACATCGGCATCCGCCTTGGCCAGCGCGCCCATGAAGGCCGCGAGCGTGTCAGACTTCTCGCCGGTCATCTCGGGCGTGGCGGCGAGGATGTAATGCACCTCGTAGCCCGGCGCGCGCAGCTCGAGGTAGTCCTCGCCCAGCGTGTCCTTTGCTGCGCCGTAGAAGGTCGGGAAGGGAACGATGGCATCAACGTCGCCGCGCACCACGGCGGGCACCAGATCCGGCGGCGCGGCCGAGACGATCTCGGCCTCGACGCCCGCGCCTTCGAGCGC
The DNA here is from genome assembly GCF_003111685.1 of Alloyangia pacifica. Lineage (NCBI taxonomy): Bacteria > Pseudomonadati > Pseudomonadota > Alphaproteobacteria > Rhodobacterales > Roseobacteraceae > Alloyangia > Alloyangia pacifica. The sequence continues at coordinate 137,094 of NZ_CP022192.1, read as the reverse complement.
CTTGTCGAGGAAATAGTGCACGTTGGTGCCGATGGTGGTCCCGATGCGGCGGCCGGCAAGGTCGGCGGGGCTGTCAAGTGGACCGGCCCCGGCATTGCCGATCACCCGCGAGCCGGTGAAGCGGGCAAGATCGCCGACGATGGCGAACTCCTGCCCCATCAGCGCGCCGGTGGCGGCGGGGAACTCGGCCATGAAGACCACGTCCACCTGCCCGCCGAGCAGCGCCTCGAAGCCCGCCCGGCCGGAGTTGAAGGGCACCAGTTCGACCTCGAGCCCGGCGTCGGTGAAATAGCCCTTCTCGAGCGCCATGTCGACCTGAGGGGTCTGCGGGTTGGGGCTCCAGCCGAAGACGAGGCTCTCGGCCACGGCAAGGCCCGGGGTCAGCGCCAGCGCGGTTCCGAGGGCCAGTCTGGTCAATGCGGTCATTGTCTCTCTCCTGTTGGTTTCGGTAGGGTCAGTGCAGCTCGGCCTGCGCCTTCTGCGGGCGCAGCAGGCCGAGGATCTCTTCGCGGATGTCCAGCAGTTCCGAGCCCGACCGGTTGAAGGCGCGGGGCCGGGGCTGGCTCAGCGGGTAGTGGCGGATCAGCCGGCCCGGCGCGTGGCTCATCACCCGCACGTCGTCGGCCAGAAGCAGCGCCTCGTCCACGTCGTGGGTGACAAAGAGCACCGTGGCACGGTGGCGCTCCCAGACCTTGAGCAGCAGCTCGTGCATGCCGATCCTTGTCTGCGCGTCGAGCGCGCCGAAGGGCTCGTCCATCAGCAGCACCTTGGGCTCGCAGGCCAGCGTGCGCGCGATGGCCACGCGCTGCTTCATGCCGCCCGAAAGTTCCTGCGGGACCTTCCCGGCATGCTGCGCGAGCCCGACCTCGGCCAGCGCCGCGCGGGCGCGGTCGATCTCCTCGGCCTTGGGCAGGCCGAAGCGGCGCAGCGCGAAGCGAACGTTGCCAAGCGCGGTGAACCACGGGAAGAGCGCGTATTGCTGAAAGATCACGCCGACCTTGTCCGATGGGCCGCGGACGGCGGCACCGTCGATGGTGATCGCGCCCGACGAGGGCTCGACGAAGCCGCCGATGGCGTTCATCAGCGTGGACTTGCCGCAGCCCGAAGGCCCGATCAATGCGGTGAAGGTTCCCGGGTGCAGCCGCAGCGTCGTGCTCTCGAGCGCGGTGACCGGCCCCTGCTTGCCCTTGAAGGTGATGGCGACGTCATTGATCCGCACGTCACCGTGGAGTGGTATGGTGACCATGATCCTACCCCTGCTGCCAGTGGACGATCCGGCGGCCGATGAGGTGCACGATCAGATCAACCGTGGCCCCCAGCGCACCGAGGATGATGAGAAGCGAGAACATCCGGTCGGTGCGGATATACTGCCGCGCCTCCTGCAGCCGGTAGCCAAGCCCCGAGGAGGCGCCCGACAGCTCGGCGGCGACGAGGCTCAGGAAGGCCAGCGCCACCCCGAGCCGCAGCCCGGCGAAGATGTAGGGGGCGGCGGCGGGGATCACCACGGTGAGGAACTCGCGCCGGCGCGAGGCGCCAAGACTGCGCGAGGCCCGCAGGTAGATGTCCGGCACGTATTCCATGCCGTGGTGGGTGTTGAACCAGACCGCGAGGAAGACCGTGTAGGAGATGACGAAATACTTCGAGCCCTCGCCGATGCCGAACCAGACGATGGCAACGGGCACCAGCGCGATCGCCGGGATCGGGCGCAGCAGCGACAGGAACGGCCCCAGCAGCGTGCGGACCAGCGCCACGCGCCCGGTCAGCAGCCCCAGCACCACGCCAAGCGAGGCGCCGATGGCAAAGCCGATGGCGGCGCGGCTGCAAGAAACCGCCAGATCCTTGGGCAGCGCGCCGGTCTGCCACATCTCCACCGTCGCAGACCAGACCGACCAGGGCGCCGGGAAGATCGCCTCCGGCACCAGCTTCAGCGCGCCCACGGCCGCCCAGATCGCCAGCACGAAGAGGAAGGAGAGCATGGGCTTTCCCATCTCGGCGCTCGCGGCAAGCGTACGGGCGGCGATCCGCGCGGGGCTCCGGCGCGGTCTCGGGCGGGCGGGCTGCCTCAGCTCAGTCACAGCCATGACACCTGCTCCTGCTTGTAGCGGTGCGCCCGGAAGCAGGAGTTGTGCGCGCCGAGGATGAACTTGGACAGCGGCTCGGGGTATTCGGCAAAATCGGGGATCACATATTCCCAGACCGTCTCGCCCTCGGGCGTCACCTCGAAGAGCCGACCGAAGGCACTCTCGCAAATGAAGGTGTTGCCGTTCCACAGCCGCTGGCAGCCGCCCATGTAGGGCGAGAAGAACGAAGGCGGCATCGGGTCGGTGTAGCTCCAGACGGTCTTTCCGGTCGTCGGGTCGAACTCCAGCGCGCGCGAGAAGGGCGAGGTCGAGCCCTGCCGCAGGTTGCCGTTGTCGAAACACAGCACGCTGCCGCCCTCCATCTCGACCGGGGTGTGCTGCTGCGCCACCACATCGGGGCCGACGTGCCAGACCACCTTGCCGGTGAGCCGGTCCACGGCGATGACGCCCGAGGTGGTGCGCAGGCTCATCAACACAAGTCCGCCGCTGGTCACCGAAAGCCCGTTGATCATCGGCCAGTGCCGCCGGTCGAAAATGGCATGGATCGGGAAATCCGCCGGATCGAGGTGATCCCAAATGCGCCATTCCCAGACCGTCTCGCCCTTGCGGTTCACCTCGCGCACGATGTCGGACTGGATCACCCCGTCGGCGCCGTCCTTGCGGGGATCGCCGCCCTGCACCCGCGCGGCCTTTTCGGCGGGCAGGGGGGCGGCGACGGTGTAGAGCAGGTTGCCGTTCGCCAGCCACTGCGCGTCGTGGTGATGGAAGATGTCCTCGTGGCGCCAGACGATCTCGCCCGAAGGGGTCGCCTCGTAGAAATCGCCGCCGTGCCAGAGATCCCAGGCCGGGTAGAGCGCCGCCGAGCTGGCATGGCTGCCGTTGTAGCCGAGGTTGCCGTTCGGCAAGATCACCGCGTCGCGCCCGGCGCGCACCGGCATCTGCCAGCGGTGCGCAAGGCCGCCGTCGATATCCACCAGGTCGACGCGGCCCTCGGCCGTCTGTCCGGCAAAGAGCGTGTAGCCCCCGGCACTTCGGACGGGGTCATGGGCGGTCAACCCGGTGCGGCGGCGGCGCAGCGTTACCTGCTCGACCGGCTTGGTTTCGGGGCGGGTCATCACATGGGCAGTCATCGGATCCTCCGTTCCATTAAATCGTTTTAACAACTCTTCTCACTTGCTGGCTCACCGTTAAAACGTTTTAATCATCACAAGGGCGAAAAAGCCGATGCAGCAGGACTGCGCGCCGAAATTTTGTGCAGCCGGGGCGCCAAGGGGGTGAGACGAGGATGAGCGGACAGGTCAAAGCAGGGCAAAAGCGCGCCACGGTCGTGGATGTGGCGCGACTCGCCGGGGTCTCGCCTGGGACCGTCTCCAACGCGCTCAGCGGCAAGCGGCGCGTGGATGACGAGACCCGGGCGCGCATCGACCAGGCCGTGCGCGAGCTGGGCTATGTGCCGAACATGGCGGCGCGGGGAATGCGGACCGGCCGCGCGAACACCATCGCGCTCTTCTCCTCCATGGCGACGGCGGTGGCGGCGGGTCCCTCGAAGCTCGGCTTCCTGATGGAAATCGCCGGCTCGGCGGCATTGGCGGCGCTGTCGCGCAACGTCGCGCTGGTGCTGGTGCCGCCGATTCGCGACCCCGAGACCGCGCTGCGCAACGTGCCCTTTGACGGGGCGCTGCTTGTCGAGCCGACGCGCGACGACCCGTTCCTTGCGCTGCTGGCCGCGCGCGAGGTTCCGACGGTGGCCATCGGCGAGGCGCATGGGGCGGTTTCGGCCCATGTCGATCTGAACTACGCGCAGACGGCGGACCTGCTGATCGATCACTTGCTCGAGGTCGGGGCGCGCAACGTCCCCTTGCTGATCGGCACCGGCGCCCGGCGCTACTACGAGGTGTTCGAAGCCCGCTACCGTCAGCGCGCGGCGCAGATCGGCATGACGCCGACGGTGCTGCGCATCGACGAGGCGGAGGGAGAGGCCGGTGCCGCCCGCAGCGTCACCCGCCACCTCGCGGCACATCCGGAAACCGACGGCCTGCTGGTGCCGGTGGACGCCCAGGCCACAGGGGCCATGGACGCGCTGCGCCTGGCCGGTCTCAGCATTCCGGGGGATGTGCGCGTGGCGACGCGCTACGACGGGCTGCGCGCGCGCGCGGAGACGCCGGCGCTGACCGCCATCGACCTGCAGCTCGACTCCGTCGCCACAACCGCCACGGATGCGCTGCTGAACCTCATCGAAGGCCATCCGGCAGCCACCCATCTGGCCAGCCCGCCGCCGACACTGATCGTGCGCGGATCGACGGTGCCGTGAGACCCCCCAGGCTCAGGTCACGCCTTGCGCCGCGAACAAATCCGGATGACGCGCCGCATCCGGTCACGCACGATTTTCACATAAACTGGATTACACGCGCGGTGGCGGTGTAGCGCGCTGTCCCAACGTCCGACTTCCGCCCTAGGCCGTGGCGCGATCTCCCATGGCCTCGGCGATCACATTGGCGGTTGTGCTGCCCATCTCCCAGGCGTTCACGAGCCCTTGCACGAAGGGACGCCGACGCAGCAGCACCGGCAGCGCGAGGCAGTGGACGCGGCCCGCCGAGGCCGCGCCGAGCGGCAGGAGCAGATCCTCGAACCGCAGCGGCCGGGCAAGAAGGTCGGCGCGGGCGAGCGACGGGAACCCCAGGTCCGAGAATTTCAGAGCGCGCTGACCGCGCGCGTCGATGAGGATCTCGACCTCGGTCTCCAGCTGATCCCCCGTCACGCAGAGCCCGGTCCGATGCTGGGCGATCCGGCTGTGGTCGCCCAGACGGACCACCTCGAGCACCCCCGCCTTGCGCAGCGCCAGCAGGCGCTTGACCGAGAAATGGGGAACGCAGGCGTAGCAGTCGGTGAAGACCGGCTTCAGCGTGGCATGAAACGCCTCGACCTCGGCTTCCGTGAACCGTGGTATCAGCGTCTCGAAAAGCTCGTGCGCCCTCAGCAGCGCGCTGCGCCAGGGCGTCGGGCGCTGCGCCGTCACGCTCTCCTCGGCCTGCTTGAGGTTTTGCTCCGCCCAGTCAAACGGATCCACCGCAAGACGTTCAGAGAAATAGGCCGCCCTGAACTCCTCCCGCCCGATCTCGCGCCCCCCGAGGCGGTCCAGCCAATCCCCGTCGGCCTCGTCGAGGTCGGCGAGAAACGCCTGATACGCCCGCTCGAGCAGCGGCCTCTCCGCCATCCCGCAGGCGGCCAGCCTTGGCAGCTCCGGCAGGGGCAGCGGATACCAATAGTCCGCCTCCGGCAGCAGGCCCTTGCGCGACATGAGGCTGATCAGAAAGTCGGTCTGCCCCTCGTCCAGGCTATAGGCGAGGCCTCCCTCTGCGTCGACAAAACGACCCCGCGCCGAGGCGACGGTCACCGCGACGTCAATCGCGGACAGGGACGTGCCCAGCACACCGATCCTGCGCTGCGGCAGCCGCCCCAGCTTCTCCGCCGGCCAGGCCGACTGAAGCTGCACCCCGCCGTCAGAGACCGTATCCGGCCAGCGGTGGCCGGTGGCGAGCACCACGTCTGAATATTCTGCCTTCGCCATGCCGGCGGGGCTGTGCCAGGTGACCTCGATGCCCGTCAGGCGCGGGCGAATGTCCTCGACCGTGTGGTGCAGGTGAAGCTCGATCAGGTGCCCGCCGCGCCGGCCGCGGGCGACCAGCTCCGCCATCTGCGCGGTGAAATAGGCGCCGAGCGCGAGCCGGGGATAGAAGGCGTCCTCGCCGATGTCTTCCTCGCGGAGCGCGAGCCGCGCGAGGTCGGAGCGATCGAGGCCGCGAAGCCAATCGTTGAGCGACACGGCCACCGGCGGCAGCTCGCGGCTCGCGATGTTCGAGAGCATCGACGGTGCATTCATCTCGGCGTTGTAGGGCATGCCGGGGCCCGCGGCGGGACCCTTTTCGAAGATGTCGACATGCAGCCGCGACGGCGCCTCGCGCAGCAGCGCTGCAAGCGTGTAGACGGCGGTCGGACCCGCGCCAACGATCGCGACCCGATGCGTTTCGCGGGGGCGGACTGCCGTGCCCCGGGGGGACCTGCACACCGGCCTGTTGCCACGCGCGGTGGGACGGAGAGGAGTCTCGAAAGCCATGCGCAATCTTTGCTCGCTGGAGGGGAAGTCGCCGGAGGGGAAACCATCCTCCGCTTAGCTGAACTCGGAAGATCGTGGCGGGTTCCGACGGACCGGGGTATTTCGCCGATCAGCGCCAAGATCGCCTTCGGGATAGACCGCTCATCCAGCAATGACCCGGGCCTGCGAGTCTCCCCGGCAATGACGCGCGGGCAGAGGCTGCGGAACGAAGCGACGGGAATCGTGTTGTGACCCGACTGCCGCGCGGAGGGCTGGTAACGCGCCGCATTCCTCGGAGGCCGCCTTCAGCGAAAGAGCACGAATGAGCGCATACCTGCACGGACTTTCGACAGCCCTCCCGGGACATTGCCTGCATCAATCCGAGGTCCGCGCCCGCGCGGCGGAAATCTTCGGGGGCGTCTACACGGATTTTAAACGAATTTCCAAAAGCTTCGACACCGCCGGGATCGACACCCGCCACTCGGTCGTGCCGCTCGACTGGTTCGCGGAGCCACACGGCTGGTCAGATCGCGCCCAGGCCTTCGCGGCGGGGGCCAAGGCGCTCTTCGTGGACGCTGCGCGCGCGGCGCTCAGCCAAGCCGGATGGCAAAGCGCCGAGGTGGATGTCGTCGTCACCGTCTGTTCGACCGGCATCGCGACGCCCTCGCTCGAGGCGCAAGCGTTGACCGAGATGGGGTTTCGCGACACGGTGCTGCGCGTGCCGATCTTCGGGCTCGGATGCGCGGGCGGCGTTTCGGGGCTGGCAACGGCCGGCCTTCTCGCGGCGGGACGGCCCGGAGCCAAGGTGCTGCTGGTCGTCGTCGAGACCTGTTCGCTCGCCTTCCGTGCGGATCGCCTGCAGAAGGCCGACATCATCGCCGCGGTGCTCTTCGGCGACGGCGCCGCCGCGGCCTGCCTGTCCGACAGCAGGCCCATGGACATACCGAGCGTCCGCCTCGGCGCCCCGCACCAGAAGACCTGGCCCGAGACGCTCGGGATCATGGGGTGGGACGTGGACGAAACGGGCTTCGGCGTGATCTTCGACCGCTCGATCCCGGCGTTCATCAGCAGCGAGTTCGGCGCCGCGGCGCAGGAGGCGGTGCGCCTCGTCGAGACACCGATCACGCGCTACGTCTGCCACCCCGGCGGCGCGAAGGTCATCGAGGCACTGGAAGGCGCCCTGCACATCGAACAGGGCGCGCTCGACGCCGAGCGCGAGGTCCTGCGCCGCGCCGGCAACATGTCCGCCCCAACGGTGCTGTTCGTGCTCAAGGCGGTGCTGGACGCGGGCCGCACGGGACAGATGATGGCCTGCGCCCTTGGGCCGGGGTTCACCGCCTCCTTCCAGCCGCTCAGCGTCGGCGCAGAGGCCGCGTGATGGAACAAGCAACGGCGCTCTTTCTCGGCTTCATCGTCCTGCAACGGCTGGGCGAGCTCGTGCTCGCCCGGAGGAACACGACCCGCCTTCTCGCGAAGGGCGGCGTCGAGGTCGGCCAAGGCCACTACCCGGTGATGGTGCTCATGCATGCCGCCTGGGTCTTCTGCCTTGTGGTGTTCGGCCATGACCGGCAGGTCGGCCACTTCTGGCTCGGCGTCTTCGTGGTGCTGCAAGTGCTGCGCGTCTGGATTCTCGCCAGCCTCGGGCCGCGCTGGACGACGCGCATCATCGTCGTCGACGCGCCGCTCGTGACGCGCGGACCGTTCAGATATTTCTCGCATCCCAACTACATGCTCGTCGTGGCCGAGATCATCGCCGCGCCCATGGTGCTTGGGCTGACATGGGTCGCGGTGCTCTTCTCCATGCTCAACGCCGCCATGCTGAGCTGGCGGATCCGGGTCGAGAACCGGGCGCTCGCGCCGCTGCGGGCACGCGCGGGACACTAGCCGCAGAGAGACCACGGCGTGCCGCCCGAGCGGCGGACCGGACAAGCGCCCGGTCCGCCGAAGGCTCAGTCAGCGCCGCCGGAAAGCTCGGCGACGATGCCGTCGAGGAACGTCACGCAGGCGGCGAGCTGGTCGAGATCGACGAACTCGTTGGGCTTGTGCGCCTGCTCGATCGAGCCCGGCCCGACGATCACCGACGGGATGCCGCCGACCTGCTCGAAGATGCCCCCCTCGGAGCCATAGGACACCTTGCCCGCCCAGCTCTCGGGCATCAGCCGCGCATAGCGGGCATAGCCCGCCGTGTTGCGAGCCTCGCCCATCGGCGGGTAGGAGAAGATCCGCTCGAAGGTGATGCCGGTGCCGGGGGTCTTGGCGGCCATCTCGGTGCAAACCTCGGCCTCGATCTGTGCCAGCAGCTCGGCCATGTCGGCCTCGGGATCCATGTCGGCGATCGAGCGCAGCTCGAAGGTGAAGCTGCAGCTGTCGGGGGTCACGTTGGTGGCGACCCCGCCGTCGATCATCGTCGCCAGCATGGTCGCATGCGGCACGGTGAAATCGGGATCGAACGGCCCCTCGGTCTCGTAGCGCCTGCCCCGCGCCGAGATCAGCGCGATCGCCCGGGCGGCGTATTCGATGGCGTTGACATGCTCGGGCACGAAAGAGGAATGCCCCGAGGTGCCCGTGACATGCGCGCGCATGGCGATCTTGCCCTTCTGGCCGGTGACCAACTCCATCATCGACGGCTCACCGATGATCGCGAACTCGGGCGGCACCGGCAGCGCCGCAAGGTGCCGCGCGATCGCCGGGGCGCCAAGGCAGCCCACCTCCTCGTCGTAGGAAAAGCACATGTACACCGGCCGGGTGAGCCGGGCCTGCGCCAGCGCCGGGGCGACCGACATGGCGCAGGCGGCAAAGCCCTTCATGTCGCAGGCCCCGCGACCGTAAAGCCGGCCATCCCGGATCTCGGCCTTGAACGGGTCGCTCTGCCACTCGGGCTCATCTGCCGGGACCACGTCGGTGTGCCCCGACCAGACCAGCCCCGCGACGTCCTCGGGTCCGAAGGCGGCGACGAGGTTGGCCTTCTCGCCGGTCTCGTCGGGCAGCAGAGTGATCCGCCCGCCGAGACCTTGGAAATAGGCCGCCATGTGGTCGATGAGCGGCCGGTTGCCGTTGCGGGACACCGTGTCGAAGGCGATCAGGTCGGCCAGGTGCTCTGCCGCGCGCGCGATGCGCGCCTCGGCATCCGGCAGGCTCTCGCTGTTCAGGCTCATTGCGCAACTCGTCTTTCTGTCTTTGTCTTCTGGATTTCCCGCCGCACCGTGATGGTCAGCACGAACAAGATGAGGACCGCGAAGATCCAGGTGATCGGCGAGGAGAGTAGCACCGAGATGTCGCCGCGCGAGATCGCCAGCGCCCGGCGCAGGTTTTCCTCGAGCATCGGCCCCAGGATGAAGGCGATGAGGAAGGGAGCCGCCGGAATATTCAGCAGGAACATCCCGAAGCCCACCACGCCCATGATGAGCAGCACGGCCACATCGAAGGTGCTCGAGGCAATCGAGTAGATGCCGAAGATGCACAGCAGCAGCACCAGCGGCGTCAGCAGGGTCTGCGGGATGTGCGAGACCTTGGAGAACATGCGCATGGTCACCTTGCCGGCGAAGAACAGCAGCACCGAGGAGACCAGCATGCCGATCAGCAGCATGTAGACCTCGTGGATGTTGGTCTGGAACAGCAGCGGACCGGGGGTGAGACCCTGGATCATGAAGGCGCCCAGCATGACACCGGTGATCACGTCGCCCGGCACGCCAAGCGCCAGCAGCGGGATCATCGTCGCGCCGCAGGCGCCGTTGTTGGCCGATTCCGAGGCGGCGATCCCTTCGAGCTCGCCCTTGCCGAAGTTGGTGCCCTTCTTCGAGCTGCGCTGCGCCTCGCCGTAGGAGAAGAAGGCCGCCGACGACGGGCCGATGCCGGGGATCGCCCCGAGCACCGAACCGATCACCGAGCCCTTGAGGATGGTCTTCAGCGAGCCCATGAACTCCTCGCGCGTGACGTGCTGCGCGCCGAGCGTCGCCGCCTCTTCCTTCTTGGCCGCGCGCATCACCACCAGCTTGATCAGCTCGGGCAGCGCGAAGAGGCCGATCAGCACCGGCGCGATCGACAGGCCCGCCTGCATGTCGGGGGTGAAGGCAAAGCGGAACGAGCCGTACATGTCCTCGCCCACGGTCGCCAGCAGCAGACCCAGCGCCGCCGAGACGAGCCCCAGCAGCAGCGAACTGCCCGACACGCCCGCCACGGTGGTCAGCGCGAAGAGCATCAGCATGAAGAACTCGGGCGGGCCGATGCGCAGTGCCAGCACGGCGAGCGGCGCGGCGAAAAAGATCAGCGAGAGGTTCGAGATGAAGTCGCCGATCACCGAGGAATAGAGCGCCATGTTCAGCGCCTTGCCGGCCTTGCCCTGCTGCGCCAGCGGGTAGCCGTCGAGCGCGGTGCAGGCCGCCGAGGCGGTGCCCGGGGTCTTGATCAGGATCGCCGAGACCGAGCCGCCGTAGGTCGACCCCTTGTAGAGCGCGACCAGCAGAAGGATCGAGGGCACCGGCTCCATGTAGAAGGTGAAGGGCAGCGCGAGCGTGACCGCCATCGTGCCGGTCATCCCGGGGATCGCGCCGACGATGACGCCGCCCCAGATGCCAGCGATCATGATCAGCAGGTTCTGCAGCGTCGCCACGGCGACCAGCGCGGAGAGGATTTCATTGAGCATGGGTATCTCCGATCAGAAGCCGAAGGGCTTCGTCAGCACGCCCTTGGGAAACTGCGTGCCGAGCGCGGAATGGAAGAACATCTGCAGCAGGATCGGCCCGCCGAAGGCCAGCAGCGCGATCCAGACATGATGGCCGCGCTCGCCGGTCATCAGCACGATGCAGAGCGTGAGCAGCACCGACGAGACCAGGAAGCCGAGCAGCGGTATCGCCACGAGGAAGAGCACGAAGGCCAGCATCAGCCCGGCGAAACGCGCGCTCATCCGGGCCTTGGAACTGCCGTCGGTCTCGACCGGCTCCTCGGCGGGCGCGTCGCGTGTGAAGGCAAAGAGCAGCGCCAGCGCGCCAAGCAGGATGCCGGCAAGCGAGACGGTGCGCGGCCACATGTCCGGTGGCGGGGCGAAGCCCGGGATGAAGGCCGGGCGCGGCACGTAGAGGGGAACGAGAACGAAGGCGGACAGCGCGAAGAAGGCGACAATGATCAGCCCCCGCAGGACGGGCTTGGGCATGGCGACGCTCCGGAAAGATGAGGAGGCCCCGGTCTGGGCTGGGGCGGGGCGCGGTGCGGCCCGCAAGATCGGGACCGCACCAGGGTTCAGGCAGTCGGGCGGGCGGCGCCTCGGCGCCACCCGGAGCGCTTGGCGCTCAGTTCGACAGGTAGCCGAAGTCCTGCGCGAGCCCGTGGAACAGCTCGTACTGGCTCTTGGCGTAATCGGTCATGTCGACGTCGCCGATGGTCGAGATCGAGCCGCGGCGTGCCGCGAGGTCAAGCCATGTCTCGTCGGTCGCGACCTTGCCCAGCACCTCATGCCACTTGGCAACCACGTCCTCGGGCAGGTTCTTGGGACCGTAGAGCGCGCTCCACCCTGCGATCTGGCCGGCCTTCTCGTAGCCGAGCTCGGCCGCGGTGGCGACCTCGGGCAGATCGCCCATGCGCTTGGGTGCGAAGACCATCAGCGCCTTCATGTCGCCGCTCTTGATGTGCGGCATCAGCGAGGCGGATGCCATGGCGACGAAATCGACGTGGCCGCCGAGCAGCGCGGTGGCGAGCTCGCCGCCGCCCTTGTAGGGCACCAGCGTCGCGGCGGTCAGCGGGTCGAGATCGTTGTCGGCCAGCAGCGCCTGCGTGGTGAAGCCGTCGATCGCGGTCGCGCCCGAGGCGGCATAGGTCATGCGACCGTCGCTGTCCTTGATCGCCGCCACCAGCTCTTCGACGCTGTTGTAGGGCGCGTCACCGCGCACCGCGAGGATCATCGGCGTGGCTTCCAGCGCGCCGAGGAAGGTGTAGGCGTCCCACTCCACGGCATTGCCGGGGGTCACGGCTGGCGAGAGCGCCATGCCGACGCGGGCCAGCAGCAGCGTGTAGCCGTCCGGCTCGGCTTCGGAGACCGAGCGCGCCCCGTTCATGCCGCCGGCACCGGGCTTGTTCATCACCGTCACCGGCTGGCCGAGGAAGGGCTGCGCGGTTTCCGCCAGCGCACGGCCGGCAAGGTCCGAAGCGCCGCCGGGACCGTAGGGGACGACCAGCGTCACCGCCTGATCGGGATAGTCCTGCGCAGCTGCGGGGCCGGTTGCAGCGATCACCGCCAGAGCGATGCTTCCGAGAATTTTCTTCATGATTACCTCACATCTTTTCCGGCCGGGCCGGACTGTTGGATGTGGTGCACCATTCACAGTATGCGGAAGTTGACAATAGTACACCGCAACTTGCATAAATTGCATACTGAGGGAGCGGTTTATGTTCAAGACACGGGAATTAGAAGCATTTGACGCCTACATGCGCCTTGGCGGCGTCAAGATGGCGGCGGAAGATCTCGCGGCAAGCCAGCCCTTGGTGAGCCGCCTTCTGGCATCTCTGGAGGAAAAAGTCGGATTCGCCCTCTTTCGGCGCAAGCGCAACCGACTTGCGCCGACGCCCGAGGCCTTTCGCTTTCACCAGACCGTGGTGCGCCACCTTGCCGGGCTGCGCGGGCTCGAACAGGAGGCCCTCGCCATTGCCAACGGCGAGGTCGGCCATCTGGTGATCGCAGCGCAGCCGATCTTCTGCGACACCTTCCTGCTCGACGCGCTGCGCGCCTTCCGCGTCACCCATCCGCAGGCCACGGTGCAAATCGTCGACGTCGGCATGGCCGAGATGCTGCGGATGATCAGCGAACAGCGCTGCGACCTGGCCTTCGGCATCACGCTCAACGCCGAGGCCTTCGGTGCCGAATCCCGCCCGCTTGCCCATTGCGAGGCGCATTGCCTGCTGCCGAAGGGACACGCGCTTGGCGAGCTTGACGAGATCCCCCTGCCCCGGCTGCGCAAGGAGTGGTTCATCGACCTTGCGCAGGGCAGCCCGCTGCGGCAGCGCGTGGACCACATGATGGATACGATCAACGTGCACCGGACCATCGCCGCCGAGCTGCGCACCCTGCACAGCGTGGTCCGGCTGGTCGAGCGCGGCGTCGGGGTGGCGATCGTCGACCCGGTGGCCAATCAGCTCATCGACCTGGAGAGAGTCTCCTCGCATCGGCTGATTCCGGCAATCACCTGGGACATCGCCCAGTTCGTGCCCCACGATCGCCCGCTGGGGTCGGTCGGCCTGGCGTTCGCCGCGGCGGTGGAGACGGAGATAAACAACCTAAAGGATGCGGGAATTGTGACCTGAAGGGACCTCTCCACCGGCGCTATCGGCACGCGGACGCCGAGAGCGCTAACGGTCAAACGTCTGATGCTGTGAGACAATTCTGTACCCTCCCGGCGCCCGGCAGAGCTTCGCTCACAAGGCCGCTGCGGCGCCGCGCCGCAGCGTGACAGGCGCGACAGTCATATTAAAGTTGTGCAGCGCGGGTACGGTGGAGGTGCCTGTGCAAGGGAGGTGATTTCATGACTGTCGATTTTGATACGGTCCGCTCGTTGCGGAAATTGGTGCGCCTCAAGCTCGGGGCGACCGACCTCGAAAAGGCCTTTTTGAATGCGCCGCAGCGCGCGCTGGAAAACCGCTCGCCACGCGAGATTCTGGGGGATCGGGATTTTTACGAGGTCATGCGGCTCAGCGTCTTGGTCTCGTCGATCGCGCCGCGCGGCCGGTCGCAGTCGCGCGCCGCCTGAACGCCCGGCAAGACACCCGGAGCGGGGCAGGTTTCATCGCTTCGACCCAAGATCCCGCAGGGCCCGGAGCGGTCACCGCTGCTCCGGGCCCTGTCGTGTTCGCGCCTCAGTCGGCGCGCTGCAGGATATGGTCGCGGATCAACCGCGCCAGCCCTGCGCCATCGCCCGCTCTGACCGCCTCGACCATGTCGAAATGCTCCTGGGCCGAGCGTTCGATTCGAGAGCGATCCAACCATTGCGAGGCTGGGGCCGGCGAGGTGCGCATCCGAAGATCGGCGACCAGAGCCACCATCGCCGGGTTGCGCGCACAGCCCAGCAGGGCGCCGTGAAACGCGAGATTGGCGTCGTAAAGCAGGTGAAACGGACCATTGATCGCGATCTTCTCGAACTCCGCGGCCAGACGCCCGAGGTCGGCGATGTCGGCCTCGGCGGCATTGCGGCAGATCGCCTCGGCAAAGCCGGTCTCGATGGCGACGCGGATATCGAGAACCTGATCCGCCTCCTCGGTATCAGCCGGGTGAACCGAATACCCCCGATTTTTCTCATGCCGGATCAGCCGCCGCCCGGCGAGCGCCTCCAGCGCCTTGCGCACCGGCGCGCGGCCAACCCCGTAGCGCTTCTGCAAATCCACTTGCTTGAGCCATGAACCCGGCGTGAACCGTCCCGCGCGCAGATCCTGCGCCAGGCGTTCGATGATCTTCTCGGCGTCTTCTGACATTTCTTGTCCCTGTCCCTTCTCCCGGTTCTAGACCATGCCCCGCGGCAAAGGAATCGTTTCGTCGCCGGCCCCGAAGTCCTCCGGGCAGCGGCTGTTTTCAAACTGCCCAAACTTCGATCTTGCAATGTTACCAAAATTGGCACCAATACTGCAGCCAATATCAGGCAGAACCGTGAGGGCAATCAAAATGACCGCCAGCAACACCGACAGCATCTGGCCCCAGGTGGACGCGCGGGAGGCGGCGTTCTGCGCCTTGTCGGACCGGGTGTGGGACATGCCGGAGACCAATTTCGCCGAGCACCGCTCCTGCGCCGAACACGCCGAGATGCTCGAGGCCGAGGGCTTCCGGGTCACCCGCGGCGTCGCCGGGCTGCCGACCGCGGTGATGGGAGAGGCCGGAGACGGCGGGCCGGTGATCGCCATCCTCGGTGAATATGACGCGCTGCCGGGGCTCAGCCAGCGGGCGGGCGTGGCCGAGAAGATGCCGTTGCAGACCGGCGCACCGGGGCATGGCTGCGGCCACAACGTGCTTGGCGCGGGTTCGATGCTGGCCGCCGCTGCGCTGAAGGGCTGGCTCGAGGAGACCGGCCGCCCCGGGCGGGTGCGCTACTACGGCTGCCCCGCCGAGGAGGGCGGCTCGGGCAAGGGCTTCATGGTGCGCGAAGGGCTCTTCGACGACGTCGATGTGGCGATCTGCTGGCACCCCGCGCCGCTCGCCGCAGTCAACACCCCGATCTCGCTGGCCTGCAACGAAATCCTCTTTGAATTCGAGGGCCGCTCCGCGCATGCTGCCGCCGCGCCGGAACTGGGGCGCTCGGCGCTCGACGCGGTCGAGCTGATGAATGTCGGCGTGAACTTCCTGCGCGAGCACATGGTCGACTCGGCCCGCATCCACTACGCGATCACCGACGCCGGCGGCCATGCGCCCAACGTCGTGCAGCCCTATGCGGCGGTGCGCTACCTGATCCGCGCGCGCGAGCTCGACGAGCTGCTGCCGCTGGTCGAACGGGTCCGCAAGGTGGCCGAGGGCGCGGCGCTGATGACCGGCACGACGGTGCGCAACCGGGTGCTCTCGGGCGATGCCAACCTGATCGGCAACACGCCCCTCGAAGTGCTCATGCACGCCCAGCTCGAACGGCTCGGCCCGCCCGCCTTCGACGCCGAGGACCGCCGCTTTGCCGAGGCGATCCGCAAGACCCTCACCCCCGAGGAAATCCGCGCCGCCTTCAAGCGCTTCGGCGTGGCGCCGCGGATGGATCTGCCGCTCTGCGATTTCATCCCGCCGCTCACCCAGGGACAGGGCGGAGGCGTCGGCTCGACCGATGTCGGCACGGTGAGCTGGGTCGTGCCCACCGTGCAGGTGCGCGGCGCGACCTATGCCATCGGCACGCCCGGGCACTCCTGGCAGCTGGTGGCGCAGGGACAGTCTGGCATCGCCCACAAGGGCATGGTTCACGCCGCAAAGGTGATGGCCGCCACCGCCAAGGCGGTCTTCGAGGACCCGGCGCAGCTTGCCGCCGCCAGAGCGGACTTCGAGCGCCGCCGCGACGGGCGGCCCTTCGTCAACCCGCTGCCCGATGACGTCGCCCCGGACCTGCCGGTTCCGGCCTGACCCCCAAGCGAGAGCAGACCATGGACCGCCCCGGATTCTTCGACCTGATGAGCTTCGGCCCCGATGGCTGGGCCCCTGCCCTGCTGCAGGCGACGCTGATGACCCTTGCCGTCGCCGGCACCGGCTACCTGATCGGCGGCACGCTCGGCGCGCTGCTGGCCTGGGCCAAGCTGCGCGGCGGCCCGGTGCTGCGGGGGATCGCCGGAACCTACACCACCGTGCTGCGCGGCATTCCCGACCTGCTGGTGATCTACCTGTTCTACTTCGGCGGCTCGATGATGCTGACCAAGCTCATGCGCGGCTTCGGCTACGAGGGCTTCGTCGACCTGCCCGGGTTCGCGGCGGGCGCCATGGCGATCGGCGTGGTATCGGCGGCGCAGCATGCCGAGGTGTTCCGCGGCGCCTACCGGGCGGTGAACCCCGGCGAGATCGAGGCCGCCAGCGCCATCGGCATGTCGCGCAGCACGCTGTTCCGCCGCATCGTGCTGCCGCTGACCGCGCGCCACGCGCTGCCCGGGATGGGCAACGTCTGGCAGATCACCCTCAAGGAAAGCGCGCTGGTCTCGGTCACCGGGGTCGTCGAGCTGCTGCGGCAGGCGCAGATCGGCGCCGGGTCGACCCGCCAGCCCTTCTACTTCTTCTTCGCCGCGGCGGTGCTCTTCCTCGTTGTGACCTGGGGCTCGGGGCTGATCCTCGGCCGCGCCGAGCGGCACTTCAACCGCGGCCTGCAGAGGTAACACGATGGACTTTCCCTTCCTCTGGCAGACCGTCCGGACGCTCTCTGCCGGCATCCCGCTGACGCTGCTGCTGGCCACACTCTCGGTCGCGATCGGCGTGGTCATCGCCATCGCCATTGCCGCCGCCCGGCTCTGGGGGCCGCGCGCCCTGCAGCAGGCGGCGAAATTCTACGTCTTCGTCTTCCGCGGCACGCCGCTCCTCGTGCAGATGTTCCTCATCTACTATGGGCTCGGCCAGTTCGAGGCGGTGCGCAGCAGCTTTCTCTGGCCGGTGCTGCGCGAGCCCTTCTGGTGCGCCATCCTCGCGCTGTCGCTCAACACCGGCGCCTATGGCTCCGAGATCGTGCGCGGCGGGCTGCAGTCGGTCAGCCACGGCCAGCGCGAGGCGGCCATGGCCTGCGGCATGTCGCCCTGGCTGGCCTTCCGCCGGATCGTCCTGCCGCAGGCGGTGCGACAGGCCCTGCCCGCCTATGGCAACGAGCTGATCCTGCTGTGCAAGGCGACCTCGCTGGCCTCGATGATCACGCTGATGGAGATCACCGGCCTCGCCGCCAAGCTGATCTCGGACACCTACCGGGTGATCGAGGTCTTCGCCGCCGCCGGGGCGATCTACCTCGCCATCAACTTCGTGCTGACCCGCATCGTGGCCTTCGCCGACCACCGGCTGACCGCGCATCTGCGCCCGGTCGCCACGGGCAAGCCAGCCCCCGACACCCGCCTGACAGGAGCCAAGCCATGACCTCTCCCGCCATCCGCCTGCGCGGCCTGCGCAAATCCTTCGGCGCGAACGAGGTGCTGCGCGGCGTCGATCTCGAGGCGCGCCGGGGCGAGGTCGTCTCGATCGTCGGCTCCTCGGGCTCGGGCAAATCCACCATGCTGCGCTGCATCAACCTGCTCGAGACGCCCACGGGCGGCGAGGTCTGGATCGGCGACGAGCGCATCGAGCTGGTCACCGACCGCGCCGGACGGGCAAAGCCCGTCGATCCGGCGAGGGTGCAAAGACTGCGCGCTCGCGTCGGCATGGTGTTCCAGTCGTTCAATCTCTGGTCGCACAAGACCGTGCTCGAGAACGTCATGGAGGCGCCGATCCACGTGCTCGGCCGCTCGAAGGACGAGGCGAAGGACGAGGCGCTGGCCTTCCTCGACAAGGTCGGCATCGCCGCCAAGCGCGACGCCTATCCCGCGCAGCTCTCGGGCGGCCAGCAGCAGCGCGCCGCGATCGCCCGCGCGCTCGCCATGCACCCCGACGTGATGCTCTTCGACGAGCCAACCTCGGCGCTCGACCCCGAGTTGGTGGGCGAGGTGCTGCGGGTGATGCGCGGCCTCGCAGAAGAAGGCCGCACCATGCTCGTCGTCACCCACGAGATGGGCTTTGCCCGCGACGTCTCGAACCGCGTCGTCTTCCTGCACGAGGGACAGATCGACTGCGAGGGCAGCCCGGCCGAGCTTTTCGGCGGCGGCGGATCCGACCGTTTCCAGCGCTTCGCCACGACCTGAGCGGCGCTCCCCCCGAACAGAGCAACCAAAGACCAACAAGGGAATACACCATGAAAAAAACACTCATCGCCGCGACGCTCGGCCTTGCTGCCATTGCCGCAACTGCCGAGGCGAAGGACTGGACCCACGTCACCATCGCCACCGAAGGCGCCTTCGCGCCGTGGAATTTCACCGAGGCCGACGGCACGCTGACCGGCTACGAGGTTGATCTCTACAAGGTGCTCTGCGAGCGGATGGAGGTCGAGTGCACCCTCGTCGCGCAGAACTGGGACGGCATCATCCCCGGCCTGCTGGCCGGCAAGTACGACGCGATCATGGCCGGCATGTCGGCCACTGCAAAGCGCGAAGAGGTGATCTCCTTCTCGCAGCCCTACGGCTCCACCGGCCAGACCTTCGGCGTGCTCAAGGGCAGCGAGCTCGAGCAGCTGCCGCTGAAGGGCGAGCTGTTCAACCTCGCCAACAACCCCGAGGGCGCGGCAGAGGCGATCGAGGAGATCCGCCCGATGCTGAAGGGCAAGACCATCGGCGTGCAGAGCTCGGCGATCTCAGCCCGCTTCATGCAGGAGACCTTCGGTGACGAGCTGACCATCCGCGAGTACAAGGCGACCGAGCAGCATGACCTCGACCTGCTGGCCGGGCGCATCGACGCGGTGATCGCCTCGCCCGCCTACCTGATGACCACGATCAAGGAACCGGCAAACGCCGAGATGACCATGGCGGGCCCGCGCTTCCAGGGCGGCATCCTCGGACGCGGCTCTTCGGTCGGCCTGCGCAAGGAAGACACTGATCTGCGCGAGATGTTCGACAAGGCGCTGGACTCGGTGAAGGCAGACGGCACCACCAAGGCGCTCTCCGAGAAGTGGTTCGGCTTCGACGTGACGGTCTACTGAGCCCGGCGCTCTCGATCCCCTGGTCCAGGCCGGCGGCCCCCGGGCTGCCGGCCTTCGCGCCCGAAAACCGCAGCGCGCAGTTGCGGGATACGCCCGAACCGGCTCTACTCGTCACGAGCGGACTCACCGGTGGAGCGGCGATGAGCGACAACCCCTATGACGTGCTCGGCGTGACAAAGACCGCCAGCGCCGACGAGATCAAGAAGGCCTACCGCAGGATCGCCAAGGAGAGCCACCCCGACCTGCACCCGGGCGATTCAACCTCCGAAGCGCGCTTCAAGGCGGCCGGCGCGGCCTTCGAGCTGCTGAAGGACCCAGAGAAGCGCGCCCGCTTCGACCGCGGCGAGATCGACGCCAGCGGGCAGGAGCGCCCGCAGGAGCGCCGCTTCTACCGCGATTTCGCCGAGCAGGCCGACAACCCCTACCGCCGCGACCCGCGCTACGAGGACTTCGGCGACGCCGAGGACATCTTCGCCGAGTTCCTGCGCCGTCAGGCCGGGGGCCAGGGCAGTGGACACGCTCAGGGACAGGGCGGCTACGGCTTCCGCGCCCGCGGCGCCGATGCGCAATACGCGCTCGAGGTCCCCTTCCTCGACGCGGCGAACGGCGGCTCCATGCGGATCACCCTGCCCGGAGGCGGCAACCTCGAGGTGAAAATCCCCAAGGGCGTCGCCGACGGCACCACCCTGCGGCTGCGCGGCAAGGGCGGGCCGGGCATCGGCGGCGGCGCGCCGGGGGATGCCTATGTGACCTTCTCGATACAGCCGCACCCGATCTTCCGCCGCGAGGGCGACGACATCGTCATCTCGCTGCCGATCACCCTTTACGAGGCAACGCTCGGGGCCAAGGTCGAGGCGCCCACCATCGCCGGGCCAGTGAAGGTCACCATCCCCAAGGGCGCCAGCAGCGGCCAGACCCTGCGGCTGCGCGGGCGGGGCGTCGCCGCCGCGGGACGCGCCGCCGGCGACCAGCGCATCGAACTGCAGATCGTGATGCCCAAGCAGGTCGACGACAGGCTCGCCGACTTCATGGAGGAATGGGCCAAGAGCCACCCGTATGATCCGCGCAAGGGCTGGAGGACTTGAGCATGACCCGCGTCTTCTACTCCGAGGAAGAAGCCATCGCCGCCGTCGGGCGGCTCGACCGCGCGCGCCTCACCCGCTTCCTGCGCGCGCAGGTGATCTATCCCGCCGAGGCGAGCGGTCGCGCGGTCTATCGCCAGGTCGACATCGCGCGGATGGAGCTGCTCTGCGATCTCTGCGACGACTTCGAGCTGAACGACGACGCGCTGGGGATGGTCATGCAGCTCATCGACCAGTTGCACGGCACCCGCGGCGATCTCGCCGCGCTCCTGCGCGCGCTCGGCGAGGAGCCCGACGACGTCAGGCGCCGCGTGCAGGGGCGGCTCGGGCGCTAGCCTTCGGCGCGCTCAACCCGCCAGCCACGCCTTCGCCTTGGCCATGTCGGCGGCGGCGAAATACTTCGCCTCGAGTCCGAAGGCGCGCTTGCCGATCTGAACCGCCATCTCCTGCCAGCCGGCATCGCCGACGATCGCCGCGCGCTGCACCCGCTTGGCATGGCCGCGCACGAGGTAGAAATGGTCGCGCAGCGCGTCGAGCCCCTGCCAGCCGTCGAAATCGCGCAGGTCGATGAGCAGCCGCACCGTTTCATGCGCCGCGAAGAAACTGTCGAGATCGCCGATGGCCTCGTCATAGGCTGCGCCATCCACTTTTCCGCGCAACCGCACCTCGAGCATGCCGTCGCCAAGATCCTCTTGCTGGATCGTGCCGAGGCTCTCGCGCAGCCAGCGCCGCGCCGCGTCGACCTCGGCCATCGCGAAGGTGGAGACCGGGCACGGCATGAAGACCGAGACCCCCCCGACCGCCGCCCTGACGACCTTGTCGTCGCTCACCAGCGCGATGCGGTCGAAGCCGCGCCAGTGCTTGAGCCCGGTCCGCGCATCCTGCACCATCGCACCGAGGGTGAACTCCGAGGGGCGCGCCTCGACGATGGCCAGCAACCGAAGCCGGTCGCCCTTGGTCAGCGCCGCGTCGAGCGCGGGCATCAGCTTGTCGCGGTAATCGGAATCGGTGACCGGCGGGGTCATCGTCAGCTCGAGAATGCCGTGCTCACCGATATCTTTCACGTCTATCATGGTGGGATCCTCCTGAGCTGACTATGCGCCACGCGGGCGCCGCGGGAAAGCCCGGCGCTGACCCGGGACCTGTCGCGAAGCGCAATGCAAGGGGATCGCGGTCGCCTTCACAAGGCGCTGCAAAGGCGGAGGGTTTGACACGGCGCAAGGTAACGGCGCGCGAATCCGTTACCTTGAAGCAGATCGTCGTGGCGAGGACCGCCCCATGAAACCCCAGAGCTTGGCCCGCCGGACAGGGCGACGCCCCCCGCCGCGGCGGAATGCAGTCACCGAGGAGATCATGGAGCGTGCCACCGGACGCCTGCCGGTGCGCGGAAAGAAGAAGGAGGGCCGATGATGGAAGATTGCCCCGAGACACCGCCGCCGAGCGCGGAGCGCGACGTGGATCTGCCGTGGTGCGCGCCGAAACCCGCCACCGAGGACCGGCGCGCGCCGGACCTCGTGCGCCGGATCATGGCCAGCCCGAGCTACCGAGCGGGCGATCACGACGTGAACTTCCTCGACCGCGACGACATGCGCGGGGTGCGGCTGATGCTCGACTACCAGAAGGCCGAGACGCTGCTGCAGGCGCATGGCATCGCCCATTCCGTCGTCGTCTTCGGCGCGACGCGCATTCCCGAGCCGGCCCGCGCCGCGGCGGAGGTGGCCGCGCGCGCGGCTGCATTGGCGCAGTCCCCGGGCGATCCGGCCCTGCAAGACGCGCTCGCCATCGCCCGGCGCGTGGCCCACAAGAGTCGCTACTACGACGTCGCGCGCGCCTTCGGGCGGATCGTCGGTTCGCAGGAAGGGCCGCCCGGCAACCGGCTGGTGGTGGTCACCGGCGGCGGGCCGGGCATGATGGAGGCGGCGAACCGCGGCAGTCACGAGGCCGGGGCGCGCAGCGTCGGTCTCAACATCACCCTGCCGCACGAGCAATACCCCAATCCCTACCTCACGCCCGACCTCTGCTTCCGCTTCCACTACTTCGCCCTGCGCAAGCTGCATTTTCTCAAGCGCGCCCGGGCGCTGGTCGTCTTCCCCGGCGGCTACGGCACGCTGGACGAGCTCTTCGAAACGCTGACGCTGATCCAGACCCGCAAGATCCTCCCGGTGCCCGTGGTGCTGGTCGGCGAGAGCTTCTGGCGGCGGGCCTTCGACGTGGACTTCCTTGTTGAGGAAGGGGTGATCGACCCCGAGGACCGCGATCTCTTCTGGTACGCGGAAGAGGCCGAAGAGATCTGGGACGGCCTCCAGCGCTGGTACCAGAGCGCCGGGCGCGAGCTCACCGGCGCCGCGCCCGAGGTCCTGGCGGACAGGTGAGCGGGGCGCGGGGCCGATGATCGCCTGCGCCCGGCAACGCCTCGCCCAAGTATTGAAGTGCAGGTTTCTACTGGAATTCTATTTATATTCACGTTATGGAATATTAAGTCGCCCGCGAGGGACTGCCATGCGACCTACCGTGCTTTCGATACTCCTGTTCTGGGCCGCCAGCGGCGCTCTGGCCCAGACGCAGCCCGTCATTTCCGAACCGATCACCGAGTGGAAGCCCGTCTACGGCGAGGTCGAGACCCGCAACGAGCTGCCCGCCCGGGCCCGCATCGCGGGCACGCTGGTCGCGCTGAACGTCACCGAGGGCGACCGGGTCGAGGCCGGGCAGCTCGTCGGCACCGTCGAGGATGAAAAGCTCTCGGTCCAGATCGACGCGCTCGATGCCCAGGCCGAGGCGCTGCGCGCCCAGCTCGGCAACGCCCAGGCAGATCTCACCCGCGGCCAGACCCTGCAGCAGAGCGGCACGATCTCGGCGCAAAGGCTCGACGCGTTGCAGACCTCGGTCGACGTGCTGACCAGTCAGATCGCCGCAACCGAGGCGCAGCGCCGGGTGATCCAGCGGCAGATCGAGGAAGGCGGGGTCACCGCGCCCGAGGCGGGCATCGTGCTGTCGGTGCCGGTCTCGCGCGGCTCCTTCGTCGGCCAAGGCGAGACGGTTGCGCTGATCGGCAGCGGCGGCGCCTTCCTGCGCCTGTCGATTCCCGAGCGGTTCGCGCAGACCCTGGCCGAGGGCGACCGGATCGAGATGGAAAGTGGCCACGGCCCCGCAAGCCCCACCGGGAGCCCCACTGGCGCGGGGACAATCGCCAAGCTCTACCCGCAGATCGAGGGCGGTCGCCTGCAGGCCGACGTCGAAGTCGCCGGGCTCGAAGAGCGCTACGTCGGCCTGCGCCTGCCGGTGCGGCTCCCGGTGGGCGCGCGGCAGGCCATCCTCGTGCCCGAGGCCGCAATCGGCAGGGGCGGCGGGCTCGACATGGTCGTGGTCGAAACCGCCGAGGGACCGGTGCAGCGCATCGTCGTGCCGGGCCGCGCGGTGACCCGGGAAGGCGCCGCATGGCGCGAAATCCTGACCGGGCTCGATGCCGGCGAGACCGTGGTGCTCTTCGATGACTGACCACGATAGCGGCGCCTCGGGCGCCCTCGGACTGGCCGGGCACCTCACCCGCGCCTTCCTCAAGTCGCCGCTCACCCCGCTGTTCCTCATCGCCTCGCTCGCGGTCGGCCTCATCGCCCTTGCCGCCCTGCCGCGCGAGGAGGAGCCGCAGATCTCGGTCCCGCTCGTCGACATCCACGTGCAGGCGGACGGGCTGCGTGCCGGGGACGCGGTGAAACTGGTGACCGAGCCGCTCGAGACCATCGTCAAGGGCATCGACGAGGTCGAACACGTCTACTCCGAGACCCGCGACGACGTGGTCATGGTCACAGCGCGATTCAACGTCGGGGTGTCGTCCGACACCGCGATCCTGCGCGTGCGCGACCGCATCCTCGCCAACCTGGGCCGCATCCCCGTCGGCATCCCCGAGCCGCTGATCGTCGGGCGGGGCATCAACGATGTGGCCATCGTGGCGCTCACCCTCTCGCCCGCCGATGGGCAGACCGCCGTCACCCCCGCCGATCTCACCCGCGTCGCGCGCGAGCTCGAGGCGCGGCTCGCGGCCATCAAGGATGTGGGCCTCACCTATGTCATCGGCGGCACCGAGCCGCAGCTGCGGGTGAACCCCGACCCGGCGCGGCTGGCGCTCTACGGGATCACCCTGCAACAGCTCTGGGGCAAGATCGAGGGCGCCAATACCGCGCTGCCGCTCGGCACCCTGCGCGAGGGCGGCCGGCAGGTCGGGCTGGTGGTCGGCGAGACGCTCACCACCTCCGAGGAGATCGGCAATCTCGAGCTGACCGCCCGCGACGGGCGCACCGTCTACCTGCGCGACGTGGCCGAGGTGACGCTCGAGACCGACACCGACGTGGACTACGTCAGCACCGTCGGCCACGGGCCCGACGGCATCGAGAGCCGCCCCGCCGTGACGCTGGCGCTGGCCAAGCGCGCCGGGGCCAATGCCGTTGTGGTTGCCGAGGAGATCCTGCACCGGGTTGAAGCGATGGAGGGCGATACCATCCCCTCGTCCATAACGGTCGAGATCACCCGCGACTATGGCGAGACCGCCGACGAAAAGGCCAACGAGCTGCTCTTCCATCTCGGGCTCGCCACGCTGTCGATCGTCGTGCTGGTGCTCTTCGCCATCGGCTGGCGCGAGGCCATCGTGGTCGCCATCGTCATCCCGGTGACTATCCTGCTGACGCTCTTCGCCGCCTGGATCATGGGCTACACGCTCAACCGCGTGTCGCTCTTCGCGCTGATCTTCTCGATCGGCATTCTCGTCGACGACGCCATCGTGGTGATCGAGAACATTGCCCGCCACTGGGCGATGAAGCACGCGGGCCAGAGCCGCTTCGGCGCCACCGTCGCGGCGGTGGCAGAGGTCGGCAACCCGACCATCGTGGCCACGCTGACCGTTGTGGTGGCGCTGCTGCCGATGCTCTTCGTGTCGGGCCTCATGGGGCCCTACATGAGCCCCATCCCCGCCAACGCCTCGGCGGCGATGATCTTTTCCTTCTTCGTGGCGGTGATCATCACGCCGTGGCTGATGCTCAGGATCGCCGGTCGCGCGCCGCTGCACCCTGGCGCCGAGCACGGCGCGGCGGGTGGCGCGCTGGGGCGGCTCTATGCCGCGGTTGCCCGGCCGCTGCTGGCGCGCAAATCCGTCTCGGCGCTCTTCCTGCTGGCGGTGGCCGTCCTCTCCTTCGGCTCGCTCGCCGCGCTCTACACGCGCGACGTCACGGTCAAGCTGCTGCCCTTCGACAACAAGTCCGAGCTGTCGGTGGTCATCGATCTGCCCGAGGGCAGCGCGCTCGAGACCACCGCCGCCGTCGCGCAGCAGGTGGCGCGCGTCGCGCTCACCCTGCCCGAGGCGATCTCGGCCCAGACCCACGCGGGCACCGCCTCGGCGTTCAACTTCAACGGGCTGGTGCGGCACTACTACCTGCGCCAGCTCCCCGAGATGGGCGACGTGCAGATCAACCTCGCCCCCAAGGGGGACCGCGACCGCACCAGCCACCAGATCGCCCTGGACCTGCGCGAGAAGCTCGCGGCGCTCGAGCTGCCCGAAGGCACGGTGCTGAAGACCGTCGAGCCGCCCCCCGGCCCGCCGGTGATCTCGACGCTCATGGCCGAGGTCTACGGCCCCGACGCCGAGAGCCGCCGCAGGGTGGCCGAGCGCGTCCGCGCCGCCTTCGACGAGATCCCCTACGTCGTCGATGTCGACGACAGCTACGGCGTGCAGGCCCCGCGCCGCCGCGTGGGGCTCGACCCCTCGGCGCTGGATTTCTACAAGGTGCAGGAATCCGACGCGCTGGACACGCTGTCGCTGCTCTACGGGAGCGGCACCGTGGGCTACTCGCACCGTGGCGGCGAGCGGCGGCCCATCCCCATCGTTCTGTCGCGCGACCGCTCGGACCGGGTGATGGATGCCACCGCGCTCTCGACCCCTGTGCCGGCCGACGCCCTGCCCGGCGGGCGCGGCGTGGTGGAACTGGGCGATGTGGTGACCTTGCAGGACGAGCTCACCTCCTTCCCGATCTTCCGCCACAACGGCCTCGAGACGATCATGGTGATGGGCGAGATGGCGGGCGACTTCGAGTCGCCGCTCTACGGCATGCTTGCCGCCGCCGACATCCTGGATGGTCTCGACTGGCCCGAGGGGCAAAAGCCGTCGATCTCGATGCACGGCCAGCCGCAGGACACCTCGAGCCCGAGCATTCTGTGGGATGGCGAATGGGAGGTCACCTGGGTCACCTTCCGCGACATGGGCGCGGCCTTCGCGGTGGCCCTGCTGGGAATTTACATCCTCGTGGTGGCGCAGTTCGGCAGCTTCCGCCTGCCGCTGGTAATCCTGACGCCGGTGCCGCTGACCTTCCTCGGCATCATCGTCGGCCACTGGCTTTTTGGCGCGCCCTTCTCGGCGCCCTCGATGATCGGCTTCATCGCGCTGGCGGGGATCATCGTGCGCAACTCGATCCTGCTGGTGGACTTCATCCGCCACGCCCAGCCCGACAAACCGCTCGATGTCGAGACGCTGATCGAGGCCGGGGCGACACGCTTCAAGCCGATCCTGCTGACCGCGCTGGCGGCGATGATCGGCGCGGCGGTGATCCTGATGGACCCGATCTTCCAAGGCCTGGCGATCTCGCTGCTCTTCGGGCTGCTGACCTCGACCGCGCTGACCGTGCTGGTGATCCCTGCGATCTACCGGCTGGCAAAGACCTGACAGGAGCGAGCGCCCCTGCGGCCAGGCGGCTTGGACCACCGCCCCACCCCGGCCCAAGCCTACCCGGCCGCCGCGAGCGCCCTCAGCGCTCGAAGATCACCGGGAACCAGTCCTTGCGCAGCACGTCTCCGGGCTGCATGCCGTGGCCGGGGAATGGCGGCGAGGTCGGACCCGGGCGCGCGACGTAGCGCGCGTCGTCCCCGACCAGCCGCAGCGAAAAGGCCCGGCGGCGCGAGGTCGAGGTGTTGCCCCGTGCGCCATGCAGGATGCCGTAATTGAAGGCCACGGCATCGCCCGGCTCCATTTGCCATTCCCGGATGTCCATGCCCTCGGCGTCGGGATCGGGCACCGGCATGTAGGCGTCGCTATCGGGGAAGAAGTCGGTCTCGGACAGCCAGCGCTTCGGCAGTACCGGCTTGTCCCACAGGTGGCTTCCGGCGACGCAGCGCAGGCTGGCATCTGTGACCGGGTCCACCGGCGACCAGAAGCTGACGTTCTGCATCCCGTCCACGAAGTAATAGGGCCCGTCCTGGTGCCAGGGCGTCGGCTTGGAGGTGCCGGGTTCCTTGACCAGGACATGATCGTGGAAGACCTGCACCCTGTCCGAGCGCATCAGCTCGGCCGCGACCTCGGCCGCGGGCGAGCTGCGCAGCACGCGCTCGAACTCGGGAATGCGCTGCCAGTTGCAATAATCGTCGAAGAAGCGCCCCGCCTCGCCCTCCTTGAGGTTCTCGGCGGCATAGGGCCCGGGCTCTGCCATGTTGCGCGCGATCCCGGCGCGGATGTCGTCAACGTGGTTGGCGAAGAGCCCCTTGACCAGCACGACCCCGTCGCGCTGGAAGGTCTCGACCATGTCCTGGGTGAGTAGTGCGTGCATCGGAATATCCTCTTTTCGGGCGAGCCTAGTCCCGCTAAAAGATAACCTCCAATAATGTCTTATCATGAATTACATAACTTCATGCTATATAACACCCTGCGCCAATACGAATACCTGATCGCCGTCGCCGAGCTGCGCAGCTTGACCGAGGCGGCCCGGCGGCTGAACGTCTCGCAGCCCTCGCTGTCGGTGGCGATCACCCGGATCGAAGAGCGGCTCGGCACCCGCCTCTTCCTGCGCCGCAAGGGCGCCCCGGTCGAGATCACCCCGCAGGGGCATCGCCTCCTCGGCCGGATTCGCGAGTTGCTGCAGCTTGCCGAGGGGATCGAGCGCAGCTCGGACAGCCCTGCGCCCTTCGTCCTCGGCTGCTTCGAGGACCTCGCGCCGCTGCAGCTCGCCAAGGCGCTGGATCACCTCCGCGGCCGCTTTGCCGAGGTCAGCTTCGAGGGCACCGAGGGGCGGTTCTCCGATCTGGCCGCGGCGCTCGACGAGGGCCGCGTCGATCTGGCGATCTCCTATGACGTCGGCTTCGGCGCGCGGTTCGAGCGCCGCGTGTTGAAGACAATCCTGCCGGTGGCCTTCCTCGCGCCGGACCATCCGCTGGCCCGGAACGAGACGCTCACCCTGCAGGAGCTGGCGGCGCATCCGCTGATCTTCTTCTCCGAAGAGCTGTCCGAGGGCTTCATGACCACGCTCTTCGAGGCCATGCGGCTCAGCCCCACCGTCGGCCACAGGGTGCGCTCGCTCGAGATGATGCGCTCGCTGGCGGCGCATGGCGCCGGGATCGGCATCAGCTACTCCGCGCCGCCGAGCAGCCTCTGCTACGACGGACGCCCCGTGGCGACGGTGCCGATCTCGACCTCCGACGCGGCGACAGAGATCGCGCTGATCTGGCCGCGCCTGCGCGACACCGACCCAGCCTTCCTTGAGATTGTCGCGGCGCTCGAGACCTGCCTCGCCTGACTCCGCTCAGCCGCGCTTCGGGCGCCGGCTCATCCCGTGCGCCGGGTCGTAGCCGACCAGCGCCAGCCCGAAGAAAACGACAAAGGCCAGCACCACCCAAAGCAGCGCCCAGCCGTTCAGGCTCTGGTAAAGCGCGAAGCGGATCAGCTCGACCGCATGGGTAAAGGGGTTCACCGCGCAGATGTCGCGCAGCAGGGTCGAGCTCTCGGCCATCTTCCACAGCGGGTAGAGCGCGGTCGACAGGAAGAACATCGGGAAGATCACGAAGTTCATCACCCCGGCGAAATTCTCGAGCTGGCGGATGGTGGACGAGATCAGCAGCCCCAGCGCCCCCAGCATCAGCCCCGACAGGATCAGCGCCGGCAGCACCAGCACATAGCCCCAGCCCGGCAGGACGATGCCGAAGCCCGCCGCCACGGCTAGAAAGACGTAGACCTGCAGCACCGAGACCGCGACCCCCGCCAGCAGCTTCGACAGCAGCAGCCACCAGCGCGGCAGCGGCGAGGTCAGCAGCAGCCGCATCGAGCCCATTTCCTGATCGTAGACCAGCGAAAGCGAACTCTGCATGCCGTTGAACAGCTGTATCATCCCGCAAAGGCCGGGGATGATGTAGACCTCGTAGGTGATATAGGTCTCGTAGGGCGGGATGATCGACATCCCGAGCGCGGCGCGAAAGCCTGCGGCAAAGACGATGAGCCAAACCAGCGGCCGCACCAGCGCCGCCAGGAACCGCGACCGCTGGTGCACGAAGCGCGCCGCCTCGCGGCGGACGATGGCAAGCATGGCGACAAGCCAGGCGTTCATCCCTGCCCCTCCCGCGTGGCGCTCTTCTGCCCGGTCATCTCGATGAAGACCTCGGCAAGCGGCCGGCCGGCGCGCAGCTCCGAGGCTGGCTCATGCGCGAGCACCCGCCCCTTGTGCAGCACCACCACGTCGTCACCATCGGCGATTTCGTCGACGAGATGCGTGGCCCAGAGCACCGTCAGCCCGGCCTTCGCCAGCCCGTGCACATGATCGACGATGGCCTGGCGGCTCTCGAAATCGAGCCCCACCGTCGGCTCGTCTAGCAGCAGAACCTGCGGCTGGTGGATGAGCGCCCGGGCGATCTCCATGCGCCGCCGGTGGCCGCCGTTGAGATTGCGCGCCTTCTCCCCGGCCCGCTCGGCCATGCCGAGCTGCGCCAGCGCCGCCTCGCTGCGCCGCACCGCCTCGCGCCCGGCGATGCCGTGAAGCGCCGCGAAATAGCGCATGTTGCGCATCACGCTCATGTCGAGATCCAGCGTCGACTGCTGGAAGACCACGCCGATCTTCGACAACGCCGCGCGCGGCGCGCGGGCCATGTCGTGCCCGGCGACGGTGATGCGCCCCTCGCGGGTGACGAAAAGCCGGGTGAGCAGCGCGAAGAGCGTCGACTTGCCCGCCCCGTTCGGCCCGAGCAGCGCGGTGAACCCGGGGCGCAACGCAAAGCTCACCCCGTCGAGCGCGCGCTTGGACCCGTAGCTGTACCGCAGATCAGAGACGTCGAGGGCGGTCATTCAGGCTCCGGTCACCCCCGCCAGCGGCGCACCCGCCGCTCCCAGGGCTGCAGCACCAGCCATTCCACCGCCAGCATCACCGCGATGAAGGAAAACGCGTAGACCAGCACCATGCCGACGTCGAAAAGCTGGAAATAGAGGTGGATCTGAAACCCCACCCCGTCCGAGCGGCCAAGGAATTCCACCACCAGAACGATCTTCCAGATCACCGCGATCCCCGAGCGGGCGGCGCCCGTGATGAAGGGCGCGAGCTGCGGCAGCACCACGTGGCGCAGGCGGCGCGCCAGCGGCATGCGATAGACCTGCGCCATGGCGTCGAGCCCCGGGTCGAGCGCCCGCGCGCCTTCGCGGATCACCGTGGCGACATTGGGGATCTTGTTGAGCGTGACGGCGACGATGGCGGCGGTCTCGTTGAGGCCGATCCAAAGGTAGCACAGCACGATCAGCACCAGCGCCGGCAGGTTGAGGAAGATCACCAGCCAAGGATCGAGCCAGCGGTCGAGCTTCGCAAAGCGCCCCATGGCCATGCCAAGCGCAATGCCCGCGCCCATCGCCAGGGCAAAGGCCCAGGCCACGCGGCCCAGCGTGCGGCCCAGGTGATAGAGCAGCTCGCCCGAGCGCAGCGCCTCGGCAAAGGGCGCCGCCAGCGCCCAGGGCTGCGGCAGGATCTGCGGATCATCGGTGAGATGGGCGGCAAGCACCCAGAGCAACACGAGCACGGCCAGCGAAACCGCCGTGATGCCGAGCCGTGCCGGTTCGGACCGCGCGCCACCGCGCGCATCGCCTGTCGCTCCGCCCATGCCCCTGCCAATGAAGCGCGTCGCGGTGTCACTGCCCTGCACGAAGACCTCCCTCTCCAGCCGGAGAGGGTGACGCCTGAGTCGCGCCGCGTCAATTGCTCCTTAGGGAGCGGTTCGTCCCGGCCACCCGGGATGGTAGAAATTACCTACGTAGAAATTCACTAACGAATGGATCGCGCTCCGCAGATGGCCCGCCGGGCCGCGCGCGGGGTCACGCTTCGCGCTCACCGGTGCCGAGTTCGCGGCATTTCCAGTGGGACACCGTGTAGGCCGGATGTTCCTCGACCCAGCGGGCCAGTTCCGGCTGGGCACCCATCATGCAGGCCAGAGGGGTGACATCGGAAAATACCAGGCTGCGCTGCTGACACTGATCGGGCGCACTTGACAAGCACGCCATAAAGAGAAGCTCAATCATGGTTGCCTCGTGGGTTTGAACGTGATGCCCTTCCAGTATCCCCCTGAGTGTTAATATTCGGGTCTCACGATTTATGTCAGTTGCGCCGCACTGCAGCATTGCCCAGAGAACGCGCGCGTTTCTTGGGCGAACGCACATTTTCAAGGCAGCCATGGAAGCTCGGCGGCAGGGGATCGGGCGATCGGGCCTCTCCCTCAAGGCGCGACTGGGACTCGGCGCGGGGCTTCTTGGCCTAGCGACGCTGCTGACCGCGGCGATCATCGTGCTCGGAATGGCCCGAGTCTCAGACCGACTCGATTCGGCGCTGGCGGCCGAGGCGCGGCTCGAGGATTATGCCGCGCTTTCCACGCAGGTCTCTACCTATATCGTCGTCGCCGCCGAGCTGATCCAGCGCGGCCAGCCCCCCGAGACCCGCGCCGCGCGCACCCAGGGCCTCGCCGCGACCCTTGCCCAGACCTTCGCGCGGCTGCGCGCCGGGCTCGATACCGAGGTCGCCGCCGCGCAGGGACTCGACGCGCAGAGCCGCCGCGCCACACTCTCGCTCTCCATCGCCCGGATCGAGGCGCTGTTCCACTCGGCGCAGGCCGCGCTGACCTCCGACACCACAGACCCCGCCCGCCTGCGCGCGCATCTCGACACTTTCGCCTCGGGGGTGGACCCGCTGCTTGCCGAGGCGGTGAACGAGGAGCGCCGGCTCCGCCGCGAGATCCTGCGGGGCATCGACGCGCTGCGCCAGCGGCTGGTCTTGGCGGCGTTCGGCATGGGGCTGCTGGCGCTGGCGCTCTCGACGGGGTTCTACTTCGGCCTCGTCCGGCCGCAGTTCCGCCGCCTCGACGCGCTGCGCGCCGCCGCCCGGCGCATCGGGCAGGAGGATTTCGCCATCGCCCTGCCCGGCACCCGCCAGGACGAGATCGGCGCGCTCTACAGCGAAACCAGCCGCATGGCCCAGGCCCTCGCCACCCGCGCCGAGGCGGTGGCCGAGGACCGCGCGCAGCTCAACCAGACCATCGCGCAGCGTACCGAGGCCCTGCGCGCCGCCAACACCCGGCTCGAACGCACCGACGAGGATCGCCGCCGCTTCTTCGCCGACATCAGCCACGAATTGCGCACCCCGCTGACGGTGATCCTGATGGAGGCGCAGCTCGGCAGACAGGGCGCGCCCGCGCCCGAGGCCGCCTTTGCCACCATCGAGACCCGTGCCAGCCGCCTCAGCCGACGCATCGACGACCTGCTGCGCGTCGCCCGCTCCGAGACCGGGCAGCTGGCGCTGGACCCGGTGCCGGTCGATCTGTCGGATCTGGCGCGGGAGGCTGCGGCCGAAACCGCGGCCGAGCTCTCGAACGCCGGGATGCACCTTTTCGGCCCCGACGCCCCCCCTGCCCCGCTGATCGTCGAGGCAGACCGCAACTGGCTGCGGCAGGTGCTGGCGGGGCTGATCCGCAACGCCATCCGGCACGCCCGCAGCGGCGGCGCCCTGAAGCTGGAGCTGCGCGCCGATGGACCCGAGGCGGAAATCACCCTCACCGACAACGGCCCCGGCATCCCGCAAGAGCTGCAGGCCCGGCTCTTCGACCGCTTTGCGCAGGGCGGCGGCGGCACGCGGACACAGGGCTTCGGCCTCGGCCTGCCGCTGGCTCGCTGGGTGATCGAGCAGCAGGGCGGGCACATCGCCATCGAAAGCCCCCTGCCCCGCGCCAAGGCGCTCGGCGAGTCACCCGGGACCAAGATCGCGCTTCGCCTGCCGCGCGCCGCGCGCTAGCCTGCCGCCATGAGCCGTGCCCCCCGCCTCCTTGTCGTCGATGACGACCCCGAGATCTGCTCGGCCCTGGCCCGCGGGCTGGGGCTGCACGGCTACGCGGTGGAAACCTGCAACCGCGCCGATCTGGCGCTCGAACGGCTCACCGGGCAGCGCTTCGACGCGGCGGTGATCGACGTCATGCTTGGCGCCGACAGCGGCATCGAGCTGGTGCGCAGCGCCCGCGCCGCCGGGGCACAGCTTCCGGTGGTCATGCTCTCGGCGCTTTCCGAGGTCGAGCAGCGCGCCGCTGGGCTCGCCGCCGGGGCCGATGACTACGTGGTCAAACCCTTTGCCTTCGACGAGCTCGTCGCGCGCCTCCAGGTGCAGCAGCACCGCGCCGCCGCGATCCGCCCCGAACCCGCCCGCCTGTCGGCCGCGGACCACAGTCTCAGCACCCGCGCCCGCAGCCTGCAGCTCACCGACCGCGAGTTCGCCCTGCTGGCGCTGCTCGCCACCCATGCCGGCACCCCGCTCTCGCGCGGCGAGATCTTCGACCGGCTCTGGGCGGGCGACTCGCGCTCGGAAAACGTCGTTGATGTCTACATCGGCTACCTGCGCAGGAAATTGAAACCCTCGGCAGATTTCGGATTCGATATCATCACCTTGCGCCAGAAGGGCTTCTGCCTCGAGGGCACGCCGCCGATCCGCTGAGCGGCGCGGACACCGACTTTCGTCTCGGCGCTTCTTAGAAGATAAGAATCGCCCCGCGGACCCCCGAGGCCGCACACTCCTCCCATGGCAACCTGCGAGAGGAGGAGACTTTCATGGCCTGGACGAAACCCGTGATCCGCGAAATCGAGTGCGGCATGGAAATCAACATGTACGGACCCGAGCACGACGACGGGGTGCTGTTCTGATCAGCCGCGCGCGGAGAACGTGATGCAACAGATCCGCGCGCGTATTCTCGGAGCCGCAGCCGGGGGCGGTTTGCCCCAGTGGAACTGCGGCTGCGAGAACTGCCGGATGGCCCGTGCAGGCGACATCCCCGCCCAGACCCAAAGTTCGCTGGCCGTCTCGGCGAATGGCAGGGACTGGGCGATCCTCAACGCCTCGCCGGACATCCGTGCGCAGCTCGCCGCCACCCCCGAGCTGCACCCCACCGGGCTGCGCGACATGCCGCTGCGCTCGGTGCTGGTGACCAATGGCGACATCGACCACATCGCCGGGCTGTTGACGCTGCGCGAGATGCAGCGCTTCACGCTCTACGCCACCCCCGGCATCCACGCGGTGATCGCCGAAAACCCGGTCTTCTCGGCGCTCGACAGCGCCGTGGTGCCCCGTGCCGCGCTGGCGCTGGACACGCCCGCCGAGATCGCCCCCGGGCTGAGCGCCACGCTCTTTGCGGTGCCCGGCAAGGTGCCGCTCTACATGGAGGGCGCCGAGGTGGACACCGACCTCATGGGCGAGCAGACCGTGGGCGTCGAGCTGCGTGCGGGCAGCGCCCGCGCCTATTACATTCCCGGTTGCGCCCGGCTCGACGAGAGCCTGCGCGCCCGGCTGACCGGCGCCGCGCTGGTCTTCTTCGACGGCACGCTCTGGCGCGACGACGAGATGATCGCCGCCGGGCTGGGCGCCAAGACCGGCCGCCGCATGGGCCATATGTCGATGAGCGGCCCCGCGGGCTCGATCGCCGCCTTCGAAGGGCTCGATCTCGGCCGCAAGGTCTTCGTGCACATGAACAACACCAACCCGGTGCTGCGCCCCGGCGCCCCCGAGCGGGCCGAGGCCGAGGCGGCGGGCTGGACCATAGGCCACGATGGCATGGAGCTGACCGCATGACCGACGCAGAGTCCCGCGCAGAATTTGAGGCCCGCCTCCGCCGCATCGGCGCGACGCGCTACCACGACCTGCACCCCTTCCATCACCGGTTGCACGGCGGCGCCTGCACCCCGGACGAGGTCCGCGCCTGGGTGATCAACCGCTACTACTACCAGCACTCCATCCCGATGAAGGACGCCGCCTTCATGTCCCGCGTCGAGGATCCCGCCCTGCGCCGCGCCTGGCGCTCGCGGATCGAGGATCACGACGGCACCGAGACCAACGAGGGCGGCATCCGCCGCTGGCTGCGCCTTGCCGAGGCGGTGGGGCTCGACCGCGACTACGTCGCCTCCTGCGAGGGCGTGCTGCCCGCCACCCGTTTCGCCGTCGATGCCTACGTCCGCTTCGTGCGCGACAAGACCCTGCTCGAGGCCGTCGCCGCCTCGCTCACCGAGCTCTTCGCGCCCAAGATCCACGCCTCGCGGATCGAGGGGCTGCTGCAGAACTACGCCTTCGCCGACGAGGCGGCGCTGAGCTATTTCCGCAACCGGCTCAAGGAAGCGCCGAAAGACGTCGCCTTCGGTCTCGACTGGGTGCTGGGCCACGCCGACACCCTCGAGAAACAGGACCAGGCCGCCCGCGCGCTGATCTTCAAGACCGACGTGCTCTGGTCGCAGCTCGACGCGCTCTGGGGCGCCTATGTGGACCCCGCGCGCATCCCCCCCGGCGCCTGGCGCCCCGGCGAAGGTCTGGCCCCCGGCGCCGAGGCCGCCTGATGGATCCCGCCGCCATCCCCGCCCTGCCCCGCGGCGTGCGCCTGCACCACGACCGGGTGCGCGGCGGCTGGGTGCTGCTCGCCCCCGAGCGCGCGGTCACCCTCGACCCCATCGCCCATGCGATCCTCTCCGAAGTCGACGGCACGCGCAGCCTTGCCGAGATCACCGGGATCCTCGCCGCCCGCTACGCCGCGCCGCCCGAACAGATCGCCGCCGACGCCGCCGGCTTCCTGCAGGCGCTGCACGCAAGGCGCTTTCTCGACCTCTCTCCCTGACCCGTCTCCTTTTCAAATACGCAGCGCCCGGCGCCGAGCCCGGGCCGCAGCGCAGATCAAAGGCCCCGCCATGACCACAGCCAAGCCTCCCATCGCGATGCTCGCCGAGCTGACCCACCGCTGCCCGCTGTCCTGCCCCTATTGCTCGAACCCGCTCGAGCTGACGCGCCAGGACGCCGAGCTGTCCACCGCGGAGTGGTCCCGCGTCTTTCGCGAGGCGGCGGATCTCGGCGTGCTGCAGCTTCACCTCTCGGGCGGCGAGCCCGCCGCCCGCCGCGATCTCGAGGATCTCGTGCGCGCCGCGCGCGACGCCGGGCTCTACACGAACCTGATCACCTCCGGCATCGGCCTCAGCGAACGCCGGCTGCGCGGGCTCGACGATGCCGGGCTCGACCACATCCAGCTCAGCCTGCAGGGCACCACGCCCGAGATGGCCGACGAGATCGGCGGCTACCGGGGCGGCTTTGCGCGGAAGCTGCAGGTGGCGCAATGGATCGGGCAGATCGGCTTTCCGCTGACCCTCAACGCGGTGCTGCACCGGCGCAACCTGCACCAGCTGCCCCGCGCGATCGAGATGGCGCTCGAGATGGGGGCGCGGCGCATCGAGGTGGCGACGGTGCAATTCCACGGCTGGGCCCTCGAGAACCGCGACGCGCTGATGCCGACGAAGGCGCAGGCCGAAGAGGCCAGCCGCCGCGTCGCCGAGGCGCGGGTCCGGCTGAAGGGGCGGCTG
This sequence comes from Alloyangia pacifica, assembly GCF_003111685.1. NCBI lineage: Bacteria > Pseudomonadati > Pseudomonadota > Alphaproteobacteria > Rhodobacterales > Roseobacteraceae > Alloyangia > Alloyangia pacifica. The sequence continues at coordinate 100,018 of NZ_CP022192.1, read as the reverse complement.
GTGATCGACTACGTGCCCGCCGACTACCATTCCGACTACCCCAAGCGCTGCATGGGCGGCTGGGGCTCGACCGGGCTCAACATCGCGCCCGACGGCACCGTGCTGCCCTGCCATGCCGCGCAGACGATTGCCCACCTGCGCTTCGACAGCGTCCGCGACCGGCCGCTGGCGGCGATCTGGACCGAGGGCGCCGCCTTTGAGGCCTATCGCGGCACCGGCTGGATGCAGGAGCCCTGCGCAAGCTGCGACCGCCGCGAGATCGATTTCGGCGGCTGCCGGTGCCAGGCGATGGCGCTGGCGGGCGACCCCACCGCCACCGACCCGGTTTGCATCAAGTCGCCCCACCATATCGACCTTCAGGCGCGCGCCGCCGCCCATGCGCTGGCCGACTCGCCCCTCACCTATCGGCGCGCCCCGGGCAAGCCCGCGACGGAACCGGCCGAATGAGCCGAAACAGCGCCATTTGAGCCTGATTAGAGCCTGTTGCAGGGCGACTCGCCGGTGAGTCGCCCTGCATGTGTGCAGCGAGCCTGTCGCCGAGACTGCCCATTGGCCGCTCGGACGCGCGTCCTGTCGGGAACACACGCACCAGCGACTGGCGCGGTGATGGCAGATGAAAAGTAATGCAATTTCAGACAATTATCTGTCACCTTGCGTCCGCGCTGTGAAGAGTCGCAAAATATTGCGGCGGCCCCCCTGCCCTCTTGGCGAAGGAATCTGTGGACAACTCCGCTCTCTCTTGCATAAAGGAACGGTAATAAAAGCGCTGGCGGAAAACAGCGTTACCGAAGATGAGGGCAGCAGTGGCGGAACCGATCCATATCAACGCCCGTGTGCGGGAGAACGCCGAGGCGATCAGCGCGGCGCTCGAGGACCATATGCTCAAGGTCTTCGCCCCCGATGCGCGCAAGGAACTTCGCCGCTTTTCCGCGGGCGAGGCGGCAGAGCTGCTCGGCATCTCGCCGAGCTTCCTGCGCAAGCTGCATTTCGAGAACCGCGTGCCCGAGGTGCATACCACGCCGGGCGGAAGAAGACACTATTCCGGCGAAGATCTGCAGGAAATCCGCAAGACGCTCGACAATACCGCCAAGACCAAGGGCACCTACCTGCGCGGCCGCCGCGAGGGCGACAAGGTGCAGGTGCTGTCCTTCCTCAACTTCAAGGGCGGCTCGGGCAAGACCACCAGCTCGATCCACACCGCGCAGCGGCTGGCGCTCAAGGGCTACCGCGTTCTGGCCGTGGACATCGACCCGCAGGCCTCGCTGACCACGCTCTTCGGCTACCGGCCCGAGTATGATTTCCTGCACTCCGGCACGATCTACGACGCGATCCGCTACGACGATCCGGTTCCCATGTCGCAGATCATCCAGAAGACCTATTTCACCGGCATCGACCTGGCGCCGGGCGGGCTGATCCTGCAGGAATTCGAGCATGAGACGCCGCAGGCGCTGATGGCAAACATGCAGCCGCCGTTTTTCGCGCGGATGGCCGCGACGCTGCAGGAGGTCGAGGCCGATTACGACGTGATCATCTTCGATTGTCCGCCGCAGCTTGGCTATCTGACCATGTCGGCGCTCTGCGCCTCGACCGGCGTGCTGATCACCATCGTGCCCAACATGCTGGACATCGCCTCGATGGCGCAGTTCCTGCAGATGAGCGCTGATCTGCTCGACGTCGTGTCGAACGCCGGCGCCAGCATGGAGTTCGACTTCCTGCGCTTCCTGATCAACCGTTACGAGCCCAATGACGGGCCGCAGCAGCAGGTGGTGGCCTTCCTGCGCCAGCTTTTCGGCGAGGAGGTGATGGTTTCCTCGATGCTGAAATCCACCGCGATCTCGGACGCCGGGCTGACGACTCAGACGCTCTACGAGGTCGACCGCTCGCAGTTCCACCGCAACACCTATGACCGCGCGATCGATTCACTGAATCAAGTCAATGATGAGGTCGAGTCTCTCATTCAGAAAGCATGGGGACGCTGATGGCACGCAAAGGCATTCTGGAACCACGGATTTCCACTCTCGGGGGCGGCGAACGCAAGCCGAGCCCGGCCGACTCGCGGATGATGCCGCGCGGCGCCGTCGGCGCGCTGCAGAGCTCGCTGTCGAAACTTCAGGAAAACGCCGTTCAGGAGATCGACGCCGATCTCATCGATGACGCCGGCTTCGAGGACCGTCTCGGCCTTGATCCCGCCGCGCAGGACCAGCTGAAGGAAAGCCTGCAGACCTATGGTCAGCAGGTGCCGGTGCTTCTGCGCCCGCATCCCAAGACCAACGGCCGCTTCGAGATCGTCTACGGCCGACGCCGCCTCGGGGCGCTGCGCGAGCTGGGGATGAAGGTCAAGGCGATGGTCCGCCAGCTCGACGACCACGCGCTGGTCATGGCGCAGGGCCAGGAAAACACCTCGCGGCAGGATCTCAGCTTCGTGGAAAAGGCGAGCTTCGCGGCCCAGCTGCAGGACTCGGGATATGACCGGCAGACAATCGCCGCGGCGCTGTCGATCGACCTGCCGATGGTGAGCCGGATGCTGAAGGTGGGCACGGCCTTTGCCCTGCCCTTCCTGCGCCGCATCGGCTCGGCCCCGAGCATCGGCCGCGACCGCTGGATGGCGCTGGCCAAGGCGCTGCAGGACGCGGCCGCGAGCGCGCGCGCCGAGGATGCCATGCGGCACCCCGATTTCGAGGCACTGGATTCCGATGCCCGCTTCGAAGCGGTCTATGCCGCCACGCAGCGCAAGGCGAGCGCGCCCAAGGCCCCTGCCCCGCGGCCGCGCAGCCTGCGTTCCCGCGACGGCATGGCGCTGGCAGAGGTGCGCAGCACCTCGCGCGGATTGACTCTGACGGTGCCCTCGCGCACTGCAGACGGCTTCGACCGGTGGCTCGACTCGCAGGCCGAAGCCATCATCACCGAACTTCACGACCGCTGGCAAAGCACCCGGTCGGAAGACTGAGAGCAGGATAACAGGAACGGAGGCACGAGAGGACAGGCGACAAAAAGAAAAGCCCCCCAGGACGGATCCCGGAAGGCCCTTCTCGAAAGTAGCACTTTGAGTTAGCCGCCAGCACCGGTCCCTGTCAACTCCGCATCTCGGTGTGGGGCAGGAATTTTGTTGTCTTTCGTGAAAATTCACATGCAGGACACGTCCCGACACCCGGTCGGGCGGCCGCTATCGGCTTGCCTGACGGCGCAGGTCGGCTCCCACGACAAGTGGGCGCTGCTGCGCGATCTGACCATTGCCGCCGAAGACTTCGGTCTCGGCCACCGCCCGCTGTCCGTGCTGAAGGCACTGCTCAGCTTCTGGCCGGAGCGCGAGCTGCCCAGCACGCCCGGCGGCGCCATCGTCTTCCCCTCGAACCGGGCGCTGTCCGAGCGGCTCTCAGGCATGCCAGAGAGCACGCTGCGGCGGCACCTTGCCGCGCTGACCGCGCGCGGGATCATCCACCGTCACGACAGCGCCAATGGCAAGCGCTTCGCCCGCCGGGCCGGGTCCGAGATCGGCGTCGCCTTCGGCTTCGATCTCTCCCCCCTGGCCCGCGCCGCCTCTGCGCTCGAGCGGGCCGTCACCGAGGTCACCCTGCGCCGCGAGCGCATCGCGGTGCTGCGCGCCAGGCTCGGCATGCTGCGTCAGCGGCTGCTCGAGACGGGCGCGCCCGAAGAGTTGCTCGAGGCCGCCCGCCTGCTGCTGCGCCGGAAGTGCTCCGAGGACGTTCTATCCGCGATTGTCAGCCGTCTCGAGGCCGAGCTTCCGACCCAGGCACCCGACGACATCCCCGCGCTGACCGTCTCCGGTTCCGTCCCACTGAGCGCCAGCAACACCCAAAATGAGCGGCACATACAGGAATCAGATAGACCCTATTCTGACTCTGAGAGCGCGCAGCAGCCAAAGGTGACGCCCTTGGAAACCGCCGGACCTGCTGAGAAGGACACGCGCCTGACCGTCCCGATGATCGCAGAGACCTGCCGGGAGTACCGCGCCTTCTTCCCAGAGGCGCCAAAGGGCTGGCATGAGCTGGTGGCGATCTCGCAGAGGCTTGCGCCGATGATGGGAATAGAGCCGCCGGTGCTGCACGAAGCGCAGCGGATCATGGGCCCGGAGAGGGCCGCGGCAACCCTGCTGTGCCTGCTCGAACGCCACGCGCAGATCCGCAAGCCCGGCGCCTATCTCAGGCGGCTGACACAAATGGCGCAAAGGGGCTCTTTCTCCGTCTTCTCGCTGCTCTCGGCCCTGTCGCGCCGGCCCGATGCGGGAAATTGTCAGCTGACAATCTGAAAATGCGCATGTTTTCAGGGGGTTGAAAATATGGCCCTCTGGCAAGTTTTTTGCGGGTTCGCCGGGGCTGCGACCATGGGCTGTGTTCCGGCGCCCTGCCAGCTTCGGCTAGATTGTCCGCATCTCTTTGGTGCAGCGGCGGAGCCGCCGCGCCGAAGCGCCCGCCGCCCGCTTTGGGCCCTGACCAAGGAAGTCCAGATGACCCGCTCCCTGCACGTCCCCGGTGCAAGCCTCAGAGCGACCGAGCTCGTCGCGCTGCGCGAGACGGCGCGGGAGCATTTCCATCCGTGGTTTGCCGGGGACTGGCCCGGTGCGGTGCTGGTGGCAGACTTCCGGCCCTCGATGCTGAGCGGTCAACTCAGGGCCTTCCGCTCGGTGGCGGCGGCCGAGGCGCTGGCGCTGATCGGCTGGCGCGTGGTGCAGGACGGCGGCTGGGTCGCGCTTTTGGCGCTCGGCGCGAGCGCGCCGGTGGTGGTGCCCTCCGCCCAGGGCGAGACCGGCATGCGGGAGATCATCACCGGTCTTGTCGCCGCGCATGAGGCGGCCGAAGCCATGGCGCTCGCCGGCAGTTTCGACGACCCGCCGCTGGTGCCCGGGCTCGGCGCGCTTGACGCGCTGGCGCTGCCCGGCGCGGGACTGGTGATTGCCTCGGGCTTCGAGATGCCCGGCCAGGGGCTGGGGGCGCGGCTCGAGACCCTGTGCCGGGCGCATCTGTTGCGGCTGCTGCATGTCACCGACGGCAAGGATGGCGATCCCGATCCGCAGTGCGGCCTCGTGGCGCTTGATGCGAACCTGCCGCCGGAACAGGTCGCGCCCTATCTCGGCCAGGCGCTGCGCCGGGCCTGCCCGTACGGCTGACAATCCGCCCCCGAGCGCGGGCGAAGGCGCGCCGAGCCAATACGAATGGTTGCATTGCCAGCGCCCGGACGAGGCCGCACCCTTGCGCCACGGGTCCGCAGGGAGGCGGGCGCGCATGGGAGGAGCCATAGGAAATGGGAATTCTCGACAAATTGTTCGGCGGGGACGAGTCCCCGTCCACGCCGCAGTTCAGCCATGTGAAGATTCATCCGCAGGTGGACGGCGGCATCACCCCGGCACGGCCCGGTTTTGCCGGCGGCACGCTCAGGTGCAAATGCAGCAGCGATCCCGTCGTGGTCCGCATCGGCGCGCAGACGGCGCACAATCACGTCTGCGGCTGCACCAAGTGCTGGAAGCCCGACGGCGCGGTGTTCAGCCAGATCGCCGTGGTCGCGCGGGATCAGGTCGAGGTGCTCGAGAACGCGGACAAGCTCGAGGTGGTGGATGGCTCGGCTACGATCCAGCGCCACGCCTGCAAGGGCTGCGGCGTGCATATGTACGGCCGCATCGAGAACACCGGTCACCCGTTCCACGGGCTCGACTTCGTGCACACGGAATTGTCGTCCGAGGAGGGATGGGCACCAGCGGAATTTGCCGCCTTCGTCTCTTCGATCATCGAATCCGGCGTCGATCCGTCCCGCATGGACGAGATCCGCGGCCGGCTGCGCGAACTGGGGCTCGAGCCCTACGACTGCCTCTCGCCGCCGTTGATGGACGCCATCGCCACCCATGTGGCCAAACAGAGCGGGGCGCTCTCCTAGAACGGGGGCCCACGCGCGCCCCGCGGACGTCGGCGCGGAGGCGCGCGTTCCTTGACCTTGGGGAACAACACCGTTGCGCGAGTGAAATTTCATGCGCTACCTTCTTCGTGGGAGGAGAGTTCAATGAAAGACATGCAAGATGCGGCTGCATCGGGCACGATTGGGCCTGTTCTGATCGTCGACGATCATCCGCTCTACAGCGACGCGCTGGACGCCGCCTTGCGGATGGTGTTCCCGGAATGTCAGCCGTCCAAGGCGCAGACCCTCGGCGCGGCGCTCGATCTGCTGGCGCAGGGGCTCGCCCCCGATCTGGTGATGTTCGATCTCAAGCTGCCGGATGTCTGCGGCATTTCCGGGTTCCAGCGTCTGCACGAGGCGCTGCCCGAGGTGCCGGTGCTGGTGATCTCTTCGCTCACCTCGGTGCAGGTGGTGCAGGCGCTGATGGAGGAAGGGGCCGCGGGCTTCCTGCCCAAGGACGCCCCGACACCGCTGCTGCGCGAGGCGCTGCGCGAGATCGCCGCCGGGCGGCGGTACGTGCACGCGGGGTACCTGGGCGAGACCGTGAGCGAGGCCGAGGCGCCGCCTTTCGAGGCGATGCACCCCAAGCTCGCAGAGCTGACGCCGCAGCAGAAACGCATCATGAAACTGATCTGCGCCGGTAAGCCCAACAAGCAGATCGCCTATGAACTCGATCTCGCCGAGGCCACGGTGAAGGCGCATATCACCGCGCTCCTGCGCCGGCTCGGGGTGCAGAACCGGACGCAGGCGGCGGTGCTGGTCGAAAGCTCGCAGCCCGCCACGACCATCGGTGCCGCGGATGCCGATGCCCAAGCCTTCCTGAGCCGCTGACCCATATGGCGCCAGACCGCCTGTTGCCGCGCTTCGTCCGCATCGCGGTCTCGTACCGGACCGAGGCCGCGGGTGCCGTCCGCGAAGCGCTGGCGGTGCTCGACCTGTCCGACACCTGCTTCATCCTCGCCTTCATGCCCGAGGGGCTGGTGCTGGACGCCGTGGCGCAGGCGCTCGAAGAGGGGGCGGGCGGGGTTCCGGTCTTTGGCTGCACCACCGCCGGGACGATCACCCAAGAGGGCTACGAGACCGGGGCGCTGCTGCTGCTGGCCTTCCCGCGCGAGCATTTCCGCTGCGCTTCGATGCTGATCTCGCCGCTGAAACCCTTGCTGATGAAATCCATTGCCGCGGAGGTGCGCAGCCACGCGGGGCGCTTCCGCCGCACCGCCGGCTGGAACCGGCTGGCCCTGATCTTTGCCGACGGGCTGGCCAAGCAAGAAGAGATGCTGGTCGCCACGCTCGAGGCGGCGCTTGGCGAGGTGCCGGTCTTCGGCGGCTCGGCGGGGGACAATCTTGCCTTTAAGGAGACCTTCGTTCTGCACGACGGGCGGTTCCACAGCAATGCGGCCGTTCTCCTTCTGGTTGAAACCGATCTGGAATTCCGTGGCCTCGGCTTCGACCATTTCCTGCCCACCGACGAGCAGATGGTGGTGACCCGCGCGCTGCCCGAGGAGCGGCTGGTCTTCGAAATCAACGGTGCCCCCGCGGCGCTGGAATACGCGCGGATCGTCGGCGTGCCGGTCGAGCGGCTGTCGCCGCAGGTCTTTGCCGAAAACCCGATGCTGGTGCGGCAGAACATGAACTACCACGTGCGCGCGGTGCATGGCGCGCCAAGCTCGCACGCGCTGTCCTTCCTCGGGGCGATCGACGACGGGCTGATCCTGACGCTGGGCCGGGGCAAGGAGATCCTCGAGACGCTCGAGCACGAGCTCGACGTTACCGGCCCGCAGGACGCGCCGCCGGATTTCGTGCTCGGCTTCGACTGCGTGCTGCGCAAGCTGGAGATCGAGCAGAAGCAGCTCGCCCCGGCGGTGAGCGAGATCTTCCGGCGCCGCCGGGTGCTGGGGTTCAACACCTACGGCGAGCAGCATTGCGGGGTCCATGTGAACCAGACCTTCGTCGGCGTCGCCTTCTTCGAGCCGGGGAGGCGCGATTTCGCATGATCGACCCCAACGAGCCGCTCGAGAACCAGGTCGCCCGGCAGGCCAAGATCATCGACGCGCTGATCCGCCGTGCCAACCGGCAGCACGAGATCGGCAGCACCGCCTATGGTGCGTTCCAGTCGGCCATCGCGCTGCAGGCGCAGGTCTGGGCCAAGACCCGCGATCTCGAGCTGACCACGGATGCGCTGCGCCACGCCCGGCACGATTCCGAGCGGATGCGCAAGAACCTCGCCGATGCGCTTGCGGCGCTCGATGGCGGGGTGGCGCTGTTCACCGGCGGGCGGCTCGAGGTCTGCAACGACAACTTCCAGCGGCTGTTGCCCGACATCTCCGAGCAGCTGCGGCCGGGGCTCGAGATCGGCGCCTGTCTTTCGGCCATGGCCAGGAGCGCGCATCTGGTGAGCGTCGAGGGCAGCTTCGACGCGGCGCTGGCACAGGCGCGGCGGGGCAGGGCAGGGGCCTCGGTGGTCTCGCTGGTGATCGAGCTGACCGGCGACCGCTGGTACCAGATCAACCTGCAGCGCACGAGCGACGAGAACATCGTGCTGCTGCTCACCGAGATGACCGCCATCCTGCGCCGCAACCGGTCCGAGAAGGAAAGCCTGATCGACCGGCAGGCGGATTACCTGCAGGCGGTCTTCGAGAACATGACATCGGGGGTCTGCACGTTTTCGCCCGAGGGCGCGGTGATGATGTTCAACCAGCAGTTCCGCCAGCTTCTGGGGCTGCCCTACACGGTGCTGCAAAAGGGGGTCGCGCTGGCGCGGATGCTCGATTACGTCGCCCAGCACGGGCTGATCACCGAGGCGGCCGAGCATGACATCGCCCATTGGCTCGACCGGCTGGAGCGGCAGGGGCGGTTGCGGCGGCGGCTGCGCCACGCCTCGGGGCGGATGCTGGACCTGCACGCCCACCGGCTGCCCGACGGCGGGGTGCTGCTGGAGCTGAAGGACGTGACGCTGGAAACCCGCGCCACGGTGATGCTCGAGAACCGGGTGATCGAGCGCACCGCCGAGCTGACCCGCGCCAACGCGCAGCTGCGCCTGCAGTTCGAGGAAATGGCCCGGGTCGAGGAGGAGCTGCGGCTGGCCAAAGAGCGGGCCGAGGCGGCGGTCTCGTCGAAGACCCGCTTTCTTGCCGCCGCCAGCCACGACCTGCTGCAGCCGATCAACGCGGCCAAGCTGCTCATCGCGACCCTGCTCGATGCCGCAGCCAACACGCGCTTTGCGCCGACGGTGGAGCGGCTCGAAGGCTCGTTCACCTCGATCGAGCAGCTGCTGCATTCGCTGCTCGACATCTCGCGGCTCGAGAGCGCCGACAAGGCGCTGACCCCCTCCGAGCTTTGCCTTGGCACGCTAATGCGCAGCGTCTGGGAGGATCAGGTGCCGGTGGCGCAGCGCCGCGGCGTGCGGCTCGACGTGGTGCCGAGCATGGTCTTCGTGCGCTCCGATCCGGTCTACCTGCTGCGCTCGATCCAGAACCTCGTGGTCAACGCGCTGCAATACACCCCCGAGGGCGGCCGGGTGCTGGTCGGCTGCCGGCGCCGCGGCGGGCGCATCGAGCTGCAGGTCTGGGACACCGGCATCGGCATCTCGCGCAAGGACCAGAAGCGCATCTTCGAGGAGTTCGCCCGCGCCGACAACGTGCCGCTCGGCTCGGGGGTGGGGCTGGGGCTGTCGATCGTCGACCGGACCTGCCGCCAGCTCGGCCACCAGGTTCGGGTGCGCTCCAAGCCCGGCGCGGGCTCGGTCTTCAGCATCGAGATGGAGGTGGTCGAGGGTCGCCGCGCCGCCCCCGAGGACGACCGCGAGCGCGCCCCGGCCGTGGCCTACGAGATGGACCACATCGTGCTGCTGGTGGAGAACGACCCGGACGTGCTCTTCGCCTTCTCGCAGAAGCTCGAGCAATGGGGCGCGAGCGTGCTGGCGGCGCGCTCGATCTCCGAGGCGCTGGGGCACGTGCGCGACATGGGCATGCCGCCGGACATCATCCTCGCCGACTACCAGCTCGACGGCGGCGAGACCGGCGACGTGGCGATCGCCGAGATCCGCCGCGCCAGCGGGGCGCAGGTGCCGGCGATCATGATCACCGCCAACCGCGGCAACGGGCTGCTGAAAAAGGGCGCGGCGCAGGGGTTCTCGGTGCTGACCAAGCCGGTGCAGCTGGCCCGTCTGCGCTCGCTGATCGACTGGAAGGTGCGCTGGCAGTCGCCGGAGGTCTAGGGTGCGACGTGGCGGGCACCGACAAAAGTCGGCAATGACAGGCAGGGCAGGGGGGGTAGGCTGCGCACTGGGAGACCACGCGGGAGGAGTCGCGCCATGCGCAGGAAACTGGCCCTGATTGCCGTGCTGGGGGCGCTCGCGCTGCCCGCAGCCGCGGCCACCACCGAGGCGGAGCAGACCTATGAGCTGCTGTTCAAGGAAGGCACGCTCGACAGCATCGCTGCCGGCTCGGTGCTGCATTACAGCCGCGCCGTGCAGAACGGCCTGCTGCCCGAGGCGGCCGAGACCGGCAGCGGCGAGATCGCGCTCTCGTTCGAGCAGACGCCCGAGGCGCGGATCGCCAACCTGCAGTTCCTGAAGGACGGCAAGCACCGCAACCTCGGCAGCTTCCCGGCCAGCGTCGGCAACCCGATGATCATGTATTTCTACGAGACGGTGATCCGCGACATGGCCGAGACCGCCGGCGGCTCGCCCTTCTACATCCGCAACCGGATCAAGGAGTCGCTGGTGCGCCCCGCCGAGGTCGAGACCGGGCAGGCCAGCTACGGCAGCAAGACCATCGAGACGCGCACCGTTACCCTGCGCCCCTTTGCCGAGGATCCGAACCGGGCACGGATGATGGGCTTCGGCGATCTCGAGCTGCGGGTCACCATGTCCGAGGCGGTGCCGGGCTGGTACCTGAGCCTGATCGCCGAGGCGCCGGGCGCCGAGGGCGCGCAGGGGGGCTATCTTTCGGAGCTGCGCTTCGACGAGGTGGCGGCGCAATGATCCGGCGGGTGGTTCTGCTTCTGGCGCTCTGCGGCCCGGCGGCGCTCTCGGCGCAGGGGGTGGCCGAGCGGCTCAACGACTACCCGACCGAGGTGCGCGCCGATTACGTCTTCGGCTGCATGGCCGCGAACGGCCAGAGCCGCGAGAGCCTGCGCAAATGCGCCTGCTCGATCGACGAGATCGCCGCCATCCTGCCCTATGACAAATACGTCGAGGCCGAGACGGTGCTGTCGCTGCGGCTCACCGGCGGCGAGCGCATGGCGATCTTCAACAGCTCGGCCATGGCCGATGGCATCGTCGCCGAGTTGCGCCGGGCACAGGCCGAGGCCGAGGTGGTCTGCTTCTTCTGACCGCAAGGCTTGACCTCTTCCGCTATGCCACCCATATTGACGAATATCACGTCATAATGGGTGGCAAAATGGATCTTCGCGGTGTTTCGGATGACGGGCTCTTTGCCCCGCGGCTGATGGCGCAGAGCCTGCGCACCACGGTGGACGAGATCGCCCAGACCGCCGGGCTCGGGCGCGACGCGCTGACCCGGGCGAACCGGGTGGGCAACCCGCGCACCCAGAAGCGCCTGCGCGAGATGGTCGAGATCGTCAACCGCGTCGCGCCGCGCTTCGGCTCGGACCTGCTGGCCTATGCCTGGTACCGTTCGGCGCCGCTTTCGGGCTTTGGCGAGGCGACGGCGATGCAGCTTGTGCGCGATGGCCACGCCGACTGGGTGCACCTCTATCTCGACAGGCTCGACGCCGGCATCCCCGCCTGATGCAGTTCCGCGGCACGCTCTACCGCGCGCTCTCGCCCTATTGGGCCTATCGGCCCTTGTCGGGCGAGGGGGCCGAGCGCTTCGGCGGGCGCTTCAACCGGGTCGGCCGGGCGGCGCTCTACCTTGCCGACAGCGTCGAGACGGCACTGAACGAGGTGCAGCAGGCCGGGCAGTTCGCCCCGGTGACGCTGGTGGCGGTGGAGGCCGATCTCGATCCGCTTTTTGACGCCTGCGACGTGGCGACGCTGGCGCAAATCGGTGCACGGCCCGGGGATCTGGCCCTGCCCGACTGGGCGGCGCGGCAGGCGATGCAAGGCAGCGCTCCGACGCAGGACCTGGCCGAGCGGGTGCTGGCGTTGGGCTATTGCGGAATGCGCGTGCCGAGCTTTGCGCCCGGCGCCCGCGCGGCGGCACGCAACCTCGTGCTCTGGCGCTGGGGGGAGGCGCTGCCGCACCGGCTGCGGCTCATCGACGACGACAACCGCCTGCGCCATCCGCCCGCGCCGCCATCCTGAGACCCGTGCTGAGCGCGTTTGTGCACGCGGGCGCGCGGCCCTAGCCGCCCGCTTTCGGCAGCTCCGAGTCGAAGACGTTCCCCTCGGTGTCGGTCGCGGTCACCCGCAGCACCGGTGCGCCGTTGTCGGCGTAGGTGAACCGGAAGGCGGGGTTTTCCGAGATGGAAATGCCGCCGTCCATGGCAAAGAGCATCTCCTGTCCCTGCCAGACCTCGAGATGGTCGATGAAATGCGCGGGGATGAAGAGCTGGGTGATCTGGTCGCGCTGCAGCCCCGAGAAGTTGGGATGGCGGATCTGGATCTGCGCCTCGCGCCGGGCCGTGGACTGCTGCGGGGAGTGGTCCTCGGCCGGGCCGAAAAGCCGCAGCTTCATCCGCCCCAGATCGGCCAGCGCCTCGTCTCCCGCCTTGCTGGCCGGGGCCGAGCAGCCGCCCGAGGCCTTCACGTAGCGCCCGTCCATGCGCAGGCCCTGCGGTGTCTCGGCGATCACCCGCACGTTGGAATAGGCGTTCACCCGCAGCCGCAGCCCGAAATCGAGCGGCGCCATGGCGCTGCCGAAGGTGAAGGTGCCGGCAACCGGCGAGGGATTCTCGTCGATTACCACCGTGGCGCGCTCGATCGGCAGCGACGGGTCGGTCTGCACGATGTGCAGCGGCACGGTGGCGGCGTCCTCGGCGCGGTAGGGGGCCTCGACGGTGAAGAGGCCGCCCGCGGGGGTGATGGCGGCGTCGCCGGTGATGTCGGGGCGCAGCTCCTCCCAGGTGGGACTGTCCTGCAGCGGCGTGCCGGCGGTCTCGGCGGCCTGCACGGGCAGGGCGAGGGCGGCGGCGAGCAGGGCGGCGGGGATGGTGTCGCGCGGCATGGGGCTCCTCCTGGACCGGGTCGGGTCTGGGTCGAGGCAGTCTAGGCCGCGGCGGGGCAGGGGGCTACCGAGCGCAAGGTCGGTATGGATCGCGCCGCGCCGGGGCGCCAGGTTCGGTCCCGACACGGCGCGTGGTGAAACGGGAGGCGGCATGTTCGAGGCCATCGTGATGCTCTGCGCGGGGCTGGCGGGCGAGCCGCCCTGCCGCGCCGCGCTGCTGCCGGGCTTTGAGGCGGCAGACCGGGCGGGCTGTGTTGCCGCGCTCGAGGCGCGTCCCGTGGCCGGCGCCAAGTGCCGCCCCGCCGGCGCGGCGCTGGCAGTGACCGAGGTCGCCCCCGGCGTCTTCGTGCACCACGGCGCGGTGGCCGAGCCGAACGCCGCCAACCGCGGCGATACGACCAACCTCGGCTTCGTCATCGGCACGCGGGCGGTGGCCGTCATCGACAGCGGCTCGGCGGCCTGGATGGGCGAGGCGCTCTGGCGGGCGATCCGCGCGCGCAGCGATCTGCCGGTGGCCTACGTCGTGCTGACCCATGTGCACCCGGACCACGTGCTTGGGGCCTCGGCCTTCGCCGGTGCAGAGGTGCTCTCCCACGCAAGCCTGCCGCAGGCGCTGGCGCGGCGGCAGGAGACCTACCTGCAAAGGTTCGAGGCTCTGATCGGGGCGGAGGCTTTTCTCGGCACCGAGGTGCCGCGGGTTGACCGGGAGGTGGCCGAGCGGGCCTTGCTCGACCTTGGCGGGCGGGAGCTGGAGCTGCGCGCCTGGCCGCAGGCGCACAGCGGCACCGACCTCACGGTGCTCGACACGGCGACCGGCACGCTCTTTGCCGGGGATCTCGTGGTCGAGGGGCACATCCCGCCGCTCGACGGCAGCCTGCGGGGCTGGCAGCGGGTGCTCGGAGATCTGGCGCAGCTCAGGGCCGCCCGCGTCGTGCCGGGCCATGGCGGGCCGGTGCTGGACTGGCCCGGGGGCGCGGCGCCGGTAGGGCGCTACCTCGACGTTCTGGCGCGGGACGCGGCGGCGGCGGTGGCGGCGGGGGAGCGGCTGTCGGAAGCGGTCACCCATATCGCCGGCGAGGAGCGGGACCGCTGGCAGCTTTTCGACGCGTTCAACGCGCGCAACGCCACCGTGGCCTTCACCGAACTCGAGTGGGAGTGAGCCCGCCGGAGGCGGCCGGGTGCGGGGCTGCGGTCAGCCGCCGTCCGCCGGGTCCTCGGCCTTGCCCGCCTCGTGCAGCAATTGGGCGATGGCATAGAGCCGCTGCTCGAGAAGCTGCGGCGTTTCGCAGAGGTAGCGGATCGTGTGTTGGCGGTCGGTGAAAATGCGCTGATCCCAGTCGATCTGCGCCTCGAGCGCGTCGACGCGGTCGTAATCGGGCGCCTCGAGGGCCATCTGCGCGTCGATCTCGGCGCGGGCGGCGTCGATCTTTTCCGACAGCTCGATCTGCCCGAGGGAAAATTTCCCGATGCCCTTGAGAATGCGCGTGCGCCGGTGCGAGAGCCGGTCGAAGACCCCCGAGAAGACCGCCGCCATGAGCGGCATCGCGTCCCCCTCGGCCTTGGTGAAGGCGGCCAGCTCAGTGCGGGCGGTATCGAGATCGACGCGGCGCAGCGCCAGCAGCTCGGAGAGCTCGCGCGCCGCCGCGCCGCTGGCGCCCTCGAGCTTCGCATCGGGCAGGGGCTCGGGCCACATCAGGCCCGGCGAGAGGGTTTCGACCTTGCGCTGCACGCAGGGCCAGGTGGGGTCCGAGAAGTCGGCGGCGACGGCAGCGGTCGCTGTCAGCGCCAGCCCCGTCGCCGCGGCAAGAAACGCGTGTCTTGTCATGGTCTTTCTCCCTCTGCCGTCGCGGCGCCTTCGGCGCTTCGACTATGTGGCAGGCTGCGCTTTCGGGGGCTTTCGGGGAATACCCACCATTGGCTGTATTGAGCGGTATGCGACGGCGCACCCATACTCCCCCCAACCGCCGCAGCGCGTCGGAAGAAGAAATCTCATTCAGGAGGGAGACTGCATGCGAACCCGTGCAGCCGTGGCTCTCGAGGCCGGAAAACCACTCGAAATCATGGACGTGGAACTCGACGGGCCTAAGGCCGGCGAGGTGCTTGTCGAGATCAAGGCCACCGGGCTTTGCCACACCGACGAGTTCACCCGCTCGGGCGCCGATCCCGAGGGGCTTTTCCCCTCGATCCTCGGCCACGAGGGCGCGGGCGTCGTGCTCGAGGTGGGCGAGGGCGTCACCACGCTCAAGCCCGGCGATCACGTGATTCCGCTCTACACGCCCGAGTGCCGCGAGTGCCCGTCGTGCCTGTCGGGCAAGACCAACCTCTGCACCGCGATCCGAAACACCCAAGGCCAGGGGCTGATGCCCGACGGCACCACGCGCTTCAAGATGCTCGATGGCACGCCGATCTATCACTACATGGGCTGCTCGACCTTCGCCAACCACACGGTGATGCCCGAGATCGCGCTCGCCAAGGTGCGCGACGACGCGCCTTTCGACAAGATCTGCTACATCGGCTGCGGCGTCACCACCGGCATCGGCGCGGTGATCAATACCGCGGGGGTCGAGATCGGTTCGACCGCGGCGGTCTTCGGGCTGGGCGGCATCGGGCTCAACGTGATCCAGGGCCTGCGCATGGCCGGGGCCGACATGATCATCGGCGTCGATCTCAACGACTCCAAGGCCGAGATGGCCAAGAAGTTCGGCATGACCCATTTCGTCAACCCGTCGAAGATCGAGGGCTCGGTCACCCAGGAGATCGTCAACCTCACCAAGCGCGGCGCGGACCAGATCGGCGGCGTGGACTACTCCTTCGACGCCACCGGCAACGTCAAGGTGATGCGCGATGCGCTGGAATGCTCGCACCGCGGCTGGGGCGTGTCGGTGATCATCGGCGTGGCGCCTGCGGGGGCCGAGATCTCGACCCGGCCGTTCCAGCTGGTGACGGGCCGGGTGTGGAAGGGCACCGCCTTCGGCGGCGCCAAGGGCCGCACCGACGTGCCGAAGTTCGTCGATTGGTACATGGACGGCAAGATCGAGATCGACCCGATGATCACCCACAAGCTCAAGCTGGAAGAGATCAACCACGGCTTCGACCTGATGCACGAGGGCAAGTCGATCCGCGCGGTGGTGGAATACTGAGCATGGATGTGGTGGCGGAAAACCGGAGCTTCGACGGCAGGCAGACCGTCTACCGGCATGCCTCGGAGGCCTGCGGCTGCGACATGACCTTCGCGGTCTACCTGCCGCCGCAGGCGGAGCACGGGCCGGTGCCGGTGCTGTGGTACCTCTCGGGGCTGACCTGCACCCATGAGAACGCCATGACCAAGGGCGGCTTCCAGGAGCACGCAGCGCTGCACGGGCTGGCGCTGGTCTTTCCCGACACCAGCCCGCGCGGGCCGGAGGTGGCCGACGACGACGCCTACGACCTGGGGCAGGGGGCGGGGTTCTACGTCAACGCCAAGCGCGACCCGTGGAAGCCGCATTACCGGATGTACGACTACGTGACGCAGGAGCTGCGCGAGATCGTCGCCGGGATCGGCGGCATCGGCGCGCGGCACGGCATCACCGGCCATTCCATGGGCGGGCACGGGGCGCTGACCCTGGCGATGCGCAACCCGCATCTCTACGACAGCCTCTCGGCGTTTTCACCGATCTCGCATCCCACCCGCTCGGACTGGGGGCGCAAGCAGCTCTCGGCCTATCTCGGCGACGACGAGGGCTGCTGGGCGGCGCATGACTCGACGCTGCTGATGGAAGAGCGCGGCTGGAAGGAGGATATCCTGGTCGACCAGGGCGCCTCGGACCAGTTCCTCGAGCTCTTGCAGCCCGAGGCGCTGGCCGAGGCGATGACAAGACGGCGTCAGCCGGGGGTGCTGCGGATGCAGCCCGGCTACGACCATTCGTATTTCTTCGTGAATTCGTTTGCCGGCGACCACGTCGCCTGGCACGCAGCCCGGCTTGCCTGAGTGCGGGCCCAGCAGAGGAGACAAGGCATGTATCAAGGAACGCTCGCAGCCGGACTTATTCTGGCCCTGTCGTCGGGGATGGCCCTCGCCGAGGGGGACGCGGCGAAGGGCGAGAAGGTGTTTCGCAAGTGCCAGGCCTGCCACATGGTGGGCGAGGGGGCGGAGAACCGCGTCGGCCCGGTGCTGACCGGCATCGTGGGACGCGAGATCGCCTCCGTGGAAGACTTCGACTATTCCGACGCGCTCAAGGAGCTTGCCGCTGCCGACGGGACATGGACGCCCGAGGAGCTCGCGGCCTTTCTCGAAAAGCCGCGCGATTTCGCCAAGGGCACCAAGATGTCCTTTCCGGGTCTGCGCAAGGAAGACGAGCGCGCCGACGTGATCGCCTATCTCGCGAGTTTTGGCGGGGGGAGCTGATCATCGCACGCATTTAGATTTTCGGGTTCGGCGGGAGGAGAAGGAGCGCCGGATCCGGATGACCCGACACGGTCTTCACGTGATGCCGAAAGGCGGCCGGGACGGGGCCACGCGGCGGCAACGCCGTAAATCCAAGGGAGAAGGAAAGATGAAGAGACGGCTGCTTCTATCGTCTGGCGCGCTGCTTTGTGCCGCATCCATGTCGATGGCAAACGACGATCTGATGTCGCAGATGGACAACCCGAGCCAATGGGCCATCCAGACCGGCGACTATGCCAACCAGCGCTATTCCGAGCTGGACAAGATCAACAAGGAGAACGTCGGCGACCTGCAGGTCGCCTGGACCTTCTCGACCGGCGTGCTGCGCGGCCACGAGGGCTCGCCGCTCGTAGTCGGGGACACGATGTATGTGCACACCCCGTTCCCCAACATCGTCTACGCGCTCGACCTGAATGACCAGGGCCGGATCAAGTGGCGCTACGAGCCCAAGCAGGATCCGGACGTGATCCCGGTGATGTGCTGCGACACGGTGAACCGCGGCGTGGCCTATGCCGATGGCAAGATCTTCCTGCACCAGGCCGACACCAAGGTCGTGGCGCTCGACGCCGAGACCGGCGAGGTGAAGTGGGAGGTGATGAACGGCGACGCCTCGAAGGGCGAGACCAACACCGCCACGGTGCTGCCGGTCAAGGACAAGATCATCGTCGGCATCTCGGGCGGCGAGTTCGGTGTGCGCGGCCATGTCACCGCCTACAACATGGAGACCGGCGAGCAGGAATGGCGCGCCTGGTCGATGGGCCCGGACGAAGAGATCCTGATGGATCCCGAGAACACCACTCACCTCGGAGAGCCGGTGGGTGCGGACTCGGGGACCAACACCTGGGAGGGCGACCAGTGGATGATCGGCGGCGGCACCACCTGGGGCTGGTATTCCTATGATCCCGAGGCCGACCTCATCTACTACGGCACCGGCAACCCCTCGACCTGGAACCCGGCGCAGCGCCCGGGCGACAACCGCTGGTCGATGACCATCATGGCGCGCGACCCCGACGACGGCATGGCCAAGTGGGTCTACCAGATGACGCCCCATGACGAATGGGACTATGACGGCGTCAACGAGATGATCCTCACCGACCAGGACTTCAATGGCGAGGCGCGCAAGCTGCTGACCCACTTCGACCGGAACGGCATCGGCTATACCATGGACCGGCTGACCGGCGAGCTGCTGGTGGCCGAGAAGTACGACCCGGCGGTGAACTGGACCACCGGCGTCGACATGGATCCGAACTCGGACACCTATGGCCGTCCGGCGGTGGTCGCCGAGTATTCCACCGAGCAGAACGGCGAGGACGTGAACTCGACCGGCATCTGCCCGGCGGCGCTTGGCTCCAAGGACCAGCAGCCGGCGTCCTATTCGCCCAAGACGCAACTCTTCTACGTGCCGACCAACCACGTTTGCATGGACTACGAGCCGTTCCGGGTGAGCTACACCGCCGGTCAGCCCTATGTCGGGGCGACGCTGGCGATGTACCCGGCGCCGGAAAGCCACGGCGGCATGGGCAACTTCATCGCCTGGGACAACATCAATGGTGAGATCAAGTGGTCGCTGCCCGAGCAGTTCTCGGTCTGGTCGGGCGCTCTGGCCACCGCGGGGGACATCGTCTTCTACGGCACGCTCGAGGGCTACCTGAAGGCGGTCGATTCCGAGACGGGCGACGAGCTCTATCGCTTCAAGACCCCCTCGGGGATCATCGGCAACGTGATGACCTACGAGCATGACGGCAAGCAGTACATCGGCATCCTGTCGGGTGTCGGCGGCTGGGCCGGCATCGGTCTTGCGGCCGGTCTGACCAACCCGAACGACGGTCTCGGTGCCGTGGGCGGTTACGCGGCCCTGTCCGACTACACCGCGCTCGGCGGTCAGCTGACGGTCTTTGCGCTCCCGGATTGATCCGCAGCGACCCGAGGCGCCGGCGGGAGACGCATCCCGCCGGCGCATTTCGCAAGAACATCTCACAGAGATCTCCAGGACCTATATGCCATGACCCGAAAGCTCACCCTCCTGACCGCCGCCGGCCTGCTAGCGGGCCTTCCGTTCGCGGGCGCGCTGAGCGCCGCCAACGTCTCCATGGAGGATCCGAATATCGCGGTGGATTACGAGGAAGGCGGCCGCTACTACACCGTGGACGGCGTTCCGACGTTCAACGTCGCCGAGGACGGCACCGTGGACTGGCCGACCTTCTCGGGCTTCCGCCGCTACCACGCCGAGTGCCACGTCTGCCACGGCCCGGACGGCGAGGGATCGACCTACGCGCCGGCGCTGAAGAACTCGGCGATCAACATGGATTACTACGATTTCGTCGATACCGTGGTGAACGGCCGCAAGAAGGTCGGTGCCTCCGAGAACTCGGTGATGCCCGCCTTCGGCACCAACCCCAATGTCATGTGCTATCTCGACGACATCTACACCTATCTCAAGGCGCATGGGTCCGGGGCCATCGGGCGCGGCCGCCCGGCGAAGAAGGAGGCCAAGAGTGAAACCTTCACAGAGATGGAAGATGCCTGCATGGGCTGAGCCCGCACGGGCCGGCCTGCGGGTCGCGGCGCTGGCGCTGCTTGCTGCCGGCGCGGCGGGCTCGGGGCAGGCGCAGACTTCCGACCTCGTCTCCAAGACTGCCTTGCGGGTCTGCGCAGATCCCGCCGCCGATCCCATGTCGATGAAGGATGGCTCGGGTTACGAGAACCGGCTCGCCGAGCTCTTTGCCGAAAAGCTCGGGCGGCCGGTGAGCTACACGTGGTTTCCCATGGCCACGGGCTTTATCCGTCAGACGCTGAAGGCCGGCAGGTGCGACGTGGTGATGGGCTATGCGCAGGGCCACGAGCTGGTGCTGAACACCAACCACTACATGACCTCGGCCTACGTTCTGGTGGTGCCCGAGGATGGCCCCCTTGCCGGGGTCACCACGCTGTCGGACCCGGCGCTGCAGGGGCGCAAGCTGGGGGTGATCGCCGGCTCGCCGCCCGCCACCCACATGGCGCGGCACGGGCTGATCGGCAAGGCGCGCTCCTACGCGCTGGTCGTCGACCGGCGAGTCGAAAGCCCGGCCAGCGACATGCTCGACGATCTCGCCGCGGGCGAGATCGATGCCGCGGTGCTCTGGGGGCCGATCGGCGGGCCGCTGATCAAGCGGGACCACCCAGGTCTGAAGGTGACGCCGCTGATAAACGAGGCCGGGGCGCCGAAGCTCTTTTACCGGATCACCATGGGGGTGCGGCAGGGTGAGAAAGTCTGGCAGCGCCAGCTCAACTCGCTGATCCGCCGCAACCAGTCCGAGATCGATGCGCTGTTGACCGAGGCCGGGGTGCCGCTGCTCGACGACATGGGCGCGCGGGCGCTGGACGTGGGGCAGTGATGTCGGGGCCGGGACGCGTCTGGCTGGCGCTGGCGGCGCTGGTCCTTTGCGGTCCGGCGCTCGCGCAGGTGCCCGAGCCCGAGGGCTACCGGATGGAGGAGTACCGCGCGCCGGTGCCCGCCTCCCTGGAGGGCGGCACGGTGGTCGATGTCGCGCAGGCGCATCGGCTCTGGGAGACGGGCGCGGCGGCTTTCATCGACGTGCTGCCGCGCCCCCCGAAGCCGGACACGCTGCCCGAGGGCACGGTCTGGCGCGACAAGCCGCGCGACAGCATTCCCGGGGCGATCTGGCTTCCCAACACCGGCTACGGGGCGCTCGGCGCGCCTGAGGAGGCCTATCTGCGCGCGGGGCTCGCGGCGGCGAGCGGCGGCGATCTTGCGCATCCGCTGGTGTTTTTCTGCCTCGCCGACTGCTGGATGAGTTGGAACGCGGCAAAGCGGGCGCTGAGCTATGGCTACGCGTCCGTTTCCTGGCTGCCCGTGGGGACAGACGGGTGGGCCGCGGCGGGATACCCGCTCGAGAGGGTCTCGCCGCGGCAGTGACCGGGGCGGTCAGTCACCGGTTGCGAGGATGAAGGCGCCGAAGGCGCGCGGGCCGTCGGCGGTGTCCAATTCGGCGACCACCTCGAGCGATCGCGCGTCGATCAGGCTGAGCGTGTTGTCGAACCAGTTGGCCACGGCGATACGCCCGTCCGAGGTGGCGGCGATGCCCTCGGGGTAGTCGCCCACCGCGAGTTCGGCGAGCGGTTCCAGCGTGTCGAGCGCGATCACGCTGACCGTCCCGGCATACTGATTGCTGACAAAGGCCCGCCCGGCGGCGAAGGCGACGCCGTAGGGCCGGTCGCCGACGGCAAGGGTCGCCAGCCGCGCCCCCGAGGTGGGGTCGATCACCGTCACATCGTTGCTGCCGACATTGCCGACGAAAAGCCGCCCGTCGGGGGCGAAGCCAAGCCCGAAAGGCCGCGTGCCCACCGGCACCCTGCGGGCAAGCGTCATGGTTTCGGCATCATAGACGCTCACCCGGTCGGCATCGCGCTCGGCGGCGGCGAGCAGCGCGCCGTCGGGCGACAGCGCCAGCCCGGCGGGGGCGGCGCCGGCGGGCAGCTCGGTGATGACCTTCAGCGTTTCGGCCTCAAGCACCCAGAGCCGGGCGTTGTACCAGTCTGACACGTAAAGGCGCGACCGATCCGCGTCCAGCGCGGCGCCCATCGGGCCGCCGTCCAGCACCGCCTCGGCCAGCACCGTGCCCCCTGGCCCATGGCGGCGCACGGTCCTGGCGTCCGGGGCCACGGTGTAGACCGTGCCGTCCGGGCCCACCACCACTCCCGCGGGCTTGCCGGGAACGCTCCAGCGGACGGTCTCGGCGCCGGTCTCGAGGTCGAGCACCGAGAGCGCATCGCCGTTCTGGCAGGTCACGAAGGCAAGGTCCGCCGCTGCGGAACCCGCGGCGACGGTCAGCAGCGCGGCGAGCGCCAGCTCAGGAGCCCGGCGCACCGAACCGCTCGACCAGCGCATCGAGCCCGGCCTTGTAGACGCCGGTGACCGCGGCGATGGCGGCCTCGTCGTTCAGCTCGGGGGGCGGGTCGTTGTTGGGATAGCCGCGGTAGAAGGCGCCGCGCCATTCGACCGTGGAGCCGCCACCTTCGCGCGGGAGCACCGTCAGATGCGAGGAGTAGTTGGTCACCGGCAGCACCTCGACCGCGACATCGGTGATCCGGTAGCTGTAGGACATCTTCTCGGCGCTGTACTTGTAGAGCACCTCGTCGATCCTCGGCCCCGAGGCGCCCTGGTCCGACAGATAGAGCGCGCGCGTGGCGTCGATCTCGTTGCCGCCGGTGCCCTCCTGCGAGACCACGGCGGGGTGCCAACTCATGTCCTGGAAATCGCCGATCGCTTCCCAGACCTCGGCGGGTTCGGCGGCGACATCGGCGGTCACCGTGACCTTCTGCCGGGTTGGCCCGTGCGCCATGGCCGCGGCGGGCATCAGCGCCAGCGCGGCCCCCGCGAGCAGCAGGTTGCGTCTTTTCATTTGGTCTCCTCCCTAAAAATCCCCGTGCGCAGGATGTAGTCCATGCCCCGGCGCCAGCTTTCATCCGTGTTCGAGCGGATATCGACGACCCGTCCCTTGACCGTCTGGCCGCTTTCCACGTCGCGCAGTTGCAGGTTCATCGACAGGATCAGGTTCGAGACTTTCTGAACCTCTCCGACGAGTGCGTAATCGGCCCCGAGCTTGGTGGCCATGCGGGTGTCGCAGCCGTAGCACTTGGCGGGGTTGACGATGCGGTCCAGCTCCTCGGCGACGGGGCCGAGGTCCAGCAGATCGTAGCCTTCGTCGGCGAACCGCGCGCGCACCATCTCCTCGAGCAGGGTGATGCGGGCCAGCTCGGCCGGGTCCTGGCCAAGCTCGGCGGTCTGCAGCGAGCTGTCGAGGAAGGTGATGCCGAAGAAAGCCACCTTCTCGCCCGCGACGGCGGGGGAGCAGAGCATCAGCACGAGCAGGAGGGGGCGGGTAAGCATCGCTGCCTTCTTAGAAATTAAGAGTCGCCGACAATCGTGCCGCCGTTACCCTGTGTCTCGCAACCGAACCGAAAGTATCGGTTCACCGCTTCGCCCCGGGAGGGGCAGAGTGGACATGGGGCCCGACGGATGGACGCGGGCATGGAGGAGAACGTGCCGAAGAGTTTTGTCCCGCTGCTGGCCGCGGCTGCGCTTGGCGTCGCCGCCTGTCTGGCCGCCCCGGCGGCCCGGGCGGTGGAAGTCCGCGCGGGCGTGCTGCGGGTGGATTACCCAGCGCTGCTGCCGATCTCGCGCTACGACGCCCGGCCCGAGGATCTCGATTTTGCCGGGGCGGTGCTGGCGGACGAGGACAATGCGACCACCGGCGCCTTCCTGGGCCACACCTACGAGACCGAAAGCGCCGCCACCCCGCCCGAGGGGGCCTTGGCGGCGCTCGACGAGATGCTGGCGAAGGGCATCCGTTACGTGGTGGTGGATGCGCAGGCCGGCGACTTGCTGGCGCTCGCCGATCGCGCGGCGGAGTTGGGGGCGCTGGTGCTCAATGCCTCGGCGCCCGACATGGCGCTGCGCGGCGCCGAGTGCCGGGCGAACCTGCTGCACATCGCGCCGTCCTTTGCGATGAAGGCCGACGCCATCGCGCAATTCGCCGTCTGGAAGAAATGGCCGCGCTGGCTGCTGGTGAGCGGCTCCAACCCCGAGGACAGGGCGCTGGCCGAGGCCTATCGCCGCGCCGCCACGAAGTTCGGCGCCAAGATCGTCGAGGAGCGCGAGTTCGAGGACACCGGCGGGGCGCGGCGCACCGACACCGGTCATGCGATGGTGCAGCGCCAGCTGCCGACCTTCCTGCAGCGCACCAAGGAGCATGACCTCGTCATCGCCGCCGACGCCACCGATTATTTCGCCGCCTACCTGCCCTATCACCTCTGGACACCGCGCCCGGTCATGGGCAGCGCCGGTCTGCGCCCCGTGACCATGCACGGCGCGCATGAGGCCTGGGGCGCGACGCAGTTCCAGACCCGCTTCGAGAAGCTCGCCCGCCGCCATGTGACCGAAGAGGATTACAACACCTGGCTGGCGCTGCGCGTGCTCGGCGAGGCGGTGACCCGCACCGGCAGCAACGATCCCGCCGAGCTGGAGGAGTATATCCTGTCGGACGCCTTTGAGCTGGCCGCCTTCAAGGGGCAGAAGGTGACCTTCCGCGACTGGAACGGCCAGCTGCGCCAGCCGATCCTGCTCTATGACGACCGCATCACCGTCAGCGTCAGCCCGCAAGAGGGCTTCCTGCACCAGGTCTCGCCGCTCGACACGCTGGGGCTCGACCGTCCCGAGTCGGGCTGCACGGCCTTCCAATGAGGACTCCGATGAAATCTCTCATGCTCTCCACCGCGCTCTGCCTTGCCGCTTCGGGCGCTCTGGCCGGAAAGGCCTTTGTCTCGAACGAGCGCGGCAATACGATCACCGTGCTCGACACCGAAAGCTGGGAGGTGATCACCGAGTTCGAGGGCGGCAACCGCCCGCGCGGCATCACCCTCTCGCCCGACGGCAAGCTGCTGTATGTCTGCGCCTCGGATGACGACACGGTGCGGGTTTTCGATACCGAGACCTACGAGGAGCTTTATACGCTGCCCTCCGGGCCGGACCCGGAGCTCTTCGTGCTCGATCGCTCGGGCAGCCCGCTCTACATCGCCAATGAGGATGACAACCTCGTCACGGTGACCGACACGCAGACCCATACCATCCTTGCCGAGGTGCCGGTGGGGGTCGAGCCCGAGGGGATGGCGATCTCGCCCGACCACAAGTGGGTGGTGAACACCTCGGAAACCACGAACATGGCGCATTTCATCTCGACCGAGGATTACAAGATCAAGCACAATATCCTCGTCGACCAGCGCCCGCGCTACGCTGAATACACCGCCGACGGCACGCGGCTTTTCGTCAGCGCCGAGATCGGCGGCACGGTCAGCGTCATCGATATCGCCGAAGACGGCACGCCGACGCTGAAGCAGAAGATCGGCTTCGAGGTGCCCGGCGTGCTGCCCGAGTGGCTGCAGCCGGTGGGGATCAGGGCGACTTCGGACGGCAGCCGCATCTTCGTGGCATTGGGGCCTGCCAACCGCGTGGCGGTGATTGACGGGACAAGCCTCGAGGTTGTGGACTATATCATGGTGGGGCAGCGGGTCTGGCAAATGGCCTTTACCCCCGGCGAGGAGTTCCTGGTGACCACCAACGGCAATTCCAACGACATCACGGTGATCGACGTGGCCGCGGAAAAGGCGATCAAGTCGGTCCAGGTGGGGCAGCAGCCCTGGGGCGTGGCGATCACGCCGAACTGAACGGCAAGGGGAGACGAGGCTGATGAAGGGATTTCTGACCGCGCTGGTGCTGGGCTGTGCCGCCGCGCTTCCGGCCGCCGCGCAGGACCTGCCGGTTGTCCGCGCCGCGGTGCTGAAAATCGGCACGGTGAACTGGGAGCTCGAGACGATCACCGCGAACGGCTTCGACACCGCGCATGGCTTCAAGCTCGAGATGGTGCCCTATGCCGACAATGGCGCCACCCGCATCGCGGTCGAGGGCGGCGAGGCCGACATGGCGGTGGCCGACTGGATCTGGGTCGCCCGCCAGCGCGCCGAGGGCAAGGACTACGTGGTGATCCCCTATTCCCGCGCGGTGGGCGGGCTGCTCGTGCCGGGCGGCTCGGACGCCGAGACGCTGGCCGATCTGAGGGGCGGCAAGATCGGCATTGCCGGCGGGCCGCTCGACAAGTCGTGGCTGATCCTGCGCGCCTACGCGCGCCAGGAGTTCGGCATGGACCTGAAGGCCGAGACCGAGCAGGTCTTCGGCGCGCCGCCGCTGATCTTCAAGTCCGGGCTCTCTGGGGACTACGCCGGGGCGATCAACTTTTGGCACTACCTTGCCAAGATGAAGGCGGCGGGGATGCGCGAGCTGATCTCGGTGGAGCGTGCCGCAGAGGCGCTGGGGCTCGATCCCGACGTGCCGCTGCTGGGGTATTACTTCAAGCAGGACTTCCTTGCCGGCCACGAGGGGCTGGCGCAGGCCTTCTACGAGGCGAGCCGCGACGCCAAGGCGCTGTTGGCCGAGGATGCAACCTCCTGGGAGGCGCTGCGCCCGCAGATGAACGCTTCGAGCGACGCGCAGTTCGAGCAGCTTCGCGGCGACTGGCTGGCCGGGGTGCCGCAGCGCGGGCCGGTGGATGCCGCGGCGGCGGACCAGCTCTTGTCGCTGATGGCCGAGCTTGGCGGTGCCGAGTTGGTGGGGCAGGCGGACCACGTGCCGGACGGGCTCTTCGCGGAGGTGCAATGAGCCCGAACATCCGACCCGAGGACGGGCGCGTCGTGCCTCTGCACCCCAAGCTCGCGGACCCGGGTGCGGTGCGCGTCGAGATTCGCTCGAAGCGTTTCGGCGGGACCGAGGTGCTGCGCAACGTGCATTTCACCGTCTCGCGCGGCGAGACCGTGGCGCTGCTGGGACCGTCGGGCATCGGCAAGTCGACCCTGCTGCGCATTGTCGCCGGGCTCGACCCCGAGTTCGAGGGCGAGATCACCCGCCCCACGCATATGGCCATGGTCTTCCAGGAGCCGACGCTGATGCCGTGGCGCAGCGCCCTGCAGAACCTGACGCTGGTGCACCCCGAGCTGAGCGAGGGGGATGCCCGCGCGGCGCTCGACCGGGTCGGGCTGAAGGGGCGCCACGATGCCTACCCGCGCAGCCTTTCGCTCGGGCAGCAGCGTCGCCTCGCGCTGGCGCGGGCCTTTGCCGGGCGGCTGGACATGCTGGTGATGGACGAACCCTTCGTCTCGCTCGATCCCGAGCTTGCCGAAGCGATGCTGGCGCTGACAGAGGAGCTGATCACCGAGCTGCGCCCGGCGGTGCTCTTTGTCACCCACGCCCGCATCGAAGCCGAACGATTGGCCAGCCGCATCCTGCACCTGCAGGGTCAGCCCGCCACACTGACCCCGCATCTGGTCTGAAGGAGGAGATCCGACCATGAAACCCACCCTGATCGCCGCCGCGCTCGTCGCGATGGCGCTGCCTGCTGCTGCGCATGAGTACGGTTTTGCCGGCATCCTGTCGCACGAGAACTCCGAGGAAATGCCCGAGATCACCCTTTCGGTCGGCAAACCGCTGGCCGAGGGGCCGATCACGCTGAAGTCGGGCATGGTCTATGAGTTGGAAATCACCGCCGATGGCTCGGGCGAGCTGGGCCTCGAAGGGCCGGGCTTCTTCCGCGCGATCTGGGTCAACGAGGTGGTGGTGAACGGGCTCGAGATCCGCCCCTACGGGCTCGAGAGCGTCGAGTTCGATCAGGCCGGCGAGATGGAGATCGAGTTTCTCGCCATCAAGCCGGGGCAATACCACCTGAAGATCCCCGGCTCCACCGGCGAGAGCCAGCGGGTCGAAATCACCATCCAGTAACCCTGTGGTTGAGTAAAGGGCGGGCGGTGCAATTTGCCTGCCCGCCGTGCCGATGCTAGGTTTTCCGCATCTTGCGGAGGGCGTGGAATGACGGGCAGGCTTGGTCTTCTTGCGATCGCGCTCGCGATGCTCGCGGGCACCGCGCAGGCGGAGGATCCCACGCGGCGCGCCGAACGTCTGGAGCCCTTGGCGCTGCGCGCCGCCGAGGGGTTCTCGGTCACCCGCTACGAGATCGAGACCGGGGTCTACTATCGCTGGCGCATCGAGAGCGACGGGCTCGAGGAGTACAAGCTGCTCGCCCCCGAGCTGTTCCGCGAGAGCTGGATCGACCAGGTCGTGATCGAGGACCGGGAGGTGAGGCCCTACGGGCTGCACGCCGTGGAATTCGACGACGCGGGCGAGATCGACATCTGGTTCATTCCGCAGCGGCCCGGTGAGTACCCCTTCCACATAGAGGGGCTCGACACCCAGGGCTTCCGCGGCGTGATGGTGGTGAAATGAGGCGGGCGGCGGGGCTGGGGCTCGTGCTGCTGGCGCTGGGTGGAGGCGGGGCCCTTGCCCAGCCCGCCGCGCCGGTCTGCAGCGCGCTCGAGACCCGCCTGTCGCAATCCCGCGCCGCGCTCGAGGGGCGCGTTCTGAACGAGGCGCTGTTCGAGGCGGCGGCGCTCGACTGTCCCGAGACCGCGCGGCGCCTTCTGGAGCAGGGTGCCTCGGTCGAGGCGCGCAACAGGGTCGGCGGAACCCCCCTCAACATCGCCGCGGCGCGCGGCGCGCGCGAGATCGCGGCGGAGCTGCTGGCGCGGGGGGCGCAGATCGACCATGCCACCCTCGGCGGCGTCACGCCCCTGCTCGGCGCCGTGCAGGAGGGGCGGCGGCGCATGGTGGCGCAGCTCATCGAGGCCGGGGCGGACGTGAACCTTGCCAGCCGCGAGGGGGTGACGCCGGTGATGGCGGCGGCCTTCGATGGCGATGCACGGATGCTTTCGATGCTGCTCGACGCCGGGGGCGATCCAAAGGCCGAGGACCGTCGCGGCAAGGGGGCGCTGACCTATGCGGCCGGACGGGCCTTTGCCGGCATTGTCGCGGCGCTTCTGGAAGCGGGGGCCGAGGCCGACCGGGTGTGGGGCCACGATCTGACCGCGCTGATGTGGGCGGCAGGCCATGCCAATGACGCGCCTGCGCCGGACGGGGTCGAGACCGCGCGGGTTCTGCTGGCGGCGGGCGCGCGGATCGACCGGCAGGACGACCGGGGGCGCACCGCGCTGATGATCGCCGCCGAGCGCGGCCATGCGCAGATGGTGGCTTTCCTGCTGGACGCGGGGGCCGACCCCGAGCGGCGCGACGGGCAGGGCAAGCGCGCGGCCGACCTTGCCGCCGGGAGCGAGATCGCCGCCCTGCTCGGGCGCTGAGCCGGGCTAGCGGATCACGAGGCTGGCGAGGTAGCGCGACATCGCCTCGATCGTCGGCGCGTCGTATTGCTTCATGAGGTTGGTCATGTCGGGCGCATTCATCCGCACCTCGTTCTTGAAGTCGTGCATGGTCTTCGACAGGTAGCCCGCCTGCTGACCGGCCAGCCGGGGAATGCGGCTGTCGCCCTGCCACTTGCCGTGACAGGCGCTGCATTGGCCGGCGGTGAAGGCCGTGTTTGCGAGCGCCTCGTCGCCGTCCTGGGCCTGCGAGGGGATCGCGGGCCAGGTCTGGGCGGCAAAATGCTCGGCGAGCTGCTTGGCCTGGTCCTTGTCGTAATCGGCGGCGATCCCGGTCATGATCTCGTTCTCGCGGCGCCCGGCAGCGTAATCGCGCAGCTGGGTGTAGATGTAGAAATACTGCTGGCCCCAGATCGCCGGGTAGTCCGGGTCGACCGGGACGCCGTCCTCGCCATGGCAGCCGGTGCAGATCGCCACCTCGTCGTCGAGCACGAAGCCGTCCTTGGCGCTGGCGGGGGGGGCGAGAGCCGTGGCGGCCAGGAGCACGAGCAACCGGGCGGAGCGCAATGTCATGATGGGGTCTCCCTGAAGAATGGGGGCGGACCCGGAGCCCGCCCCGATGTCAGCACCTGCGCCTTGCCTCAGTCGGCAAGCGTGAAGGCGATGATGTTGTTGCCGCGCTTGTAGTTGAGCTGGGAGTTCCCGCCCGCGGCGACGACGATGTACTGCTGACCCTCGACCGTGTAGCTCGATGGTGGGGCATTGACGCCCGCCCCGGCCTGGAAGCGCCAGAGCTCGCCGCCATTGGAGCTGTCATACGCCTTGAAGAGCCCGTTGCCCTCGCCGGTGAACACGAGCCCGCCGGCGGTGGCCAGCACCCCGCCGATCATCGGCTCGGCGGTGCGCACCTGCCAGGCGATGTCGCCGGTGTTGTAGTCGACCGCGGTGATATTGCCCCATTGCGCTTCGTCGGGGATCACGTCGAAGGAGCCGCCGAGCCAGATCTTGCCCTCGGGGTAGGGGGTTGAGCGCACCGTGTAGGTCATCGGCTGGTGCAGGTTGATCGCGTAGGTCAGATGCAGGTCGGGATCGATTGCCATGGGCGACCACTCGACGCCGCCATTGGCGCCGGGCAGCATCCGCGCCCCCTCGGCGGTGGGCAGGGTCCACATGTCTTCTTGCGGGACCATCGCCTCGGAGAAGCGGATCAGCGAGCAATCGTCGGCCTTGTGCAC
This sequence comes from Alloyangia pacifica, assembly GCF_003111685.1. Classification (NCBI taxonomy): domain Bacteria; kingdom Pseudomonadati; phylum Pseudomonadota; class Alphaproteobacteria; order Rhodobacterales; family Roseobacteraceae; genus Alloyangia; species Alloyangia pacifica. The sequence goes on along the minus strand of NZ_CP022192.1, from coordinate 69,575 downwards.
GTAGACATGGCCGGTCTTGCCGCCATGCAGGATACCCTTCACCTCGTTGCCCGCGTCATCCCTCACCGTGGTGATGATCGGCGGCGAGACCGCGTCGAGGTCCCAGACGTCATGCGCGATGTACTGGAAGTGGCAGATGTACTCGCCGGTATCGAGATTCACCGACACGAGACTGTCGGTATAGAGGTTGTCGCCCGGGCGCAGGCTGCCGTCGAGGTCGGGCGACGGATTGCCCACCACGAAGTAGATGCGCCGTTCGGCGAGATCGACCGCAGGGTTCTGCCAGACGCCGCCGCCCAGCGTCTCGTAGGGATCGCCCATGCTTTCGAGCGCGGCTTTCTCGGCCTCGATGTCGCGGTGCATGTCGCGGCCGGTGGCGTCATGCGTCGCCCAGACCCCTACCGAATCTTCGGGCACGGTGTTGAAGGTCCAGATCAGCTCTCCGGTTTCGGTGTCGAAGGCCTTCACGAAGCCGCGGATGCCGTATTCGCCGCCGTTCGTGCCGATCAGCACCATGTTCTCGACCACAGAGGGCGCCATGGTCTCGGAATAGCCGAGCTCGGCGTCGGCGATCTGCGTCTCCCAGAGCTGCTTGCCGGTCTTGGCGTCGAGCGCCACCAGCTTGGCATCCAGCGTGCCCATGAAGACCTTGTCGCCGGCGACCGCCACGCCGCGGTTGTTGGGCCCGCAACAATAGGTGGTGACCGGGCCCATCGAGTGCTTGTGGTGCCAGATCTGCGCCCCGGTCCGCGCGTCGAGCGCGTAGACCTCGTTGAAGGCGGTGGTGATGTACATCACCCCGTTCACCACGATCGGCGAGGTTTCCATCGAATCGACGATGTCGGTCTGGAAAATCCACGCCGGGCGCAGGCTCCGGACATTGCCGGTATTGATCTGGCTTGCGGGGTAGTAGCGCGTCTGCGCGTAGTTGCCGTTGGTGTGCAGAAAGTTGTTGCCGTCGCCCGCGGCCCTCGAAAGCATGCTTTGCGTCACCGACTGCAAGTCGCCGTAAAGTGTGCTCGCCGAGGTTTCGTCTTGAGCATGTGCGGAGCCAGAGGCAATCAGCGCCGCCAGGCAACTGGCGGCGAGTGTCGACCAATCACGCATAACCATATCCTCCCAAGGTTTGCGTTGTAGATCTTTGTTAGCTTACGTAGGGTAAACCAAATGTGTTTAGAAAAATAGCACAGTCTCATGCGCCCGAGTTCGATCCCCAGTTTGCTCATTCGGGCCGCGTTCCTCGCCGCGGTGGCGGGGCCGGTCTGCGCCCAGTCGGGAAGGGAAGAAGGCGCGGCGACGGGCATGGCAATTGTCTCGGACGAGCGCGGCGACACGCTGAGCATTCTCTCGCCCGGCCTGAAACTGGTGCGCACCATCGAGACCTGTGCCCGCCCGCGCGGCGTGCATTTCAGCGCCGATCATGCGTCGTTCTACGTGGGCTGCGCCGATGACGACACGATCGCCATCTACGACACCGCCTCGCTCGAGCTCACCGGGCGCATCCGCGGCGTCCCCGCCCCCGAGACCTTCGATCTGCACCCCGACGGGCGGCGGCTGATCGTGTCGAACGAGGAGGACGCCACGGCCTCGGTCATCGACATCGAGACCGGCGAGCTTTTGGCGGAATATCTCACCGGCGAGGAGCCCGAGGGGGTGCAGGTTACCCCCGACGGGCGGCTCGTCTTCGTCGCCTCCGAGGCCGCCAATCTCGTGCATGTGATCGATCTGGAGGCGGAGGCAGTGATCGCCGACATCCTCGTCGACACGCGGCCCCGCCGTTTCGCGCTGACCCCCGATGGCAAGGAACTCTGGGTCTCGGCGGAGCTTGCCGGCATCGTCGACATCATCGACGTCGAGACGCTGAAGCTGGTCGGCGACGTTCCCTTCCTGCCCACGGGGTTCCGCGCCGAGCAGGTGACGCCGGTGGATCTCGAGATCTCTGCCGACGGGCAGCGCGCTTACGTGGCGCTCGGGCGGGCCAATCACGTGGCGGTGGTGGACGTGCCGAAGCGCAAGGTGATCGACTACATCCTGGTCGGCAGCCGTGCCTGGGGGCTGGCGCTGACCGCGGACCA
>NZ_CP022192.1:0-62500 GCF_003111685.1 Alloyangia pacifica | reverse complement strand
AAAAAGGTCGGGATGAGTTGTGCCTAGGGGTGAAAGGCCAATCAAACTCGGAGATAGCTGGTTCTCCGCGAAATCTATTTAGGTAGAGCGTCATCCGAATACCCCTGGGGGTAGAGCACTGGATGGGTAATGGGGCCCCACAGGCTTACTGATCCTAACCAAACTCCGAATACCAGGGAGTACTAGATGGCAGACACACTGCGGGTGCTAACGCCCGTAGTGGAGAGGGAAACAACCCTGACCTCCGGCTAAGGCCCCCAATTCATGGCTAAGTGGGAAAGCAGGTGGGACGACCAAAACAACCAGGAGGTTGGCTTAGAAGCAGCCATCCTTTAAAGATAGCGTAACAGCTCACTGGTCTAATTAAGTTGTCCTGCGGCGAAGATGTAACGGGGCTCAAGCCATGAGCCGAAGCCGAGGATGCGCATAGCGCATGGTAGCGGAGCGTAGTGTGACATAGGACTCCTCCTCTTCTGCATCCTTCGGGATGTAATGGAGGAGATAGTCCTTTCTGTGAAGCCGGGCTGTAAGGCATCCGGTGGAGAGATCACTAGCGAGAATGATGACATGAGTAGCGACAAAGAGTGTGAGAGACACTCTCGCCGAAAGTCCAAGGGTTCCTGCTTAAAGCTAATCTGAGCAGGGTAAGCCGGCCCCTAAGGCGAGGCCGAAAGGCGTAGTCGATGGGAACCAGGTCAATATTCCTGGGCCATGTGGTGGTGACGGATCGCAAAGGTCGTTCTTCCTTATCGGATTGGAAGGGCTGCTGAGCGGTTCCTGGAAATAGCCCCACTTTGAGACCGTACCCTAAACCGACACAGGTGGACTGGTAGAGAATACCAAGGCGCTTGAGAGAACGATGTTGAAGGAACTCGGCAAAATACCTCCGTAAGTTCGCGAGAAGGAGGCCCAGTTTCAACGCAAGTTTTGGCTGGGGGCACAAACCAGGGGGTGGCGACTGTTTACTAAAAACACAGGGCTCTGCGAAGTCGCAAGACGACGTATAGGGTCTGACGCCTGCCCGGTGCCTGAAGGTTAAAAGGAGGGGTGAGAGCTCTGAATTGAAGCCCAGGTAAACGGCGGCCGTAACTATAACGGTCCTAAGGTAGCGAAATTCCTTGTCGGGTAAGTTCCGACCTGCACGAATGGCGTAACGACTTCCCCGCTGTCTCCAACATCGACTCAGCGAAATTGAATTGCCTGTCAAGATGCAGGCTTCCCGCGGTTAGACGGAAAGACCCCGTGCACCTTTACTACAGCTTCACACTGGCATCAGGCCATGCATGTGCAGGATAGGTGGTAGGCTTCGAAGCAGACACGCCAGTGTCTGTGGAGCCTCCCTTGAGATACCACCCTTGCATTGCTTGATGTCTAACCGCGATCCCTTATCGGGTTCCGGGACCCTGTGTGGCGGGTAGTTTGACTGGGGCGGTCGCCTCCTAAAGCGTAACGGAGGCGCGCGAAGGTTGGCTCAGAGCGGTCGGAAATCGCTCGTTGAGTGCAATGGCAGAAGCCAGCCTGACTGCAAGACTGACAAGTCGAGCAGAGTCGAAAGACGGCCATAGTGATCCGGTGGTCCCAAGTGGGAGGGCCATCGCTCAACGGATAAAAGGTACGCCGGGGATAACAGGCTGATACTGCCCAAGAGTCCATATCGACGGCAGTGTTTGGCACCTCGATGTCGGCTCATCTCATCCTGGGGCTGGAGCAGGTCCCAAGGGTATGGCTGTTCGCCATTTAAAGAGGTACGTGAGCTGGGTTTAGAACGTCGTGAGACAGTTCGGTCCCTATCTGCCGTGGGTGTAGGATACTTGAGAGGAGTTGCCCCTAGTACGAGAGGACCGGGGTGAACGATCCACTGGTGGACCAGTTGTCGTGCCAACGGCAGTGCTGGGTAGCTATGATCGGACAGGATAACCGCTGAAGGCATCTAAGCGGGAAGCCCCCCTCAAAACAAGGTATCCCTGAGGGCCGTGGAAGACCACCACGTCGATAGGCCGGAGGTGTAAGCGCAGCAATGCGTTCAGCTGACCGGTACTAATGGCCCGATAGGCTTGATCCGATCCAGGAACAGCAAGGCTGTTCCGAAATCAGACGAAGCATACAACCCCTACAAAATACTTGACTTGGTCCACGTCGCGCCCAAAACAGCGCGACAATGTGGGTTTTTCTCGGTTTGGTGGTCATAGCGCAAGCAAAACACCCGGCTCCATTCCGAACCCGGCCGTTAAGTGCTGCCGCGCCAATGGTACTGCGTCTCAAGACGTGGGAGAGTAGGTCACCGCCAAACCTAGTAAAACCCACAGTATCTCTCCTAAACGATGACCCAAGCCACGCGCCGTTTCCAAGCCGTGGGCAGGGACGCTCCAAAGTCTCAAGCGTTTGACGCCCACGGTGCATGCCGCGGGCGTTTCTTGCGTTTGAGCGGCGCGTAAGGGGCGCTTGGAGCCGGTTCGGCGCAGGGCTGGCGGCCGCCAGAATGCGTCCCGACTCTCCCGATGGTGCGCCACCGGGCGCCAATGGCGGTCATGAGTCGCGGCAATGCCGGTCCTACCCCGCAACAAGCGCGCCGAGCGCTTGCGTCCGACGAGGTGCCCCACTATCAAAATCCAACCAGCAGACTCTCGTTATAAATGAGGGACCCGCAAGGGGGCAGGTCAGATCCAATATCCACAATGAAGAGCCCGGATGCGGCGACTCGCGTCGTGGCGCGCGCCGGCCCGGCGCAGCGGAGGGGAAGATGCGCAGCAGCAAGGTCATTCATGTGGTCTCGTGCCATGCCGAGGGTGAGGTCGGCGACGTCATCGTCGGCGGAGTCGCGCCGCCGCCGGGCGAGACGCTCTGGGACCAGCGCCGCTGGATCGCCGAGGACCAGACCCTACGGAACTTCGTGCTGAACGAGCCCCGCGGCGGGGTGTTTCGCCACGTGAACCTGCTGGTGCCGCCCAGGCACCCCGAGGCCCAGGCCGCCTGGATCATCATGGAGCCCGAGGACACGCCGCCGATGTCGGGCTCGAATTCGATCTGCGTGGCAACCGTGCTGCTCGACAGCGGGCTGATCCCGATGCAGGAGCCGGTGACCGAGTTGGTGCTCGAGGCCCCCGGCGGGCTGGTGCGGGTCCGCGCCGACTGCGCGAACGGCAAGGCCGAGCGCATCCATGTCGAGAACCTGCCGTCGTTCGCCAGCCGCCTCGACGTGCCGCTCGAGGTGCCGGGGCTGGGCGAGATCCGCATCGACACCGCCTTTGGCGGCGACAGCTTCGTGGTGGTCGATCCCGAGGCGCTGGGGGTCGCACTGGTGGCGGAGCGCGCGCGAGAAATCGCCGAGCTGGGGATCCGCATCACCAATGCCGCCAACGCGCAATACCGCTTCGAGCACCCGGAGAAACCCGACTGGGCGCATCATTCGTTCTGTCTCTTCGCGGGGAAGCTGCGGCGCGAGGGCAGCGAGTTGCGCGCCCAGTCGGTGGTGGCGATCCAGCCCGGCAAGCTCGACCGCTCGCCTACGGGCACCGCGGTCTCGGCGCGCATGGCGCTGCTGCAGGCGCGCGGCGAGATGGGGATGGGCGACCGGCTCACCGGCGAGTCGATCATCGGCTCGGAGTTCACCGGGCGCATCCTCGGGCACACGGCGGTCGGCGGGCTCGACGCGATCCGCCCCGAGATCAGCGGTCGCGCCTGGATCACCGGCACCCATCAGCACATGCTCGACCCAGCCGATCCCTGGCCCGGGGGCTACCGGATCTCGGACACCTGGCCGATGGGGATCGGTCGGCCCGACTGAACGGACGGGCCCGGCGGCGCCTGGGGGGTCAGAACCGGTCGGCGCGGAAGGGTGAAAGATCGATCCCCGGCGCTCGCCCCGCGCAGAGCGCGGCGACGAGCTGCGCGGTGCCTGCCGATTGCGTGAGGCCGAGGTGGCCGTGCCCGAAGGCGTAGATCACGTCGCGCGACTTCGGCGAGGCAGAGATCACCGGCAAGCTGTCCGGCATCGAGGGGCGGAAGCCCATCCATTGCGTGCCGCCCGTGGGTTCGAAGCCCGAGAGGAACCGCGCGGTCTTTTCCACGAGGATCTCGGCGCGCCGGTAGTTCGGCGGCAGGTCGAGCCCGCCCAGTTCCACCGCGCCGCCGACCCGCAGCCCCGCGCCGATACGGGTCACGACGAAGCCGTGGTCGCTGAAGGTCAGATGCGTGCGCAAATCGAAACTGGCGGTGGGGAAGGTGGTGTTGTAGCCGCGCTCGGTGTCGAGCGGGATCCGGTCGCCTAGCGCGCGGGCAAGGCTGCGCGACCAGGCCCCGGCGGCCAGGACCACCTTGGCGGCGCGGAGCGTGCCGCTATCGGTCTCGACCTCGACACCCTGCTCGCGCGCGCGCAGGGTGCGGATCTCGGCGATGTCGATGCGGCCGCCGCGCGCGACGAAGGCCTCGGCGACATGGTGGGTCCAGACCGCGGGATCGACGGTGTTCATCCACTCGGGCGTGTAGCCCGCATGGGTGAAACGCCGCGAGACGCCGGGCTGGATTTCCGCGATGGCCTCGGGGCTTTCGAACAGCTCGAAGTTCACACCGTGCCGGCGCCGCAGCTCCCACGACGGCAGGCTGGCGCGGTAGGAGGCCGCGCCCTCGTAGAGCTGCATCTGCCCCTCGCGGCGCATCAGCGGCTCGCCCGAGACCTGCATGATCAGCCGCTCCTGCGCCTCTTGTGAGAGGTGCATGAGCTCTGACTGTGCCTTGACGGCGGCGGCGTAGCGGTCCTTGCGGCTGGCCCGCCAGAACTTCAGCAGCCACGGGCTGAGCTGCAACGCATAGCCGGGGCGCAGCGACAGCGGCCCGAGCGGGTCGAGCAGCCATTTGGGCGCCTTGCGCATGATGCCCGGGGTGGCCAGAGGCTCGACGTCGGCATAGGCAAAGGCCCCGGCGTTGCCCACCGAGGTGCCCGCGGCGACGCCCGCACGGTCGAGAATGCGGACCTTGCGCCCCTCGGATTGCAGCGCCAGCGCGGCGGTGACCCCGATGATGCCCGCCCCGATGACGAGAATTTCACTGTGCTCGGCCTCAGCCATGGCGGCCCTCGATCTGCGCGAAGAATATGAAGAGGCGCCGCGCGCCGGGAGAATGGCGCGCGGCGGCGGGGGCGTTCAGAGCGTGATGCCGGTCTTGAACGGATCCGCCGAGTCAAAGAGCAGCTTGCTCTCGGCCATCACATAGGCCCGGCCGGTGATCGAGGGGATTACCCCACCCGCCCGGCCTTGGGCATAGGACAGCCGGTAGGTGCTGCCGATGACGCTTTCCTGCACGATCTCTTCGCCCTCGGTCAGTCGTCCCGAGGCGGCAAGGCAGGCGAGCCGGGCCGAGCTGCCGGTACCGCAGGGCGAGCGGTCGTAGGCGTCGTCGGGGCAGAGCACGAAGTTGCGGCTGTGCACCGCGGCGTCCTCTGCGGGGCCGTAGAAGATCACATGGTCGATCTCGCCGCCATTCTCGCCCGCGATGCCCTGCGCCTTGAGCGCCGCGCGGGTGGCGACGGTCATGTCGGTGAGCTGGCGGATGTTCGACGAGACCACCGGAACCGGGCTGGGATCGACGAGGAAGAACCAGTTGCCGCCATAGGCGACATCGCCGGTGACGGTGCCGAGCCCCTCGACCTCGACCGAGACACCCGCCTGCGTGCGGCGGCTCTCGACGTTGGTGACGGTGACGGTGTTCGCGTCGATCACCTCGACGGAGACCACGCCCACCGGGGTCTCGATCCTGTGCGTGCCGGGGCCGATCTTGCCCATGTGCGCCAGCGTGACCGCAAGCCCGATGGTGCCGTGACCGCACATGCCCAGCACCGCCTCGGCGTCAAAGTAGATGACGCCGGTGACGCAGCCCGGATCCACCGGCTCCACCAGCAGCGCGCAGACCATGGCGACCTGCCCGCGCGGCTCGAGGCTGACCGAGCGGGTGAAGTCGCGGTGCTCGGACGCCAGCCTGGCAGCGCGCTCGGCCAGCGGCCCGGACCCGAGGTCCGGACCACCGTCCAGGATCACACGCGTGGGCTCGCCCCCGGTGTGGCTGTCGATCACATGCATTCGGCGATCACTCCACCCTGCTTGGACCAATTCGCGAACCAGCGGTTGAACTGGTGGAACTGCGCTTCGCAGAACTTCGCCTGCGAGGGCGACAGCGCATCGGTCTCGTAGATGTTGAGACGGTATTCCTCTTCGCCCTTCAGCACCATCATGTGCTTGAAGTAGAGCACCAGATCGACGCCCTCGTCGAATTTCGCCAGCACCGAGAAGGCCTCGGCCAGCTCGCGGGCGCGCAGGTCGGCCTCGGGGCAGCCGGTCGCGGCGCGGCGCGACAGCTCGACCTGCAGCAGCGCCTCGGTCGGGAAGATCGTGCCGATGCCGGTGATCGCGCCGACCGCGCCGCATTTGACGAAGCCGTGGTAGACCTCGGTGTCGACGCCGACCATCAGGATCACGTCATCGTCCTGCGAGGTGATGTGCTCGGCCGCGTAGCTGAGGTCGGCCTTGCCGCCGAACTCCTTGAAGCCGATCAGGTTGGGGTGCTCGGCGCGCAGCGCAAAGAAGAGGTCCGCCTTGGTCGCATAGCCGTAGTAGGGGCTGTTGTAGATGATCGCGGGCACGTCCGGCGCGGCCTCGAGGATCGCCTTGAAGTGGTTGCGCTGCGCGGCGACCGACAGGCCGCGCGACAGCACGCGCGGGATCACCATGAGGCCCGCCGCGCCGATCTCTTGCGCGTGGGCGGCATGGGCGACCGCCGACTTGGTGTTGATCGCGCCGGTGCCGACGATGACGGGCACGCCCGCCTCGGTCAGCCGCGCGACGCCCTCCATGCGCTGTTCGTCGGTGAGCAGGGGCCAGTCGCCGCAGGAGCCGCAGTAGACCACCGCCGACATGCCCGCCGCGATCATTTCCTTGCCCTTCTTCACCAGCGCGTCGAAATCGGGCTGGCGGTCGGGGGTGCAGGGGGTGAGCAGCGCGGGGATGGTGCCAAAGAAGACGTCTTTGTTCATGGGGATGTCCGTAGGGTAGGAGAGGTTGGAGAAATGTGCTGGCGCGCAGGTCACGCCCGGCGCGAAACGGCGGAGGAGGCCGCGCCGCCGGCGATCCAGCGCGGCGGGAATCGAGGGGCCTGCCCGGTGCAGGCGGTCTCGGCACACTGCGCCAGCGCGCCGAAGCACACCGCGCGGTTGCTCAGCCCCGGGGCATAATGGGCGTATTTTCCGGAGTTGGTCATCAGGACCTTGGCCGAGGGCGGGAAGACCGGCTCGGAGATCGAACACCAGCAGATGTCGGGCACGAGCCTGAGCCCCGCCGCCTCGAGCCGTGCCGCCACGCCGCTCGCGGTGATGGCGGCAAGCGTGGCGCGGCCCAGAGTGACGATCGCGGCCACCTCGGGGTGCACCTGCCGATCCTCCATGAGATCGGCGAGCGCGGCGCATTCGCCTTCCGAGAAATGCGGGCTGCCGAAGGCGACGAGATCGACCTTGCCCGCGCCCTTGTTGAACTCCTGCCAGAGCTGGGCGAAGTCTTCGGGCGCGATGCTGACGCGGTCGGCGTCGGGCGTCGGGGCGATATCCGCCTCGGGGGTGATCCCGGCGATGTGCAGCATGGGCGAGGCAGAGGTGGTGCCATAGGCGGCGCAGAGCGCCTTGAGGTCATCGTCGTTCGGCGCGCTTTCTTCCAGCCCGCGGATCAGCGGGATGCGGTCGGGCGCGGCCTGTCCCGCCAGCCAGCCGAGCATCGGCCAGAAGGCATCGTCGGCCCCCTCGGGCAGGGTCACCTCGATGATCCGGCGCGGCGCGCGGTTCCGGGGCAGGTAGACCCCGGCCCGGGCGGCACGCCCGGTGAGCGCAATGCACAGGTCCATGAAATCGGCATGCTTCACGGTGCGCGCACCCAGCACGCTGTTGGCATAGATCACCGCGTTGCTCTCGGCCCAGGCGATGTCCTCGCCCTCGGTGGGGCGGTCGTCGAGCAGGTAGGGCGCGCAGGTGAAGCTGGGCCGGGCGCCCATCTCGACATAGGCGTCGGCGAGCTGGCTGGCGGGCAGGCCGAAGTCCTCGGCCACGCCCTGCGCGCGCCAGTTGGCGTGATCGACGGAAATGGCGTTCATTGTGGTCGGCACGCGCACCCGGCCGCCCTTGTCGGCCATGGCGCGGGCAAAGGTCAGGAAAGCGGGGCTGGCGTAGATGCAGCCGTCGATATGCACGCGGCTCACATCGACAAGCTCGGTCGCGCCCTGCGCCGCGGCCATGGTGGTGATGATCTCCATCGCCAATTGCGCCGCCTCGCCATGGGCACCGTCGAGAAAGGCGCGGTCGTCGTCGCTCAGGTCCACCTTGGCGGTCTCGGGCGAGAGCTCCCAGTCGAGCGCCCCGGCGCGCAGGCGGCTCGGGGTGATCTCGGCGTCACTTTCACCGGCAAGCTGATCATAGTCCGACGCCGAAAGCCGCAGCACGGCGATCTCGTGGCCGAAAAGCCGTGCCGCGACCAGCGCGCCGAGGGTGAGAATATCCTCCGCCTCGCGGAAGATCAGCGCCTTGGGCGCCGCCCCGGCGAAGGCGAGCCCCAGCAGCACGCCGCTGCCGGTGCAGGAGCCGCGGCTGGTCGGCATCATCACCACGCGGCCGGCAAGACTCTGTCCGTGCTGGGGATGCAGGGCGTCGATGATCCGTCCTGTCGCGGGATCGACCCCGCCCCAGACGCTCAGCCCCTCGTCACACAGAAGGATTGGCCCCTGCACAGTCGCGGCCACGATCGATCTTGGCATGTCGGCTCCCTTCTGTTGGTCGGATTTCGGGCTGCAGCACCGAAAATCTTGGCAAAAGTAGGCACAAAGCCGTTCCTTTTCGCCGCTCTCGATTGCTACTGTTGCGTTCAACACAAATATTGGCATAAACGATCACAGATGGTAAGAAAAGAAAAATTATGACCGATACGGAAAAAGACGGCGAACCCCTGTCGGGGGAAGATTGGGAGGCGGAGCGGCAGCAGCTGCGCAGCGATCTCGGCGCCCGCATGAAATCCGTGCGGCAGGCCTGCGGCTTCACGCTAGAGGTGGCGGCGCAGCGCACCGGGCTGGCGCTCTCGACGATCCACAAGATCGAGAACGGCCGGGTCTCGCCCAGCTACGAGAATCTCGTCCGCATCGCGCGGGCCTATGACATCGGCATGGAGCGGCTGTTCTCGGCCGACCACGATGCGCATCAGACCACGCGGCTCACCGTCACCCGCGCCGGGCAGGGCCGCAAGGTCCGCTCGAAGAACTTCGAATACGAGGTGCTCTGCAACGCGCTCGCCGAGAAAAAGATCATCCCGCTGGTCACAAAGGTCGAGCAGCGTCCGCCGCTGAAGCGCGAGGAGCTGGAATCGCACGACGGCGAGGAAACGCTCTACGTGCTCTCGGGCCGGGTCGAGCTGACCGTCGAGCACTACGAGACGGTGATCCTCGAGACGGGCGACTGCGCCTATTTCGACAGCACCATCAAGCACGGCCTGCGCGCCGTGGACGACACCGAGACCAAGGTCTTCTGGGCCTGCACCTATATCGACGTGGACAAGTGACCCGGCCCGTGCCGGGGCGCCCGTCCGCCTGAGTTACCCGAAGGAGAGCGCCAAACGATGGCCGAGCAGAAGATTATTTCCGTCGACGGGCTGATGGCCCGTGTCCAGGCGATTTTCGAAAAGAGCGGGCTGAGCCGCGACAACGCCCAAGCCGTGGCCCATGTGATCGTCGCCGGTGAGCGCGACCATTGCAAATCCCACGGCATCTACCGGATCGAGGGCTGTCTGCGCGTGCTTGCCGCGGGCAAGGTCTCGCCCGATGCCGTGCCGCAGGTGCACGACAGCGGCAAGGCCGTGATCGAGGTGGACGCGGGCGGCGGTTTTTCCAACCCCGCCTTCTATGCCGCCAAGGACACGCTGGTCGCGCGCGCCCGCGAGACCGGGCTGGCGGCGCTGGTGATCCGCGACTGCCTACATTTCTCGGCGCTCTGGCACGATGTGGAGGCGCTGGCCGAGGCGGGGCTCGCCTCGTTGTCGATGTGCCCGAGCTATTCCTTCGTCGCGCCGGCGGGCGGCAAGGAGCCGCTGCTCGGCACCAACCCCATCGCCTTTGGCTGGCCGCGACCGGGTCCGCATCCCTATGTCTTCGACTTCGCCACCAGCGTTGCCGCGCGCGGCGAGATCGAGCTGCACCGCCGCGCCGGCACGCCGATCCCCGAGGGGTGGGCCGTCGACAAGGAGGGCAATCCGACCACCGACCCCGACGCGGCGCTTCATGGCGCGATGCTGACCTTCGGCGCGCACAAGGGGTCGGCGATCTCGACCATGGTCGAACTGCTGGCGGGGGCGATGCTGGGCGAGTTCATGAGCAAGGAAGCGCTCGATTTCATGGGCGGCGGCGGGCTGCTGCCGCGCCACGGCGCGCTTGTGCTGGCGCTCGATCCGCAGACCTTTGCCAAGCGCTCGGGCCGCGATCCCATCGCCGAGGGCGAGAGGCTGCTGACCGCGATCAGCGGGCAGGGCGCGCGGCTGCCGTCGGAGCGCCGCTTCAGCGCCCGGTCGAAGGCGCTCGCCGAGGGCATTGCGCTGACCGCCGCGGAAATGGCGCAGCTCGACAAGTTCGAGGCCGAGGGGCTCGCCGCGCTGGAGGGTTGAGACCTCCGTTCCGGAGAGACGAAAGGCGCGGGATTGACCCCGCGCCTTTTCATTTTTGGGGGCACCGGCGCGCGACCAAACGCGCCGGGCGCCGGTTGTCTCAGCGCACGCTGGCGAGGAACTGCCGCGTGACCTCTTCCTGCGGCGCGCCGAAGATCTGCTCGGGCGCGCCGATCTCGGCCATCACGCCCTTGTGGAAATAGGCCACCCGGTTCGAGACGTCGCGGGCAAAGGCCATCTCGTGCGTGACGCAGATCATCGTCATGCCTTCTTCGGCCAGCATCTTCAGTGTCTCCAGCACCTCGCCCACCAGCTGCGGATCGAGCGCCGAGGTCACCTCGTCGAAGAGCATGTAGTCGGGCGACATGGCCAGCGCGCGGGCGATCGCCATGCGCTGCTGCTGCCCGCCCGAAAGCCGGGTCGGGAAGGTCTTCAGCTTGTCGCCGAGCCCCACGTGCTTGAGCTGTTTCTCGGCGATCGCCTCGGCCTCTCCTTTCGACATGCCGAGCACCTTGCGCGGCGCCAAGGTGACGTTCTCCAGCACGGTGAGATGCGGGAAGGCGTTCCACTGCTGGAACACGATGCCGATCTTCTGGCGCAGCGTGTTGAGGTTGGTCGACTTGGCGTGCACCTCGGTGCCGTCGACCAGGATGCGGCCGCTGTCGATCGGTTCGAGCCCGTTGATGCAGGTCAGCAGGGTGGACTTGCCCGAGCCAGAGCCGCCGATCACGGTCAGCACCTCGCCCTTGGCGACGGTCAGATCGATGCCCTTGAGAACCTCCATCTGGCCAAAGGACTTACGGACATTCTGGATCTCAATCATTGGACCACCTTTTCTCGAGATAGCCGCCGAACCGGGCCAGCGGAAGGCTGATGATGAAGTAGAAGGCGCCGCAGAGCAGCAGCAGGAACATCGGCTCCTGCAAGCGGGTGATGAGGATCTGCGTCGACTTCAGAAGCTCGGTGACCTGCACCACGTAGACCAGCGCCGAGTCCTTCATGACCCCAAGCGCAAGGCCGATCCACGACGGCAGGGCGACGCGGGTGGCCAGCGGCATGACGATGTAGCGCATGTCCTGCCCCCAGCTCATGCCGAGCGAGCGCGCCGCGCGCCGGGTGGTGGCGGGCACCGCGTCGATGCCGCCGCGCACGATCTCGGCGCAATAGGCGGCGGTGTAGAGCGAGAGCACCATGCAGGCAACGGTGAGCCCCGACATCTGCAGCTTCAGCACCATGCCCATGAAGGCATTGGCCAGCACCAGCTGGATCAGCAGCGGGATCGAGCGGAAGATGTCGAGCAGGAAGGTCAGCGGCGCGGCGAGCGCGGCGCCGAGCTGCACCCGGATCACCCCGAAGAGAACGCCGAGCACGGTGCCGATGGCGACCGAGATGAGGGTGACCAGGATCGTCATCCCCGCGCCCTTGGCGAGGAAGATCAGGTCGTTTGCGGTGAGGGCGGTGTCGAACATGCGGTCTCCTCCCTCAGTAGCGGAACAGGCGGACAGCGAGCAGCCGCGCGCCGAGGGTGATGATCTTGGTGATCGCGTAGAAGATCACCGCGGCGATGGCGAAAAGCTCGAAGGTGCGGAAGGTCAGCGCGTTGAGGTCCTGCGTCACCCCGTAGAGGTCGGTGTTCATCCCGACGGTGACCCCGAGCGAGGTCATCAGGATCGCCCAGACCATCTGGTTGGTCATCGGCAGGAAGGAGATGCGCAGCATCTGCGGCAGGATGATGAAGCGGAAGGCCTGCAGTTGCGACATGCCCAGCGAGCGGCCGGCCCGGGCCTGGGTGTCGGGGATCGCCTTCAGCGCGCCGCGGAAGTTCTCGGCGAGATAGCCGGCATTGTTGAAGGTGATGCCGATGAGCAGCGACACGAAGGGCGAGAAGTGGATGCCGAAGCTCGCCACGCCGAAATGGGCCATGTAGATCTGGAAGAGCGCGGGCGTGTTGCGCGCGATCTCGACCCAGGCGGTGGCGATGGCGGCGAGCGGGCGCGAGCCCGAGAGTCGCAGCAGCGTCAGGACGACGGCAAGCAGGATGCCGATCACCATCGACAGGACTGCGACCTCCATCGTGACGACCGCACCGTCCAGCATCTGCGGAAGCTTGGCGAGCGCCTGCTTCCATTGGAAGGTGTAATCGAACATGTGTTAGGCGCCTGATAGAGCGAGAGGAAAAGCGGCGCGGTGGGGTCCGCGCCGCCGGTCGGTCCGGTCAGGGATCAGCGGTAGACGCCGCCCACGGTCAGGTCGGGCAGCTCGCCGCCGACCCACTTTTCGTAGAGCTCGGCGTAGCGGCCGGTGCGCACCTGCTGGTTCACGAAGAGATCGAGGTAGTTCAGCAGGCCGTACTCGTCGCGCTTGGCGAAAAGGGCAACGTAATCGGTGTCGAAGGGGGCCTTGCCGACCACCGAGATGCCGTCGAAGTTGCCGGACTGCACGTTCGCCTGCGCCACGGTCGAGGTCGAGACGGTGGCGTCGAGCTGGCCCTGGCTCAGCGCAAGGAAGACGTCGGCCTGGGTCTGGTAGGGGCGGAAGCTGCCCTCGCCCCAGGCGTCGACCTGCGCCTGCAGCGCGATCGCCTCGTAGGTGCCGGCAACCGCGCCGACGGTGTGGCCCTTCATGTCCTCGAAAGAGGCGATGCCGGTTTCGTCGTTCGAGGTCACGGCCATTTCGAAGGCGAAGTAGGGCACGCTGAAGCCGACGGTCTTGGCGCGCTCAAGCGTGTCCGAAGTTGAGGCGACGCCCACGTCGACGCGGCCCGACATCAGCGCCGGGATGCGTTCGGGGAAGGGGGTCTCGACGATTTCCGCCTCGACGCCGAGCGCGGCCGCGAGGTCGTTGCAATAGTCGACGTCGAAACCGATCGGGGTGTTGCTGTCATCGCGCATTCCCATCGGCGGGAAGTCGAGCACCACGGCGCAGCGCAGCGTGCCCGAGGAGATGATGTCGTCGAGCTTGTCGGCCTGGGCGGTGCCCGCGAGCGCGGTCGCGGTCAGAAGGGCGGCGGTGAGCGTGAAGGTCTTCATTCGGATGTCTCTCGCTGTTGTGGACGCCGGCGAGGGCTGCCGGACTTATTTTTTCGTGCAAGATTTTTCCTAAATGAAAAATACTGGCCTGTGAAGAAAATATTTGTTACGAGGGCGAAGAAGTTTCCAGCTCCCTGAAATCCCCTCAGGATCGCGGCAAGACCGGCCTTGGCCGACTGCCATCTGCCAATCGCGCCGCCCGGCGCGCTGGCCGCGACCGACCAAGCGGTCCCCTGTCAGAAGGGACATCTCATGAGTTTCACCCCGCACGGCAAGCACCTGATCGCAGGCACCTGGGTGGCTGGCGAGACCAGCTTCCCCTCCGAGCCGGCGCATGGCCCGAGCCACGACTTCTCGGTCGGCACGCCTGCGCTGGTCGATCAGGCCTGCAAGGCCGCCGAAGAGGCCTTCTGGACCTATGGCTACACCACCCGCGAGGCGCGCGCCGAGTTCCTGAACGCCATCGCCGACGAGATCGAGGCCCGCGCCGAGGCGATCACCGAGATCGGCACGCAGGAAACCGGCCTGCCCGAGGCGCGCCTGCAGGGCGAGCGTGGCCGCACCACCGGCCAGCTGCGGCTCTTCGCCAGCCACATCCTCAAGGGGGACTACCTCGACCGCCGCCACGACGAGGCGCTGCCCGACCGCCAGCCGCTGCCGCGCCCCGACATCAAGATGGTGATGCGCCCGATCGGGCCGGTCGCGGTCTTTGGCGCCTCGAACTTCCCGCTCGCCTTCTCCACCGCCGGCGGTGACACCGCCGCGGCGCTGGCCGCCGGCTGCCCGGTGGTGGTCAAGGGCCACGGCGCGCACCCCGGCACCGGCGAGATCGTCGCCGAGGCAATCCTCGCCGCAATCGAGAAGACCGGCATGCCCAAGGGCGTCTTCTCGCTGGTTCAGGGCGGCAAGCGCGACGTCGGCCAGGCGCTGGTGCAGCACCCGCTGATCAACGCCGTGGGCTTCACCGGCTCGCTTGGCGGCGGCCGTGCCCTGTTTGACCTCTGCGCACAGCGCGAGGTGCCGATCCCCTTCTTCGGCGAGCTGGGCTCGGTCAACCCGATGTTCCTCCTTCCCGAGGCCGTGAAAGCGCGCGGTGCCGAGCTCGGCACCGGCTGGGCGGGCTCCCTGACGATGGGCGCCGGCCAGTTCTGCACCAACCCCGGCATCGCCGTGGTGGAGACGGGCCCCGAGGGCGACGCCTTTGTCGCCGCTGCCGCCGAGGCGCTGAAGGGCGCGGCCGCCCAATGCATGCTCACCGAGGGTATCGCGCAGGCGTATAAGGATGGTAAATCCCGCTTTGACGGTCGCAATGCGGTGAAACCGGTGCTGACCAGCGACAGCGAGGGGCGCAGCGCGCTGCCCAACCTCTTCGAGACCGATGCCGAGAATTACCTGCAGGATCATGCGCTTGGCGAGGAGGTCTTCGGCCCGCTCGGCCTCGTGGTGCGGGTCTCGGGGCCGGGCGAGATGGAAGAGCTCGCCAAGGGGTTCGAGGGCCAGCTGACCGCAACGATCCACATGGACGAGGGCGACACGGCGCTGGCGCAGCGGCTGATGCCGGTGCTCGAGCGCAAGGCCGGCCGGGTGCTGGTCAACGGCTTCCCCACCGGCGTCGAGGTCTGTGACGCGATGGTGCACGGCGGGCCTTACCCGGCCGCGACCAACTTCGGCGCCACCTCGGTGGGCACGCTCTCGATCCGCCGCTTCCTGCGCCCGGTGAGCTACCAGAACCTGCCCGACGCGCTGCTGCCCGGCGATCTGACGTAAGCCGCGCCGCAGCCGAGACGCGCCCGCGCTGCCCGACCGGCGGCGCGGGCGTTTGCGTTGGGGCAGGCGTATTTGGAAAGTCGCGCGGGGCCCGGCGCGGGCCCCCGCCCGCAGCCCGGCTATTCCCCGATCAGCAGGAGTTCCGCGGTGATGCAGATCCGGTTGTCATGCGGGCGCAGGACGCCGGACACCGGCCTGCCGTCAAAGCCGACCGAGGCGACGTTGAGGATCACGCTGTCGCCGGTCAGCCGCCCGGCGCGCAGCAGCACCTCGGTGGCGTAGCTCTCGAGCTCATCGTGTTCGAAGCGGCTGTGTACGAGGCTGCCGATGCCCTCGACCCGGGCCCGGCCAAGCGGAGCGCCGGCCTGCGGCAGCAGCGCGTGGGGATCCTCGTTCGGGCGCAGGGTGCAGAGCAGGGCGGGGCGCCCCTCTCCGGGCGCGCCCACCGCCGTGGGGGAAAAGAGATCGAAGCCGGTCTCCGGGTCCGCCGCGACGCTCAGCGTGGCACCGGTGAGGCCCCAGCCGTGCACCAGCACGTCTTCGGCAAGTGTCGACTGCTGCGCCAGGAGGTGGCCCATCCGCGGCTGCCCGTCCTGGCCGGACCAGAGCCCGTGGCAATGCAGGAAAGGCGCGCCGTCCTTCACCCCCAGGTGCAGACCGGCCTCGCTGAGCTGGGCGCCGTCGAGCACATGGATCTTGCTGTACCAGGCGGCGCGCCCGTCGCCGGGGGCGGGGGCAGGGATGACGTAGGCGAGCCGCGCGAAGGCGGCCTCGGTCAGCCGCAGGTAGCCGGCCGAGAAACCCGCCTCGGCAAGCGCCTGCACCACCGCCTGCTCGACGGTGAGCCCCGCGGCGAGACGCAGCTCCAGCTTCTGGGCACGGCAGGGCAGGGCGGTGAAGCGCTCGGACGCCCGTGGGCCCGGGTGCGCGAGCTGCTGCCGGAGGGTCATGGCGCCGGGCTCCTCTCCGGGTTCCGCTCCGGGGCGCCCGCCCCCGCCGTCGGCAGGTCACCGCGCGCGATCAGCGCCTCGCGGATCATCTTCTTGGTGATCTTGCCATAGGCGCTTTTCGGCATCTCCTCCCAGAAGACCACGTGGCGGGGCAGCTTGTAGCGAGCGATCTTCGGGGTCAGCCAGTCCAGCAGCGCCTCGGGAGCCAGCCCCGCGCTGCGCGCCACGCACACCGCGACGCCGATCTCGCCCCAGACCGGGTCGGGCATCCCGAGCACGGCAACCTCCGAGATCTCGGGATGGAGCAGGATCTTCTCCTCGATCTCGCGCGGGTAGATGTTCGAGCCGCCCGAGATGTACATGTCCGAGGCGCGCCCTGTCAGGTAGACGAACCCCTCGGCGTCCATGTGCCCCAGATCGCCGGTGAGGAACCAGCCACCCCGGAAGCTCTTGGCATTGGCCTCGGGGTTGTCGAAATAGCCGGCAAAGACGGCGGGGCCGATCACCGCGATCTCGCCGGTCTCGCCCGGAGCGACCTCATTCCCCTCGGCGTCCTGGATTTGCACCTGCATGCCGGTCCGGGCAAAGCCGCAGGAGCCGATGCGCATCGCGCCATCCTCCGCCGAGTGATGCGCGGGGGGCAGCACGGTGATATTGCCGGTGACCTCGCCAAGACCGAAGTACTGCACCAGCTTCGGCCCCAGCACCTGCAGCGCGCGGATCTGGTCGGCGCGGTACATGGGCGCGCCGGCGTAGATCATGTAGCGCAGGCTCGCATGGTCGTGCTCGGCGACCGAGGGGTGCTCGACCAGCAGCTTGACGATGGTGGGCACGGTAAAGAGGTTCGTGACCTTCCACTTGGCCACCAGACCCCAGATTTCGTCAGGGTCGAACTTGGCCCCGGCGGGCAGGATCGTTTTCACCCCATGCGCCACCTGCGCCAGCTGGTGGATGCCCGCGCCATGCGACAGCGGCGCGACGACGATCGAGGCGTCCTCCGGCCCGGTGCCGGGCATCAGGTCACACAGGTGGTTGGTGACGACAAAGGCCATCTGCCCATGGGTCAGCACCGCCGCCTTGGGCCGCCCGGTGGTGCCGGAGGTGAAGAAGAACCAACAGGGATCGTCGCGCTGGACCGCCACCTGCGGCGGGCGCTGGCCGAGGTGGGCGGCGACCAGCGCCTCGTAGCTCTCCCCCAGACCCTCGCCGATGCCGATCACGAAGCCGAGGTCGCCACAGGCCGCGGCATGCTCGGGGAAGGCGGCCTCGCAGAGCATGCCCTTGGCCTGCGAGCTTTGAGCCAGAAAGGCAATGTCCTCTGGCGACTGGCGGAAGTTGGCGGGCACCCAGACCGCGCCGATGCGCCAGCAGGCGAACATCGCCTCGAACATCTGGTTGTTGTTGGCCGATTGCACCAGCAGCCGGTCGCCCTTCTGCAGACCGAACCGGCCCTGCAGCGCGGCGGCAAAGGCCGCGGAGCGCGCCTCCATCTCGGCCCAGGTCCAGGTCCGCTCGCCCCAGACGAAGCCGATCTCATCTGGGTGGCGGCGGGCGCTCTCGGCGAGGAAGTTGGCAAGGTTCATCACCCGCGTGGACACGGGGGGCAGGCCACCGGAGAGGTCGATGGTCATTTCACCCGCTCCAGGATCGACACGTAGTTGGTCACCGCTGCGCCGCCCATGTTGAACACGCCCGCGATCTCGGCGCCGGGGATCTGCATCTCGCCCGCCTCGCCGGCCAGCTGCATCGCCGCCATGACGTGCAGCGACACGCCGGTGGCGCCGATCGGGTGGCCCTTGGACTTCAGCCCGCCCGAGGCGTTGACCGGCAGCCTGCCGTCCTTGGCGGTGATCCCCTCGCGGATCACCCGCCCGCCCTGGCCGCGCTCAGCAAGGCCCATGGCCTCGTATTCCAGCATCTCGGCGATGGTGAAACAGTCGTGGGTCTCGACCAGCGACAGATCGTCGAGGCACAGCCCCGAGGTCTCGAAGGCCTGCTGCCACGCCCGGCGGGCCCCGGCGAATTCCAGCACGTCGCGGCGCGACAGCGCCATGATCTCGTTGACGTGGCTGCGCGCGCGGAAGGCGATGGCGCGCTTCATCCCGGCCGCGGTTTCGGCATCGGCCAGCACCAGCACCGCCGCCCCGTCCGAGACCAGCGAGCAATCGGTGCGGCGCAGGGGCCCCGCGACGATCGGGTTCTTCTCGGAGACGGTGTTGCAAAAGGCGGTGCCGAAATCCTTGCGCATGTGCGCCAGCGGGTTGGCCATGCCGTTGGCATGGTTCTTGGCCGCGATCATCGCCAGCTCTTCGCTCTTGTCGCCGTAGCGCTGGAAGTAGCTGCCGGCGATCTGCCCGAAGAGCCCGGCGAACCCGCCGCTGATGTCCGCCTCTTCCTTGCAGTAGCTGGCGCCAAGGAGGACGTCACCGACCTCGGCCGTCGGGGTCGCGGTCATCTTCTCGGCGCCCACCACCAGCGCGATGCGGCCGCGTCCGGCGGCGATGAAATCCATCGCGCCGTGCAGGGCGGCCGAGCCGGTGGCGCAGGCGTTCTCGTAGCGCGTGGCGGGGGTATGGGCAAAGCGTTCATCGCCCATGGCGACCAGCGCGCCCTGGAAATCCTGCTGCGAGAACCCGTTGTTGAACACCCCGACGAAGAGCCCGTCGACATCCTCGGGGGTGATCCCGGCGTGCTCCAGCGCCTCGCTCACGGCGGCGGCCATCAGGCTTTCGGTGTCCGGGTGCTCGGACTTGCCAAAGGGCGTGTGGCCCCAGCCGACGATCTGTGGGTCTTGCATCATGTCCTCCTCAAATGCGGGTGCGCGCGGCGTAGAGCTGCGCGAGTGTCTGTTCGATTTCCTGTGCCGCGGCCTGCAGCTGCGCCACGAGCTCCTCCCGGCGCGGCTGCTGCATGCGGCTTTCGATGGCGGCCAGCGACAGCGCGCCGGCCAGTGCACCGTCGGGGCGACGCAGCGCCACGCCCAGTCCCCACGAGTCGGGAAACACCAGGCCCGGGTTCAGCGCGTAGCCCTGCGCCCGGGTCTCGGCGACGCGGGCAAGAATCTGCGCGGGCGGCAGGCCGGGGTAGTCGGCTTCGAGCCGCGCGGCATTGGCGGCGAGGGCGGCCTCGACCTCGGCGTCGGGCAGGGCCGAGAGCATCGCCAGCGACCCCGCGCCGACCCCCAGCGGGTGCAGCCGCCCGGTCATCAGCGCATAGGTCCGGATCGGATAGGTGCCCTCCTCGCGGTGCAGGCAGAGCGCCGAAAAGCCGCGCCGGACCGACAGGAAGGCGGCGTCCCCGGTCTGCTGCGCCAGTCGCGACAGGGGCTCGAAGGAGAGTTCCAGCAGCCCGTGCCGATGTGCCGCGAAAGTCCCGAGAATGTAGGATTCCTCGCCCAGGAAATAGCGCCGCGTCGCCTCGTTCTGCTCGACCATGCCGTTGCGGATCAGCGCCAGCATCAGCCGCCGCACGGTGGGTTTGTTGAGCCCCGACTCGGCGACCAGCTCACCCAGGCTCGCGCCCTCGCGCGGGCGGCGTCCGACCATGCCCAGAAGCGCCAGCGCGCGGTCGACGCTCTGGCTGCCGGCGAGACTGCCGGGGGTGCTGCCGTCCCTTGTGTGTTCCATAATATGGACCATCTAGGTCCATCTCCTCCCGCGGGACTTAGAAAAGTTGCCCCGTAATATTTTGATCCTTTCGGAATATTGCAAGTTGTTCTTGTCCGTGGCAATGAAACTGTTCCATGATGTGGATCGTCGTGCGGGGCAGGGAGGTCGCGCAGGGCGGGGCCGAGGGCGGCCCAAGACTCCTGGGAGGACAGAATGACTTTCGCGAAACTGGGCACCACCGCCCTCGCAACCGTGCTCGCCGGCGCACTGATGGTCGGCGCCGCTGCCGCCGAGACCCTGCGCCTGTCGCACAACACCGGCGACACCACCACCTGGCAGAAGGGCGCCGACAAGTTCGCCGAGCTGCTCTCGGAAGCCACCGATGGCGACATCACCGTGCGCGTCTTCCCGAACGCCCAGCTCGCCGGTGGCGACCAGATGCGCCAGGCCGAGATGGTCGGCCGCGGGGCGCTCGATCTCGTGGTGACCTCTGCGATCAACGTGACCCCGCTGGTGCCCGAGATGGCGGCCTTCTCGCTGCCTTACCTCTATGCCGATTACGACCAGGTCGATGCGACCACGCAGGGCGAGCCCGGTGCCAAGCTGGCAGAGATCCTCAAGGGCAAGGGCATCGTCGTGCTGGCCTGGGGCGAGAACGGCTTCCGCGAGGTGACCAACAACACCCGTCCGGTGAAGTCCCCCGAGGACATGAAGGGCCTCAACATGCGGGTCGCCGGCCCGATGTACATCGATGTAATGAATGCGCTCGGCGCCAACCCGCAGCAGATGCAGTGGGGCGAGACCCTGACCGCGCTGCAGCAGGGCGTGGTCGACGGGCAGGAAAACCCGATCGGCGCGGTGATCATTCCGCAGCAGGTCTACGAAGTGCAGAAGTACCTGACGACGTGGCACTATTCCTATGATCCGATCTTCATCGGCATCAGCCAGAAGAAGTGGGACAGCTACGACGCAGACACCCAGGCCAAGCTGAAGACCGCCGCCGAAGAGGCGATGAGCTACCAGCGCGAGATCAGCCGCGAGGCCACCGCCTCGGGCATCGACTTCCTGCGCGAGAAGGGCATGGAGGTTTATGAACCCTCCGCCGAGGAACTCGCGGCCTTCAAGGAAGCCACCCAGCCCGCCTTCGACGAATGGGCGGCCAAGGTCGGCCCCGAGTTGGTGCAGAGCTTCCAGACCGCCATCGACGGCGCGAAGTAACCCTCCGAAAACGGCGTGTCCCCGCGGGGACACGCCTTTCGTCCTGACCCACGCCTGCTGACAAGGGAGGGGCAATGGCCTTCATCCTGCGCGAGGCCGAGAAGATCATCTGCGCGGTGCTCTTCCTGGCTATGACCTTTCTCGGCTTTGCCAATGTGGTGGTGCGCTACGGCACGCATTACTCGCTGGCCGCCACCGAAGAGCTGCTGACCAACGGCTTCCTGCTGCTGACCATCTTCGGCGCGGCCATCGCCGCGCGACGCGGCGAGCATCTGGCGGTGGGTCTGGTGCACGACATGCTGCCGCGCCCGGCGCGGCGGGTCGTGTTCGCGTTCTCGGTGCTGGCCTCGGGGCTGCTGCTGGTGCTCTCGGCGTGGTTCTCGTGGCAGGCGGTGGCCAACCTCATGGACAATGGCATGCGCTCCTACGGGCTGCAGATCCCGGCGTGGTACTATCAGGCCGCGGTGCCCTTCGGCTTCGCGCTGGTGCTGATCCGCTACCTGCAGCACGCCTGGGTGGTCTGGCGCACCGGCGAGGACGACGAGGTGATTCCCGATGTTTGATCTCTTCCCCGGCCTGCCCGCGGGCACCGAGATGGTGATCCTGTTCTTCCTCCTGCTGGCGCTGCGCGTGCCGGTGGCCTTCTCGCTGGGCCTGTCGGCGATCTACGCCATGTGGCAGATCGGCTTCGGGCTCGAGCTTGCGGGCGACCTCATTGCCACCGGCATCACCAAGTTCTCGCTGCTGGCCATTCCGTTCTTCATCCTTGCCGGTACGCTGATGGGCTCGCTTGGCATCGCCGAGCGGATGATCCGCTTCTTCCGGGTGCTCATCGGCGCAACCCCGGGTGGCATGGGTGTCGTCGGCACAACCGTGTGCCTCTTCTGGGGCGCGGTGAGCGGCTCCGGCCCGGCCTCGGTCGCCGCGATCGGGCCGATGATCATCAAGGGCATGGAAGAAGACGGTTATCCCAAGGCCTATGCCGCGGGTCTGGTCTGCACCGGGGCTGCGCTGTCGATCGTCATCCCGCCGTCGATCGGGCTGGTTATCTACGGGGTGATCGCCGAGACCTCGATCTCGCACCTCTTCCTCGCCGCCATCCTGCCCGGGCTGTTCATGGGCGTGATGATGCTGCTCACGCTGCCCTTCGCCAAGCCGCAATCCGGTCGCGCCGCCGCGCTGGAAAAGCTGAGCCCCATGCCGCATGCGGACAAGCCCTATGGCCAGCGCCTGTGGCTGTCGTTCAAGGACAGCTTCTGGGGGCTGATGACCCCCGTCGTCATCCTCGGAGGCATCTACTCGGGCGTCTTCACCCCCACCGAGGCCGCGCTGGTCGCCACGGTCTACGCGCTGCTGGTGGGCGGGCTGATCTACCGCACGCTCACCCTCGACGGGCTCTACAATTCGCTGTCCAACGCCGCCGCCTCCTCGGCCACGGTGATGCTCGTGGTCGCCTATGCCAGCCTCTTCGGTTGGGTGGTGACGGTCGAGGATCTGGTCGGCAGCTACTCGGGCGCCCTGCTCGGCCTTTCCGGCAACGAGGGCGTGATCCTGCTGGTCATCATGCTGATCCTGCTGATCGCCGGCATGTTCATGGATGCGGTGACGGTGATGTTCATCTGCCTGCCGATCTTCATGCCGGTGGTGCGCGAGCTGGGCTGGGATCCGGTCTGGTTCGGCGTGCTGGTGATGGTGAACCTCGCCATCGGGCTGATCACGCCGCCGGTCGGCATCAACCTCTATGTCGCCGCCAATGTCACCCGCCTGCCGATCGAGCGCGTCGCCCGCGGCGCCATGCCCTTCCTGCTGGTGTGCCTGATCGGGCTGGCGGTGATCGGCGCCTTCCCGCAACTTTCCCTCGGCCTGCTCGGCCCCGCCAACTGAGGAGTCCTCCATGACCCAGAAGACAGCCATCGTCACCGGCGCCGCGCGCGGCATCGGGCTTGCGACTACCAAGCAGTTCCTTTCCGAGGGTCGCCGCGTGGCGATGATCGACCGGGACGCGGAGGTGCTGATGGCGGAGGCCGGGCAGCTCGAGAACGTGCTGCCGGTGGTCTGCGACGTCTCGCAGCCGGACCAGGTGGCGGCGATGATCGCCGAGGTGGCCGAAGCTTTCGGTCGCATCGACGCGCTGGTGAACAACGCCGGGGTCGCGGATTTCGGCCCCATCGAAGAGACCACCTTCGAGCGCTGGCGTACCGTCATGGCGACCAATCTCGACGGCGTGTTCCTCTGCTCGCAGGCGGCGATCCCGCACCTCAAGCAGGTGCAGGGCGCCATCGTCAACATCGCGTCGATCTCGGGCCTGCGTGCCTCGACGCTGCGGGTGGCCTATGGCACCTCGAAGGCCGGGGTGATCCAGCTCACCCAGCAGCAGGCGGCGGAACTGGGTGAATATGGCATCCGCGCCAACTGCGTGGCGCCGGGTCCGGTGCGCACCAAGCTGGCCATGGCGGTGCATTCGCCCGAGATCATCGCGGCCTATCACGACGCCATCCCGCTCAATCGCTATGGCTCGGAGGATGAGATCGCCTCGGTGATCGTCTTCCTCTGCTCGGACAAGGCCAGCTACGTGACCGGGCAGACCATTGCCTCGGACGGCGGCTTCCAGTCGACCGGGGTGGGCCTTCCTGCGCTGCGGGTCTAACGCGCGCGGTTCAGGAACAGGCGGATCCAGCGGAAGATCAGCATCAGCGCCAGCGTGGTGGCGATCAGCCCGATCAAGTCGCCCACCGCGTAGATCGCCACGACCGCCACCGAGTCGTCGGGCAGGATATGCCCCGAGAACACCAGCGACTGGCCCGCCGAGTTGATCACCGAGGCCAGCGCCCCTGCCAGCAGCAGCCACTTCCAGTGAATTCGCGCCCGCTGCACGGCGTAGACGCGCCGCCCGGCCAGCGCCATTGCCTCGAAGGCGAGGGGCGCCGAGGCCGCGCCCACGGCGATGGACAGCAGGATCAGCGGCTGGGTCGGGGTGCTGATCTCCGCCCGCGTGAAGAGGGCCTCCGACAGGAAGGCGCCCAGAAACAGCGGCAAGAAGGCCCGCTTGCCGAGCAGCCAGGTCGAGAGCACCCGCACGCCATGCGGCAGGTAGGCCAGGCTGGCAAAGATGGTGAGCTCCGGCATGAGCCGCGACTGCACCGGGGTGATCAGAAGCGCGGTCAGGCCGTGTGCGAGGACATAGGCCAGGATCACCACGGAGAAGTTCTGTAGGACCGTCATGTCGGGCGCGCGCGGGGCAGGGGCTCAGCTCAGCGGCAGCGGCGCGCCGACAAGGTCGCTCCGCACGACGTAGGCCCGCGCCTTGGTGTCCGCCGCCCGTTCCAGAAGCCCGCGGTCGAGAAGGGTGCGGATGGCCCGGTAGAAGGTCGCCTGCGCGGTGCAGCGGACCAGCGCATGGTCGCGGATCTGCTCGGAGCTGATCACGTCGCCGGGCCGCTCGCAAAGTCCATGCGCGGCAAGGAGCACGTCGCGTTCCAGGCGGCTGAGATCTTCGAGACCGACATCGCGCTCGAGCTGGCGCAGCATCTCGCGGAGCTGAAGGATGGAGCTGAGTTTGTTCATGGCAGCAAGTCTTTGCGCAGCGCGGCCATGGGGTCAAGAAATGTCACAGGTCGCCGCCCAGTTAACTTTATCAATTTGATAATCTCTTGGAGTCAGGTGAGCTCCGTGCTACGCACCCGACGTGGCGTTAGGTCAAGAGTGCCTTTTTGACGAGTATCCGTGAGTGGTGGCGCCGCAGCTCATTTGAGAACCTTTCGCCTTGGTGCTTTCCGGCACCAAGGCTTTTCGTTTGGGGCTTCCGGGGACGAAGGGCCGGGATCCGGTCGTCGGACACGCAGGCGTCAGTCTGCGCCGTCCGCGGAGGCACGGCGAAGCAGGTAGGTGTCCATGATCCAGCCATGCTTCGCCCGCGCCGTCTGCCGCAGGGCGATGATCTCCTGCGCGACCTCGGCCAGCGGGCCGGAGCGGAGGATCTGCGCCGGGCTGCCGAGGTAGGCCCCCCACCAGATGTGCAGCCCCTCGGCAGGGAGCCCCGCGAAGCTGCATTCCCCGTCGAGCATCACCACCACGGTCTCCTCGCTCGAGGGCCAGCCCTGCGCGCGGAGGCGCCGCCCGGTGGTGAGTTTTACCGCGCCGTTCACGCTGTTGAGCGGGATCGCATGGGCGGCGGTCAGCGCCTGGATCGCGGTGATGCCGGGGACCACCCGCAGCCTCGGGGGCGGCAGCAGGCGCCCGGCGATGCGCAGCGTGCTGTCGTAGAGCGCGGGATCTCCCCAGACCAGCAGGGCGACCGGCCCCTCCGGCGCGCCGTGCAGCGCCGCGATCCAGCGCCGGGCGATCTCGTCGTGCCAGGCGGCGACGCGCTCGACATAGGGAAGCGCCGGATCGCGCACGGGGTAGGTGAAGGTGCGGATCTCGGCGTTTGTGCCCGCGGCCTCGAGGATCACCTGGCGCAGTGCCCGGAGGTCGTCTTTCGCCTCGCCCTTCAGCGGCAGCAGGATGACCGCCGCGTCGCGCAGCGCCTGCACCCCCTCGAGGGTCACATGGCCGGGGCTGCCGGTGCCGATGCCGACAAGCCAGAGGTCCTGGATCATGGAGTTGTCCTTGCGGTGGGTGCCCGGCCCCGCTCTGGGGACCGGGCGCTTGGTCAGGCGGTATAGAGCCTTGGCGCGAAGAGCCGGCCGAGCCCGGTGTCGCGCAGCGATTTCGCGGCGGCAAGCGCGGCGAGATCGGCCAGCGGCTCGATCAGCAGCACCAGCATGTAGGCGCCGCCGAAGGTCAGCACCGCGCCGAAGGTCTCGGCCGAGACGCCCTGGCCGTAGAAGACCCAGAAGGCGACCCAGGCGACGACCCCGGCCTGGAACACACCCGAGAGCTTCAGCACGTCGGCATAGCGCAGGTCCACATAGGCCGTGTCGGCGGGCACCACACGACGGGCGAGCGCCGCGGTTGCAAAGAGCGGCACCAGAAGCGTGGTGACATTGACGAAATACATCGGCAGGTCGCTGGGCGCGAAGAACAGCCCCTGCACCAGCAGACCCAGCGCCAGACCCATCGCGGCGGGCGCGGTGCCGAGCAGCAGGAAAAGTGTCGAGCCGAGGATGAAATGCACCTCAGAGACACCGACCGGGAAGTGCGGCAGCACCTCGAAGAAAACGAAGGTGCCAACGGCGGCCATCAGCGTGCGCGCGGCGAGCGAAACGAGATTGCTGCGCGCCGCGTCCTCTGCGGCGAGCTTGGCGGTATAGCCCGCGGCGCCTGCCGCGGTGACGGCGGCGAAGGCAAGTTTGGCGCCGTCTACGACGCCGGGTTCGATATGCATGATATTTCCTTTACGTGTGGCTGCCCCACCGGCAGCGAAATTGCCCCTGAGGGCGGGAAAGGGGGTCGCATGGCAGGTTTCCTGACTCGCGGATCGTCGCGCCTCGGCCCTTCCCGGCATGCCTGCCAGTGGATCTTCCTCGGCGCTCCTCGCTTACAGTTGCGGGGGCAGTCCGGGCCTCTCACCCGGTTCCCTTGCGTCCCGTGCGGGACACCATGCGGGGTCGGCTCAGCGCCGTGCTTTGGTCTGGATGCGCGCCTCCTCTTGTGCTTGTGCGCGGGGGGCAGACGGCTCCTCCGCCGAAATCAGGTGAAAGAAGGTTCCCGTGACCTGCCCGCGCCGCGAGCCGGTCTCGGCCACCGGGGCGCCATCGGCATCGGCGACCTCGGCCAGCGGCGGGTCGGGTTGCTCCAAAATGGTGGAGTAATGGAACTCATGGCCGCGCAGCGCCGCCCCGGCGTCGAAGCCCGGCATCGGCGCGCGCAGCACCGCGCGGCGATAGCCCAAGTGAAACTTGCGGGTCTCGTAGCTGGTGACGAGGCCCAGCAGGCCCGCCATTTCGTGCCGCCTGCCGCCTTTGTCGATCAGCCCCGCGCCAAGGGCCATGTAGCCGCCGCACTCGCCGTGGACGGGGCGCGTCTCGGCATGGCGGCGCAACCCGGCGCGGAAGGTGTCGGCGGCGGCAAGGCGCCCGGCGTGCAGTTCGGGGTAGCCTCCGGGCAGCCAGACCAGATCGGCCCCGGCGGCGGGCGGCTCATCGGCGAGCGGCGAGAACGGCAGGACCTCGGCCCCGGCGGCGCGCCAGCCTTCGAGAAGGTGCGGATAGGTGAAGGAAAAGGCCGCGTCCTGCGCCAGCGCGATGCGCTGCGCCGGGGGTCTGGGCAGGGCTGGCGCATCCTCGGGAAACGGCCCGCCCGCCGCGGCGGTGCGGAGCGCGGCAAGGTCCACGTGCTCGCGCAGGAAGGCGGCATAACCGGCGATGGCGGCTTCGAGGTCCGGATGCTCCACGGCCTGAATGAGGCCAAGGTGCCGCTCCGGCAGGGTCAGGTCGCCGCGCCGGGGCAGCACGCCGAGCACCGGCAGCCCGGCGCGCTCCATCCCGAGCCGCGTGAGCCGCTCGTGGCGGGGCGAGGCAACGCGGTTGAGGATCACCCCGGCGAAGGGCAGATCGGGCATGTACTGCCGGAACCCCAGCGCCGTTGCGGCGGCGGATTGCGCCTGACCGCCCACGTCGAGCACCAGCACCACCGGCCAGCCCATCGCCCGCGCCGTCTCGGCGCTGCTGCCAAAGCCCTGCTGACCGCGCGTGGCGACCCCGTCGTAGAGCCCCATCGAGCCCTCGGCGAGGCTGATGTCCGCCCCCGCCGCCTGCGCCGCGATCGCCTGCCAGAGGTGTGGTCCCATGGCCCAGCCGTCGAGGTTGAAGCTTGGCCGCCCGCTGGCGGCGCGGTGGAAGGCCGGGTCGATGTAGTCGGGGCCGGACTTGAAGGGCTGAACCGCCAAGCCGTCCTCCGCCAGCGCCCGCAGCAGCCCCAGCATCACCGTGGTCTTGCCGGTGCCCGACGAGGGCGCCGAGACCAGAAGTCCGGGAACCTCAGCCATCGGTCTGCGCCTCCTGCTCGGGGGTCCAGCCACTCCACGGGCTCTCGGCGCTTTGCGGGCGGTAGCGGCGGTCGTAGTCGGCTGCGTAAAGGCAGCTCTCGTCAAAGCCCTCGCCCGCCAGCGCCGGGCCGACGAGGATGAGCGCGGTGCGGGTGATGCCCGCGCCGAGCTTGCCCTCGATGTCCGACAGCGTGCCGCGCAGGATCACCTCGTCGGGCCAACTGGCGCGGTAGACCACGGCGACGGGGCAGTCCGCGCCATAGGCGGGGGAGAGATCGGCAACCACCCGCGCGATGTTCTGGATCGACAGGTGGAGGGCCAGCGTCGCGCCGGTGGCGGCGAAATTGGCCAGCGTCTCGCCCTCGGGCATCGACGAGGCCCGGCCCGGCGTGCGGGTCAGCACCACCGATTGCGCGAGGCCCGGCAGGGTCAGCTCGGCGCCGAGCGCGGCTGCGGCGGCGGCGAAGGCAGGCACGCCGGGGGTGACCGAGACGGGGATGCCGAGCGCCTTCAGTCGGCGCATCTGCTCGCCCATCGCCGACCAGACCGAAAGATCCCCCGAATGCAGCCGCGCCACGTCCTGCCCCGCGTCATGGGCGAGGCGGATCTCGGCGATGATCTGGTCGAGGTCCAGCGGCGCGGTGTTGACGATCCGCGCGCCGGGGGGGCAATGGCCAAGGATCGCCTCGGGGACCAGCGAGCCGGCGTAGAGGCAGACCGGGCAGCGCGCGATGATGTCGCGGCCGCGCAGGGTCAGCAGGTCGGGCGCGCCGGGGCCGGCGCCGATGAAGTGAACGGTCATGGATCGGGTCCTTCTGCCAGCGCGCAGCTGGCCATGCGGTCAGAGGAAATCACGCGCGCGCCAAGCAGACGTGCGCCCGGCCCGGCGGCGCAAAGGGCCGCGGCCTCGGCGACCGAGCCGGTGGCGCGTTCGGCGCGCACGCGGGGGGAGTCGGTTGCCGTGCCCTGCGCGGAGAGCTGGCAGGCCGGGACGCCAGCGACCGGCAGGCCGAGAGATCCGGCCAGGGCACGCAGGGCGGGGGCGTCTGCCTTGTCCTTGGCCGTGGCGAGACAGCCCGCCTCCCGCCCGGCGCGGGCCCGGTCATAGGCGTCGCGCAGGCTGGAGGCGCCCGCGCCCTGCCGGAATCCGAAGCCCGCGACGATCATGTGACGTGGCTCCATTGCACGATGGGATAGGCCGCCTTCCAGCCGCGTCTCGGGCCGAGAGGCTGGGCGGACGACAGCGCGAGGCGCAGCAGCGCGCCGCCGCGCCGCGCCTGCGCCTCAGTCAGCAGCGCCTCGGACTCCAGCGTCACCGCGTTGGCGACGATCCTTGTGCCCCCGGGAAGATGCGTTTCCAGCCAGTCCAGCAGGTCCCGGGTCAGGCCGCCGCCGATGAACACCGCGTCGGGGCGTTCGAGGTGCGCCAGCGCCGTGGGGGCAGAGCCTTCGACCACCCGCAGCCGGTCGGCGCCGAGCCGGGCGGCATTGGCGGCGATCCGGGCGGCGCGCTCCGGGCGCGGCTCGACAGTGCTGGCGTCGAGCGTGGGATCGCAGAGCAGCCACTCGATGCCGATCGAGCCCGAGCCGCCGCCGATGTCCCAGAGGTGCTCGAAGGGGCGCGGGGCGAGGGCCGAGAGGGTCAGCGCGCGGATGGGCTGCTTGGTGATCTGGCCGTCGCTCTCGAACCAGCCGTCGGGGCGGCCGGTGGCGAGGGGCAGCACCGCGCCCTCTCCGGCCACCGCGACGGCGGCACAGACGGGGTGGCTGAAGCTGCGCGCTGGCAGAGCCTCGGCGCGGGCCTCGGTGCGCCGCTCGCGGGGGCCGCCGAGCGCTTCCATAACGGTGATCCCGGAGGCGCCGAAGCCTTCGGCGGCAAGGTAGTCCGCCAGGGCGCGCACCGCCGCGCCGTCCCGCAGCAGCACCAGCATCCGCCGTCCCGGCGCAAGCCGCGGGCGCAGCCGCGACAGCGGCGCGGCATGCAGGCCGAAGCACTGGACGCTTTCCAGCGGCCAGCCCATCCGCGCGGCGGCGAGCGAGAAACTCGAGCGGCCCGGAAAGGCCTGCCATTCATCGCGTTCCAGCTGCCGCGCCAAGACCGCGCCGGCACCGAACCAGAAGGGATCGCCCGAAGCCAGCACCGCAACCCGCTGCCCGCGCAGCGCCAGGAGCTGCGGAATTCCCTCGGCAAAGGGCACGGGCCAGGCGATCCGCCTTGCGCCCGCCTCGGGGAGCAGCGACAGGTGCCGTTCGGGCCCCATGACGATGTCGGCTGCCGCGAGCGCGGCACGGCTTGCGGAGCAGAGCCCGTCCGGGCCATCTTCGCCGAGCCCGACGATCGACAGCCAGGGGACTTCAGACGTGACAGCCTCAGACATGGAGCCGAACCTTCTGGTGCTCGGCGGCACCGCCGAGGCGGCGCGGCTCTGCCGGGCGCTGGCCGGGGCGGGGCTGCGCGGCACGGTGTCGCTGGCCGGGCGCGTGGCCAGTCCGGCGACGCAGGCGCTGCCGCTGCGCATCGGCGGTTTTGGCGGGGTCGAGGGGCTGTCGGGCCACCTGCGGGCCGAGCGCATCACCCATGTGATCGACGCCACGCACCCTTTCGCGGCGCAGATGAGCGCCAATGCCGTCGCGGCCTGCCGGGCGGCGGACGTGCCGCTGATCGCGCTCACCCGAGCGCCCTGGGAGGAGACCGCTGCCGACCGCTGGATCCGGGTGCCGGACATGGCGGGGGCTGTCGCCGAGCTCGCCGGTCCGCGGCGCCGCGTGATGCTGGCCGTGGGCCGCACGCATCTGGCGGACTTCGCTGCACAGGCGCAGCATGCCTACCTGCTGCGGCTCGTTGACCCGCCCGAGGCACCTCTGGATTTCCCCGATCATCACGTGGTGGTTGATCGCGGCCCCTTCGGTCTCGAATCCGACCGAAGGCTGATGCGGGAGCACAGGATCGACCTCGTGGTCTCGAAGAATTCCGGCGGCAGCGGCGCCTTTGCCAAGATCGCGGCGGCGCGCGAGCTGGGCCTGCCGGTGATCATGATCGACCGGCCCGCCATCCCGGCGCGGCGCGAGACGCATGAGGTGGAGGGGGTGCTGCGCTGGCTCGATCATGCGGGCACCGACCTCGGGGTGTAGACGAACGCCGCGCCATCACGGGCGATGATCCGCGTGGTCGAGGCCCCGACAATGACCACCGTGCGCATGTCGGCCATCTCGGGGGTGCAGCGATCGAGGCGGACCACGCGGATCTCTTCCTCCGGGGTCGAGACGGCGCGGGCAAAGATCACCGGGCGGGCATCGCCGCAGGCCTGCTGCAGGACGTTCAGGGCTTTTGCGAACCCCTCGGGCCGGGCCATGGAGCGCGGGTTGTAGAAAGCCATGGCGAAATCGGCCTCGGCGGCGAGGCGCAGGCGCTTTTCGATCAGCGACCAGGGCTTGAGGTTGTCGCTGAGGTTGATCGCGCAGAAATCATGCCCCAGCGGCGCGCCCGTGCGGGCGGCGGCGGCGAGCATCGCGGTGATCCCGGGCAGCACCGCGATGTCGAGCGCGCGCCACTCCGGCGGGCCCGCCTCGACCGCCTCGAACACCGCGGCCGCCATGGCAAAGACCCCGGGATCGCCCGAAGAGACCACGACAACCGAGCGGCCGGCGCAGGCCATCTCGAGCGCGTGGCGGGCGCGGTCCAGCTCGACCCGGTTGTCCGAGGCATGCAGCGTCAGGCCGGGGCGCGGCGTGACGCGGGCGACATAGGGGATATAGCCGACCACATCTGTCGCCTCGGCCAGCGCGGCGTTGACCTCGGGGGTGACCAGTGCCTCCGATCCGGGGCCGAGCCCGGCGATGACCAGCCGTCCGCTCATGGCCGCCGCCCCTGTCCGTGCACCAGGACGATGGAGAAATAGGGGGTCACCCGGCCCTCGGCCTCCGACAGGCGCTGCACCGACTGGCCCGGCATGGCGGCGTGTTCCACCAGCCAGGCCTCCTCGAAGCGCCCGGCGGCGCGCAGGGCGCGGCGGACCTTGTCGATGTTGCGGCCGATTTTCATGATCACCAGCGCGTCGGCATTGCGCATCTGCCGCACCAGCTCGGCCTCGGGCAGGGTGCCCATGAGCGTGCTCATCACGTCGTCGCCCCAGGTGATCGGCAGGCCGGTGGCGCACCAGGCGGCGGCCATGCCGGGGATCGCCGGGATCACCTGCAGCGGCGCATGGCCCTTGAGCCGGGTGAAGAGATGCATGAAGGAGCCGTAGAAGAACGGGTCGCCCTCGGCGAGCACCAGCACCTCGTGGCCCGCCTCCGACAGGGCGCGGAGCTTCGCGGTGCA
The DNA here is from genome assembly GCF_003111685.1 of Alloyangia pacifica. Lineage (NCBI taxonomy): Bacteria > Pseudomonadati > Pseudomonadota > Alphaproteobacteria > Rhodobacterales > Roseobacteraceae > Alloyangia > Alloyangia pacifica. The sequence continues at coordinate 30,009 of NZ_CP022192.1, read as the reverse complement.
GCCCTCGTAGAAGGCCGAGAGCAGCGCGTTGTAGCGCGGATCGGTGAGCGGAATCTCGGTGGTCACCGGGTACTCCATGGCGATCTCGATCACGTCGGGGCGCAACATCCCCTCGACGATGCGCCGGGCCTGCCCGGGTCGCCCGGCCTTGCGGAAGTAGGCCACGTGACCGGCCTTGCGCAGCAGCCGGTCGGCGCGCACCGACATGAGGTCGGGATCGCCGGGGCCAAGACCGACGCCCCAGATCGTGCCCTGCCCCTGCGTGCCTACCTCTGCGCTGGCCTCTGCGCGGATTTCCCCCCGAGCGTTCATTCGGCGCGGCTCGCGATGGCGTTGATCGCCGCGACGGTGATCGCGCTGCCGCCAAGCCGCCCCTCGACGATGCAGCAGGGCACGGGCTGTGCCTGCCAGAGCGCGTCCTTGCTTTCCATCGCGCCGACGAACCCCACCGGGCAGCCGATGATCGCCGCCGGGCGCGGGCAGGCCGGATCCTCGAGCATGTTCAGCAGGTGAAAGAGCGCCGTGGGGGCATTGCCGATGGCCACCAGCGCACCCGCGAGCTGGGGCCGCCAAAGCTCGAGCGCCGCCGCCGAGCGGGTGGTGCCCATGGCGCGGGCCAACTCGGGCACGCTGGGGTCGCGCAATGTGCAGAGCACCGGGTTGTCGGCGGGCAGGCGCGGGCGGGTGACGCCCTCGGACACCATCCGCGCATCGCAAAGGATCGGCGCGCCCCGCGCCAGCGCGGCGCGGGCGGCGGCGGCGAAGCCCTCGGAGAAGCGGATGTGCTGGTCGAGCCCGACCATCCCCGCCGCGTGGATCATCCGCACCGCGATGGGCTCCTCGTCGGGCGAGAACCGCGCGAGATCGGCCTCGGCGCGGATCGTGGCGAAGCTCTGGCGGTAGATGGCCGCGCCATCCTTTTCGTAGTCATAGGGCATCAGGGCTGTCCCGATAGGAGGGTGGGAAGATCGTCGAGTTGTGCGGGAGACAGGCCGGTGCGGGCGGGGGTGTCCCAGGGCGCGCCATGTTCCACGAGGTCGAAGCCGCCCTGCCGTCCCACCAGCGTGACATCGGCGGCGCGCGGCAGGGCGCAGCCCTTGGCGCAGCCCGAGACGTGCAGCGTGCCGCGCACCTTTGGCGCCAGCCGTGCCGCGAGCGCGCGGGTGGGCACGGTCGCCTGCGGGCAGAAGGGGGCGCCCGGGCAGGCGTGGGCGGTCAGGAGCGTGCTGCCGGGGGCGGTGACGAAACCGGGGGCGGCGGTGTCGGCGTGGCCGCCGCGCAGGCAGAGGAGCCGCCCGGTCATCAACCGCACCGCCCGCGCGCCGCTGGCTTCGACTAGCTCCGCGAGCACGCTGGCCTCCATGCTGCCGAAGGGCACGCCAAGCAGCCGGTCCCCCTCCATGCCACCGGGTTCAGGGCAGGCCCCCGGCGCGCGCGGTGCGGTGCCCCGCCATGTCTGCGGAAGCGAGACCTGCCGCAGATGCCGCGCCATGCGCCCTGCCTCGGGGCCGCCGGTGGCGACGAACCAGCGGGCCAGCTCGGCAAGGGCGTCCATCGCGCCCGCTTCCGAAACCGCGCGCCCCGTCGCCGCCCCGTCGGCGCGCAGCAGCAGCGCCCCCGCCGGGTCCAGCTCGAAGCGGAAATCGGCAGACCCCGAGGCAAGCTGCCCCTGCGGCCCGGTGTCGAGCGCAAAGCCCATCTTGGCGGGCAAGGGCGGCAGCGCGGGCAGGGTCTGCAGCAGCGCCGCGTGAAGCCGGTCGGTCAGATCGCCCGCGCGCCAGCCCGCGGGCATGAGGATATTGCGCCGCGCCTCGACCGCCGGGTCGGCGTCGATCAGCCCGAGCGCCTCCAAACCCTCCAGCAGCGCGGGGAAGGCGGCCTCGGGCACCCCGCGGATCTGCAGGTTGGCGCGGGAGGTCAGCTCCAGCGTGCCGTTGCCATGGGTCCGCGCGAGATCGCAAAGCGCCAGCGCCTGCGCGTCGCTCAGCTCGGCGCGGAACGGGCGCACCCGCACCACCAGCCCGTCGCCCGAGAGCATCGGGCGGTGCGCGCCGGGGCACCAGCCCTTGACCAGCGGGGCGCTCACGACCCGTCCTCCAGCGCGGCGATCACCGAGTTCCGGCGGCTGTCCCAGAGCCCGGCCTCGCGCAGTGCGCGGAAGCGTTCGAGCATCGCCGTATGGGCGCCGGGGTTGGCGCCGCGCAGGAAGGCCTCGGTTTCGGGATCGCCGAGCGTCGCCGCATGATAGAGGTCGAACAGATGCCCGCCGACCGCCCCTGCCAGATGCGCGAAGGCGGCCATGTGCTCGAGCGTCGCGGCCATCTCGGCGGCGCCGCGGAAGCCATGGGCGCGCATTCCGGCGATCCAGCGCGGGTTGGCGGCGCGGGCCTGCACCACGCGGGCGATCTCTTCGGGCAGGGCGCGGGCGCGGGGGCGCGCGGGGTCGGTGCTGTCGAGATGGTAGAGCGCGGCCTGCCCGCCGGTCGTGGCCTGTGCGGCGGCAAAGCCCGCCTCATGCGCGGCGTAGTCGGCGGCAAGCAGCAGGTCGGTCTCGGGCAGATCCTGAAGGTGCACGAAGGCCTCGGCCTGCGCGACGCGGGCGCGAATCCCGGCCGCGTCGCGGGTCGCGCCCGCGCCGTCCAGTGCCCCGTCCAGCGCCCAGGACGAGGCGGCGAGCCAGGCCTCCCCGGCGGTGCGTCGGGCCTCCTGATCGTAGCTGTCCAATGCCGCCCCCATGCCCAGCCCGAAGCTGCCCGGCGCCGGGCCGTAGACCCGCGCGCCCGGCGCGGTCCCGGCATAGGGGTTCCACTCCGGCGCCTCGTCGCGCGCCGCCAGCGCGGCGACCGCCGTCGCGAAGAGCCCCGAGAGCGTGGGGAAGACATCGCGGAACAGCCCGGAGACCCGCAGCGTGACGTCGATGCGCGGGCGGTCGAGCTCGGCGATCGGCAGCACCTCGAGGCCGCTGACCCGCGCCGAGCCCTCGTCCCAGACCGGCCGCACGCCCAAGAGGTGCAGCGCCATGGCGAATTCCTCGCCGGCGGTGCGCATGGTGGCCGACCCCCAGAGATCGACGACCAGCCCGCGCGGCCAGTCACCGTGATCCTGCAGGTGGCGGCGCATCAGCTCTTCGGCCAGCTTCACCCCCTGCGCATGGGCGGCGCGGCTCGGCACCGCGCGCGGGTCGGTGGTGTAGAGGTTGCGCCCGCTCGGCAGCACGTCGCGCCGCCCGCGCCAGGGCGACCCCGAGGGCCCCGCCTCGATCCGCCGACCATCGAGCGCGGCGATGAGCGCGGCCCGTTCGGCCTGCGCCGAGGCAAGGATCTCCGGCTCGGTGCAGCCCGGTGGCGGGCGGCCCCAGACGTGCAACCCGGCGCCAAAGCGGCTTTCCTTGATGTCACAGACGAAGCGGTCGATGCGGGTGATCGCCTCGGCGGTGGAGGCGGCCTCGCCGAGCCCCAGGTCGGCCTCGACGCCGCGGGCGCGGGCCTCGGCGCGGATGTCGGCCTGCAGTCGGTCGCGGCGGCGCGGGTCGAGCCCGTCGGCGGTGGAGAACTCGTCGAGCAGGCTTTCCAGGTGGGTCAGCCGGTCGGGGATCTCGCTCGCGGCGAGCGGCGGCGGCAGATGGCCGAGGGTGAGCGCGCCGATGCGCCGCTTGGCCTGTCCCGCCTCGCCCGGATCGTTGACGATGAACGGATAGAGCACCGGCAGCGCGCCGGTCAGCACCTGCGGCCAGCAGGTCTCGGAGAGGGCGACCGCCTTGCCGGGCAGCCATTCCAGCGTGCCATGGGCGCCGATATGCACCAGCGCGTCGGCGCGGCGCTGCAGCCAGAGGTAGAAAGCGACATAGGCATGGCGCGGCACCCGCGCGAGATCGTGGTACTCGCCCGCGCGCGCCGCCGGGGTGCCGCGCTCGGGCTGCAGGGCGATGAGGCAGGGGCCAAGTTCCAGCGCCGCGACCCGGAAGGCGTCGCCGTCGATCTGCGCGTCCGCCTCGGGCGCGCCCCAGGTGGCGGTGATCTGCTGCCGAAGGCGCTCCGGCAGCTGGGCCAGCGCCGCGCGGTACTCCGCCAGCGGCAGCCGCAGGCTGCGGTCCTGCAGCGCCGTCTCGAGATCGGCGCCCGCCTCGGGCACCGCGTATCCCGCCGCGCGCAGATCCTCGAGGATGGCCCGCGCCGAGGCCGGGGCGTCGAGGCCGACCGCGTGGCCGAGGTTCCAGTCCTTGCCGGGGTAGGTCGAAAGGATCAGCGCCACCCGGCGCTCGGCCGCCGGCTGTGCCGCCAGCCGCAGCCAGCCCATGACCCGGGCAACGGCGGCGGCGATCCCCGGTCCGTGAGGGCGGTGCAGGGTGCGGGCGAATTGCAGCTCCGGGTCTCGCTCTCCGTGCGCCTTGAACGAGACAACCCCGGCCAGAAGCCGCCCGTCGACCTCGGGCAGCACCACGTGCATGGCCAGATCGGCGGGGGAAAGCCCCCGGTCCGCCGCGCCCCAGGCCTCTTCGGTGGAGGTTGCGAGCGCCACCTGGAAGACCGGCACGCCCGCGGCGTCGAGCGGCGAGCCCGCCGCGCCGCGCCCGCTGAAGGCGGTGGCGCTGACGATGGCGTCGGGGCAGAGCCTGGCCACGGCCTCTTGCAGCGCCGCCGCCGCGCGGGGCGCTTTCAGCGAGGGGGCGAAGAGCCCGACCACCTCGCAGCCCTCGGCCCGGAAGGCCGCGAAGAGTGCCGCGATGGGGGCAATGTCCGCCGCCACCAGGTAGGCGCGGTAGAAGACGAGGAGAATCCGTCGCCCCGTCTTCTCTTTCCAAATGCGCCGGGGCGCGCGAGGGGCGGCGCTCCTCGGCTCATCAAGTGGTTCGGGCCCGGTTTCGGGGGTCCAAAGGCCCACCTCGGGCAGGGCGCGCGCGCCGCGCACCGGGGGCGCGCCGAGGCCCGAGGCTAGCGCCAGTTGTGCCAGCGCCGCCTGCGCCGCGGCGGGGCCGCCGGTGTCGCAGAGCCGGGCAAGCTGGCGCAGGGTCGAGAGCGGCAGGGTCGAGACCTCGTCGAGCCGCGGATCGGGGCGGCCGTCGGCGGGCAGCACGGCAAGGGCGATCCCCTGCCGCTGCGCCAGCGCCTGCAGCTGCAAGAGCCCGTAGTCCCAATAGGGCAGCCCGCCGATCAGCCGCACGAGGATGCCCCTCGCGCCCGCAAGCGTGCGCTCCACGTAGGTGTCGACCGACAGCGGATGGCGCAGCTGCGCGAGGTTGGCGAGCCGCAGCGAGGGCAGGCTTCCGCCGCTCTGGTGCCAGGCTTCCGCGAAGGCCCCGAGGTCGCTGTCGGAGAAGGACAGCACCACGAGATCCGCCGGATCCTGCATCAGGTCCGTCGGGGTCTCGAGGTCCTCGAGCCCGTGGCTTTCGCGGAAGACGACGTGCATCTGCGGTGCGGCCTAGTGGGCCGGATCGAGCACTGCGCGGCTCAGGGCGGCGCGGATCTCGTCTTCGCGGATGTCATCATGCTCGGCGATCACCACCAGCCGCCCGGCGCGGGTCTCGCCCGGCTGCCACATACGGTCGAACTGGTGCCGCACCCGCACGCCCACGGCCTGCACAAGCAGGCGCATCGGCTTGCCCGAGACCGCCGCATAGCCCTTCACCCGCAGGATGTTGTGGCTGCGGGCGAGCCCCTCGATGGCGCGGACCAGCTGCGCGGGATCGGCGAGTTCGGGAAGGTCGACGGTGATCGACTCGAACTCCTCGTGGTCGTGGTCATGCGGGGTGTCGTGGTGGCTGGGCCGGGCGGCGAGGTCGTCCTCGGCGGCGGCGCCGAGCCCGAGGATGATCCGCGGGTCGACCACGCCTTCTGCCACTTCGACCACGGGTATCGGGCGCGGCGCCTCGGCGGCGATGACCTCGCGGGCACGGGCCACGCCCTCGGCGCCGGCAAGATCGGGCTTGGTCAGCAGCACGATGTCGGCGCAGGCGATCTGGTCCTCGAAGACCTCCGACAGCGGCGTCTCGTGATCGAGGCTCTCGTCGGCGGCGCGCTGCGCGTCCACCGCCGCGACGTTGGGGGCGAAGCGGCCCGCTGCGACCGCCTCGGCGTCGGCGAGCGCGATGACCCCGTCGACGGTGATGCGGGCGCGGATCTGCGGCCAGTCGAAGGCCTGCAGCAGCGGCTTCGGCAGCGCGAGGCCCGAGGTCTCGATCAGGATGTGGTCGGGGCGCGGCTCGAGCGCCAGCAGCGCCTCGATGGTGGGGATGAAATCGTCGGCCACGGTGCAGCAGATGCAGCCGTTGGCCAGCTCGACCACGTTCTCGGCGGGGCAGTCCGGGATCGCGCAGCCGCGCAGGATCTCGCCATCGACGCCGACGTCGCCGAATTCGTTGACCACCACCGCGAGCCGCCGCCCGCCCGGGTTGCGCATCAGGTGGCTGACGAGGGTGGTCTTGCCCGAGCCGAGAAAGCCGGTGATCACAGTGACGGGGAGTTTTGTAAGATCGGCCATGTTCAGCGGTCCTGTTGCTTGGGCGCGGGGGTAAGCGGGGGGATGCGGGCGACGCAGTTGCGTTTGAAATGCTCGGGGCGCTGGCGCCAGGGGATCACCCCGTCGGGCGCCGCGTGGTATTGCGCGGCCCCTGCAAGCAGCATCTCGGGATGCGCGGCCTCGTCGACGTTGGCGAAGACATAGGTCCACTTCTCCGCCCCGCCGCGCAGCGCGACGGTGCAGCCGAAATCGCAGTTCTGCAGGCAGTCGGTGGCGGTGATCCGCACCCCTTCGGGGCGGTCGAGCGCGGTGATCTGGTCAAAGAGCGCCCGGCCGGGGCGCCGCGCGTCCTCTGGGGTCACCCCCGCCCGGCGGCAGGTCACGCAGACCAGCAGTTCGGTGTCACTCTCCTGTCGCGTGTGCGCGCAGTCCATCATTCGTGTCGCCTCGTCCATTGGGCGCACAGGGGTAACGGCGGAATGGATCCCGGGCATGGGAACACCCCGACACCGGCACACCCCGTCCGGTCTCAAAAGTCATGGCTGGCAGGTCTCCCGGCTCACGGACTTCAGGGCGTTTGGCCCAGCAGGCGCTCTGCCTTCCCAGCCTGATGGCCAGTGGCTTTCCGAGCGCCCTTTTCCGTTCACGGTCGCGGGGGCGGCTGTGCCTGACCGCGATCACTCGCGGCTGCACATTCCCTTTTCACCCGTTTACACGGGCACCAGCGTGGGGTCAGATCGCCCGGAAATCCGACCCCTGTCAAGACCGGAGAGAGCAGCATGAACGATGAGACCAACACCCGCCACGCGGAAAAGATGAAGAAAATCAAGGCTGCGCGGGACCGGATGATGGCCGGGAAAACCGCTGAAAAGGGCCTCATTCTCGTTCACACCGGCGCCGGGAAAGGCAAGTCGTCTTCGGGCTTCGGGATGATCCTGCGCTGCATCGCCCATGGCATGCCCTGCGCCGTGGTGCAGTTCATCAAGGGCAACTGGGTCACCGGCGAGGCGAAGATGATCCGCGAGAAATTTGCCGATGAGTGCCGCTTCTTCGTCTCGGGAGAGGGCTTCACCTGGGAGACGCAGGACCGCGCGCGCGACATCGCGGCGGCGCAGCGCGGCTGGCAGATCGCGCAGGAACAGATCCTCGATCCCGAGGTGCGCTTCGTGCTGCTCGACGAGATCAACATCGCGCTGCGCTACGGGTATCTGGATATCGACGAGGTGGTCGGCTTCCTGCTCGAACGGAAACCGGAGATGACCCACGTCTGCCTGACCGGGCGCAACGCCAAGCCCGAGCTGATCGAGGCGGCGGACCTGGTGACCGAGATGACGCTGGTCAAGCACCCGTTCCGCGACGGGATCAAGGCGCAGCAGGGCGTCGAATTCTGAGCGCTCAGAGTGCGGAAAAGGCGGTCTCGAGCTGTGCCCAGCGGTCCGAGGGCGGCAGGCCGAGGCGGATCCAGCGCTCGGAATAGGGGAAGATGCGGGTCCAGACGTGGCTCAGGGCAAGGCGGTTCTGCGCTGCCAGCGCGTCCGGGGCGGCGTAGGTGCGGAACAGCGGCGTGCCGCCGACCAAAGCCCAGCCGGTCCCCTGCGCCAGAGCGTCGAGCCGCGCGGCGTCCCTGGTGAGGCGCGCGTTGGTCTCCGCCTGCCACTGGCGGTCGGCAAGCGCCGCCGAGGCGATCTCGATCGCCGGGCCCGAGACCGGCCAGGGCCCCGCAAGCTCGGCCAGCCGGTCGCCGAGCGCGCCCTGCGCCAGGGCGAACCCCAGCCGCAGACCGGCCAGCCCGTAGAACTTGCCGAAGGAGCGCAGCACGATCACGTTCGGCAAGCCTCCGTCGAGGCGCGGCGCGATGGAGCGCCCGGGCTCGGGATCGGCAAAACTCTCGTCCACCACCAGCAGCCCGACCCGCGCCGCGAGCGCGCAGAGCGTCTCGGGGTCGTTATGCCGCCCGTCGGGGTTGTTGGGGGTCACCACCACGGCGATATCGGCGCCGTGAAGGGCCGCGAGGCGGGTTGCCTCGGTCACCTGCCAACCGCCCGCGCGCAGCGCCGCCGCATGCTCGTTGTAGGTCGGCCCCAGCACCGCCGCCCGTCCGGGCGCGCGCAGCGATGGCACCATCTGGATCGCCCCCTGCGCGCCATTGACCGGCACGATGCGCGCCGGGCAGGCATAGGCGGCGCGCGCCGCGGCGATCAGACGCGCAATCTCGGTGCGGCGCGGCAGCTCGGCCCAGGCCTCGGCCGGGATCTCCGGAACCGGGTAGGGGTCGGGGTTGATGCCGGTCGAGAGATCCAGCCAGCTCGCGCGGTCTCCGCCGAAGCGCGCCATGGCGGCATCGAGGTTGCCGCCATGATCCCTGGAGGGGCCGGCGGGCGGGGCGAAGGGCGGTTCGGGCAGGGTGTCCATGGCGCTCACTCGAACAGGACCAGCGCGGCGAGCGCAAGGGCACAGAGCGCCATGGCCCGGCGATAGAGGCGCAGCGCGCGGCTGAGACCCTGCGGCGTCGGATCGGGGGCGCCGGCGTTGAGCCAGGGCTCCTCGGCGATCCGTTCGCCATAGACGCGCGGCCCCGAGAGACGGACATCCAGCGCCGCGGCCATGGCGCCCTCGGGCCATCCCGCGTTGGGCGAGCGGTGCTTGCGCGCATCGCGCCCCATCACCCGAAGCGCCGCGGGCAGGCGGCGGCCGCTGGCGAGGGCGAAGAGCACCCCGGTGAGCCGCGCCGGGAGCCAGTTGGCCACGTCGTCGAGCCGGGCCGCGACCTTGCCGAAGGCCTCGTAGCGGTCGTTGCGATGGCCGATCATCGAATCGAGCGTGTTCACGGCCTTGTAGGCGGCGATCCCCGGCAGACCCGCCACCGCCCCCCAAAAGAGCGGCGCGACGATGCCGTCCGAGCTGTTCTCGGCGAGGCTCTCTGTCGCGGCGCGGGCGATCCCCGCCGGGTCCAGCTGTGCCGGGTCGCGCCCCACGATCATCGAGACGGCGTGGCGGGCAGCTCCGAGGTCGCCCCGCGCCAGCGGTGTGGCGACGGCGGCAACATGCGCGTGCATCGCGCGCAGGGCGATCAGCGGCCAGGCGAGGACCGCGCCGAGGAGGCTGCCCGCGACGCTGTCCGGCAGCAGCGCCTGCACGGCAACGCCGGGCAGCGCGGCAAGGGCGACGGTCGACAGCGTGGTCAGCGCCCCGAGCCAGAGCCTGCGCCTCCGGTTGCCCCGGTTGAGCCGCCGCTCGAGCGCCGAGATCCCCTTGCCCAGCCATGTCACCGGATGGCCGATCCGCGCGTAGAGCCGCTCCGGCCAGCCCAGCAGCAGATCGAGCACCATCCCCCCCAGCATCATCAGCGCAAAGCTCATGCCGCGCCCGTCCCGAAGGTCAGCACGCCGGTGAGCCCGGCCTCGGCCAATGCCGCGGCGCCCTGAGCAGGCAGGGTGCCGGGCGCAAAGATCAGCCCCCGCGCCGAGCCGGTGTGGGCGCGCAGCCAGCCAAGCGCGCCAAGCTCCCGCGCCAGTTCGGGCAGCGGGTCGGACAGCGCAAGGCAGGGGCTGCGCCGCGCCGTGCATCGCCGCGCAGACGCACTGGCAAGGCGCGCACAGGCGGGCAGGTCGCCCCGGGTGACGGCGGCGTCCCATGCGTCGACCAGATCGGCGATGTCGTCGAAATTCTCGTCCCCGGGGTCGGTGCGATGCGGCGCGCCCCAGAACCCTCCGAGGATGTGGCAGGCGGGCGGCGCGGGCATTTCGCGCAGGATTCGCCCCTCGCGCGAGGCCCAGAGCAGGGCGTCCGGCCGGGGGAACATCAGCGGATCGCTGGCGCCCTCGACGGCGAGGCAGGCCGCGGCGAGGCGCTCGGCGCTGACAGTGACACCCGCGGCGCGGGCCAGGGCGACAAGCGTCGCGGTGGAGGCCCCGGCGCCGCCTCCGAGCGGGGCGGTCCGCACCGTGCCGGGAAAGCGCGGCGCGATCCCGAGCTGCGCGGCGAAACTTGCGAGCTGGCCGCGGGAGAAGGGCAGTTCCCCTTCTCCGGGGGCGCGGACCGTCAGGGCCGGGCAGCGGACGGTCACCAGGGCGACGGGGCCGCCCTTGCCCATGCGCCCCTGAATCCACTCGCCGAAATGGCCCTCGACGCACACCGGGGTCCAGCTCATGTGCGGCCCGCCTCGATCACCGAGAAAGGCCCCTCAGCGCCGCAGCGCAGGCGGGTGACCGAAAGATGCGCGATCTCGAATGCGAGGCCCGCGTGCTGGGACCCGGTCACCTGCGACAGCGCCGCGCGGATCACCCCGGCGTGGACCACCAGCACCACCGGCGCGGCGTCCTGCGCCGCCTGCCGCCCATAGCTCAGCAGCGCCGGGCGGACGCGGGCGCAGAGGCCGGCAAAGCTCTCGCCGCCGGGCGGGCTCCACTGTGCCAGCGCGGGGCCGTCCATCGGGCCGAGATCGGGCAGCTCGGCGTAGGGCCGCCCGTCATGCGCGCCGAAATCCTGCTCCCAGAGCACCGCATCGGGCACCGCCGCGCGCTCGGGCCAGAGCGCCTTGGCGGTCTGCAGGCAGCGCCGCGCGGGGCTGCTGACGAGAGCGCCCGGCGCGGGCAGCGCGGCGCGCAGGGCCGCGATCTGCGCAGGCTCGATCCGCGCCGCAAGATCGGTGCGGCCACAGAGCCTGCCGGGCTCGGCAATCGGTGCGTGGCGGATCAGGATCAGCTCTCCGGAGCCGGGTGTTTTGTGCTGCAACGGCCTGCTTGCCTCTTCCCTTTTGGCGACATTGATGCTTTCCCATGCGGAAATGACAAGGTCGATACTCATCACGGGCGGGGCACGGTCAGGCAAGTCGACGCTTGCCGAACGCAGGGCGCTCGCCCCCTGTGGACGGGCGATTTATATCGCCACCGCAGAGATTCACGAGGGTGATGAGGAAATGGCCGCGCGCATCGCAGAGCATCGTTCGCGGCGGGGCGCCTGCTGGCAGGACCTGCATGCGCCCCGCGATCTTGGCGCCGCGCTGCGCGCCAGCGACGGCGATCTGCCTCGGCTTGTCGATTGCCTGACGCTCTGGTTGACCAACCTGCTGCTTGCCGAGGCGGACTGGCGCAGCGCGGTGCAGGCGCTGGTGCAAGAGATCGCGCGGCAGCGCGCCCCGGTGATTTTCGTGACCAATGAAGTCGGGGCGGGAATCGTCCCTGAGAACCGGCTCGCCCGCAGCTTCCGCGATGCCGCGGGCTGGATGAACCAAGCCGTGGCCGAGGCCTGCGACGAGGTCTGGCTGGCGGTGGCGGGCTACCCAGTGAAGGTGAAACCGAATGAGCATTCTTTCTGACATCCCCACGCTTGCGGCCATCGCAGATTTGGCCGGGACGCTGCCCGGGGCCGACGCGGCCGCGGCGCAGGCCGCGCGGGACCGGCAGGCGAGCCTGACCAAGCCGCCGGGATCGCTTGGCCGGCTCGAGGATCTGGCGGTCTTCATGGCCGGTTGGCAGGGGGCCGAGCGCCCAAGGCTGGACAAGGCGCAGGCACTGGTCTTTGCCGGCAACCACGGGGTCTGCGCGCAGGGGGTGAACCCCTTCCCGCAGGAGGTCACCGCCCAGATGGTTGCCAATTTCGAGGCCGGGGGCGCGGCGATCAACCAGCTCTGCCGCGCCGCGGGGGCCGAACTGTCGGTGGTGGCGCTCGACCTCGACCGGCCGACGGCGGATATCACCGAAGCCCCGGCGATGACCGAAGCCGAGACGCTGGCCGCGATGCGGCGCGGCGCCGAGGCGGTCGCGGGCGACGCGCAGGTGGTGATCCTCGGCGAGATGGGAATCGGCAACTCGACCATTGCCGCGGCGCTGGCCTGCGCCAGTTTCGGCGGTGATCCAGAGGGCTGGATCGGGCGCGGCACCGGTTCGGACGAGGCGGGCCTTGCGCGCAAGGCGGGTGCGGTGCGCCGCGCCTGCGCGCGCCACGCCGGGGCGCAGGGGCTGGGCATTCTCGCGGCGCTCGGCGGGCGGGAGCAGGCGGCGATCTGCGGCGCGCTGCTCGAGGCGCGGGCGCGGCGCATCCCGGTGATCCTCGACGGGTTCATCTGCACCGCGGCGACCGCGCCGCTCTTCGCCGCCAATCCGCGGTTTCTGGAGCATTGTCTCGTCGGCCATGTCAGCCGCGAGCCCGGCCACGCCCGGCTTCTCGAGGCCATGGGCAAGACGCCGGTGCTGGCGCTCGACATGGCGCTTGGCGAGGGCTCGGGGGCGGCGCTGGCGCTCGGCGTGCTGCGCGCGGCCTTGGAGTGCCACAACGGCATGGCGACCTTTGCAGAGGCCGGGGTCTCGGGCGGATGAGCCCGCTTCGCGCCCGGCTGCGCGAGCTGCAGGTGGCGGTGATGCTGCTGACGCGGCTGCCCGCCGGGCGGATCGCGGGGGATGCGCCCTCGCTCGCCGCCGCCCGCTGGGCCTTTCCGCTGGTGGGCGCGCTGGTCGGGCTGATCGGCTGGGCGGCCTTTGCGGCGAGCTTGGCGCTGGGGGGCGCCCCCCTGCTGGCGGCGGCGCTGGGGGTGGCGGCGCAGGTGCTGGCGACCGGCGCGCTGCATGTCGATGGGCTGGCGGATTTCGCCGACGGGATCGGCGGCGGGCGCGACCGGGAGCATTGCCTCGAGATCATGCGCGACAGCCGCATCGGCAGCTACGGCGTGATGGCGCTGATCCTTGCCACCGTGCTCTGGGGGGCGGGGCTGGCGCAACTCGGGCCGGAGGTGGGGTCCGCCGCCGGGGCGGTCTGGTTCGTGCTGATCGGTATGGTCAGCCGCGCCGCGATGGTGGGCCTGCAAGAGCTGCTGCCCCCCGCCCGCGCCGATGGGCTGGGGCGGCTCGCCTCGGGCCGCAGCCGGGCGGCGCGGGCGATGGTGCTGGGCCTCGCGCTTGTGGGGATGGCGCTGGCGGGCGGCGCAGCTCTCGTGCTGGGGCTGCTCTGCTGCGGCGTGGCCGGAACGCTTGGCTGGCTCGCCCGGCGCCGCATCGGCGGCGTGACCGGCGATGTGCTCGGGGCGGTACAGCTTGTCTCCGAGGTGACCTGTTGGGTGGCATTGGCGCTGCTGCTGGCCCCCTGGGCGCCCTAGCGCGCGGGGGGATTTTCACGAGGGAGTTTCTACAGGGCGACTTTCAGAGGGCCGCCGCGTCAGGCGACCGCCGCCCCGACGGTCAGGTGGGTCACCGCCTGCGCGAGGCTCTCGCGATCCAGACCGAAGTGGCGGTAGAGATCGCCGATTGTCCCGGTCTGGCCGAAGTGCTCGACCCCATGCGGGATCACCCGGTGCCCGGCCACCGCGCCGAGCCACGACAGCGTCGCCGGGTGTCCGTCGATCGCCGTGACCAGCGTGCAGTGGCGCGGCAGCTCGCCGAGCAGCGATTCCACATGCGAGCGCGCCTGTGCATTGCCGCGCGCCCGGTCCCGCTGCGCCGCGGTCCAGCCGGCGTTGAGCCGGTCGGCCGAGGTCACCGCCAGAACCCCCACGTCGCGCCGGTGCTCGCCGATCATCCCCGCCGCCGCGATCGCCTCGTCGGCCACCGCGCCCTGATAGGCGATGACCACCGAGCAGTTCGGTCCCGGCTTGCGCAGCCAGTAGCCGCCGTCGATGGCGCCCTGCACGAAGGCGTCGTCATGGCGCTTGCCGGGCTGCTCGAGCGGCTTGGTGGTGAGCCGCAGGTAGACCGAGCCGCCGGTCTCGTCGCGCAGCCATGTGCGTTCGTCGGGGTCGCCGCCGCCGTCCTTGTGCCCATCGCGCTGCAGGTAGTCGAAGGCCCATTCCATGATCACCGCCAACTCGTCGGCAAAGGCGGGCTCGAAGGCCGCGAGCCCGTCCTGGCTCATGCCGATAAGCGGCGTGCCGACCGACTGGTGCGCGCCGCCCTCGGGGGCGAGCGTGACGCCCGAGGGCGTGCCGACGATCATGAAGCGCGCGTCCTGGTAGCAGGCGTAGTTCAGCGCATCGAGCCCGCGCGCGACGAAGGGGTCGTAAACCGTGCCGATGGGGATCACCCGCTTGCCGAAGAGGCTGTGCGACAGCCCCGCCGCGCCGAGCAGCAGGAAGAGGTTCATCTCGGCGATACCAAGCTCGAGGTGCTGCCCCTCGGGGGCGAAGTTCCACTTGGCGGTCGAGGGGATGCGGTGCTCGATGAAAGCATCGCTCTGCGCCGCCCGGGCAAAGAGCTTGCGCCGGTTCACCCATGGGCCGAGCCCGGTGGTGCCGGTCACGTCGGGCGAAGTGGTCATGATCCGCGCCGCCAGATCGCTGTCGCCGCGCGCCAGATCGTCGAGGATCTTGCCAAAGGCCATCTGCGTCGAGATCTCGCGGCTGGTGTCCACCGCGACGGCAGGGACGGGCAGGCGGGCATCGGAATAGCGCCGCGCGCCGCGCGCGAAGAAAGGCACGCGGGCGAGGAACTGTTTCAGCGCCGCGGCATCCTTCACCGTGGCGAAGGGCTCCCATTCCTGACCCTCGGCGACGCCCATATGCGCCTGCCATTCGGCCATCTGCGCCTTGGTCATCAGCCCGCCGTGGTTGTCCTTGTGCCCGGCGATGGGTGTGCCCCAGCCCTTGATCGTGTAGGCGAGGAAACACACGGGGCGGTCGTGGTCCACGGCGGCAAAGGCCTCGGCCATGGTGGACACGCAGTTGCCGCCGAGGTTCTCCATCAGCGCCGCCAGCTCGGCATCGCTGCGCCGCTCGAGGAGCGCGGTGACATCGCCCTGATCGCCCAGATCCTCCATCAGCCGCTCGCGCCAGACCGCGCCGCCGCGATAGGTGAGCGCCGAGTATTCGGCGTTGGGGCAGGCGTCGATCCAGTCGCGCAGCCGCGCGCCGCCGGGCTCGTCGAAGGCATCGCGTTGCAGGGCGCCGTATTTCACCCGCACCACGTCCCAGCCGAAGGCCTCGAAGATCTTCTCGACCCGCCCGAAGAGTCCCTCGCGGACGATGCCGTCGAGCGACTGGCGGTTGTAGTCGATCACCCACCAGCAGTTGCGCAGGTCGTTCTTCCAGCCCTCCTGCAGCACCTCGTAGACATTGCCTTCGTCAAGCTCGGCATCGCCGACCAGTGCGACCATCCGGCCGGCATCGACCTCGGCCCCCCAGTCCTTGGCGCGGATGAAGTCCTGTACCATCGAAGCCAACGCGGTGATCCCCACGCCGAGACCGACGGAGCCGGTGGAGAAGTCGACATCGTCGATGTCCTTGGTGCGGCTCGGGTAGCTCTGCACGCCGCCGTAGCCGCGGAAATTCTCCATCTTCTCGCGCGTCTGGTTTCCCATCAGGTACTGCATCGCGTGGAAGATCGGCGAGGCATGGGGCTTGACCGCCACCCGGTCCTCGGGGCGCAGCGCCGAGAAGTAGAGCGCCGTCATGATCGACACCATCGAGGCCGAGGAGGCCTGATGCCCGCCGATCTTGATGCCGTCTTCCTTGGGGCGGAGATGATTGGCGTTGTGGATCATCCAGTGCGACAGCCAAAGCAGTCGCTGCTCGATCACCTTGAGGTGCTGCGCGTCGTCGGTCATGTGGTGCCTCCCTTTCCGCGCGAGCGTATATGACTCGCCGAAGCGGAACTCGCCTTTCCCATTGCCCATGGCGCCTTTGTGTAGTGGAAATAAGCGTGAGAGACGGATTCGATGGGGAAAATCAGCGCACATGAGCCAGGACCTCGACGAGATTGACCGAAAGCTCCTCCGCGAGTTGCAGAAAAATGCGCGTGCCAGTCATCAGGACCTGAGCGAACGGGTCGGGCTCTCGGCCTCGCCCTGCGCGCGGCGGATCCGCAGGCTCGAGTCCGAGGGCTATATCACCGGCTACAGCGCCCGGATCGACGAGGGAAAACTGGGGTTCGGCTTCAGCGTGTTCATCTCGGTGCGGCTCGACCGGCAGATCGACGACCGGCTGGAGGCCTTCGAGACCGAGGTCCGGCGCTGTCCCGAGGTCGTCGACTGCTGGCTGATGACCGGCAGTTTCGACTACCTGCTGCGGATCTCTGTGCGGGATCTGATGGAATACGAGCGTTTTCTCACCGGGCGGCTGACCAAGCTGCCCGGGGTCGCCTCGCTGGAATCCTCGATCCCGATCCGGCGGGTGAAGGACACGCCCGCGCGGCTCGACTGAGAACGCGCGCGGGTGCCGTGCAGCAGCGCTCGGCGACCCTCGCGCCTCGGGTCGGGCGATCAACCGCCGCAAGATGCGGCGCGACGCACGCGCCACATGCGACGCGCAGGTTGGCGGGGCCGGTCAGCGGCCGTTCTCGGCCCGCCACGCTTCGAAGAGAGGGCCGTATTTCTCTTCGTTGACGCGGGGATAGAGCCCGATGATCGGCGCGCCCGCCTTGACCTGCTCGACCACGAAATCCTCGTAGGCGGTCATCTCTCGGGCCTCGGCGGCGACCTCGTCGGCCATATGCGCCGGGATCACGATGACGCAATCCGCGTCGCCGACGATGACGTCGCCGGGGAACACCGGGGCGTCGCCGCAGCCGATCGGCTCGTTGATCGCGATGGCCTCGTTGTTGGTGAGGTTGGTCGGGCTCGAGGGGCGGCTGTGATAGGCCGGCATGTCGAGCTCGGCGATCACCGCGGCGTCGCGGAAGCCGCCATCGGTGACCACGCCGGCACCGCCGCGCATCATGAGCCGGGTGATCAGGATGTCTCCCGCCGAGGCGGCGTTGGCCTGCTTGCGGCTGTCCATGACCAGAACGTGCCCCTCGGGACAGGTCTCGATCG
Source organism: Alloyangia pacifica (assembly GCF_003111685.1). Lineage (NCBI taxonomy): Bacteria > Pseudomonadati > Pseudomonadota > Alphaproteobacteria > Rhodobacterales > Roseobacteraceae > Alloyangia > Alloyangia pacifica. Next base: position 12,816 of record NZ_CP022192.1, on the reverse strand, counting down.
CCACGCGCTGCGGGTGCTCGGGATTGCGGAACTCCGAAAGCTGATTGCGATCCTCGCGGGCGGGCATGTAGCGCAGGGTGAAGGCCGGGCCGACCATGTTCCGGCCTTTCCAGCCGACCGGGTGCACGCCCTGGATCACCTGGTTGCGCAGGCCGCGCTTGAAGAGCGCAGTGGCCAGCGTTGCGACGGAGACATCCATCAAGATGGCGCGGGTTTCGGGATTCATCGGGGTCTCCTCCAGAAGAACAGGGGGGCGTGTCGGGCAGGGAAGGTTCCGGGCGCCCGGCAAATGGGTGTCAGATCAGGCCGTTGGTCTTGAGGAAGACCTGCAGTTTTTCCTTCTGCGCAGGGGTCAGCGGCCAGGCCGAGGGCGGGCGCGTGGCGCCGCAGTCAAAGCCGGTGGCCTGGAGCGCGGCCTTCACGCCGGTCACATTGGTGCCGTTCATCTCTTCGGCGCGGATGTCCTCGAAGGCCTGCATCTCGTGGATCAGCCGGTTCGCCTCGGTGTAATCCGATGCCTCGAGCGCGGCATGGATCGCCAGCGAACGCTCGGGCCAGACGTTGATGAGCCCCGAGGTGAAGCCGCGCGCGCCCACCGCGTAGAAGGTCGGCGCCCAGACCTCGGCAAGACCGCCGACCCAGGTGATCGCGGGATCGCAGGCGGCCTTGGCGGCGGCGAGCTTCTGCGGGTTGGGGGTGGCCCATTTCACGCCCTTCACCCCGGGCACCGCGCAAAGGTCGGCGATGGCGCCGGTGCCGATCGCGTCGTTGCGCAGGTAGAGCATCATCGGCAGCCCGCCCGAGGCATCGGCGATGGCCTTGACGTAATCGACCGTGCCGCGCGGCGCGACAAAGGGGTCTGGCGGCTGGTGGATCATCAGCGCCGTGGCCCCGGCCTCTGCACTGGCGCGGGCCAGCGCGCAGGCGTCGCGAATGCCGCGGCCGATGCCCGCCAGCACCGGGGCGCGGCCATCGACCATGGCGCAGACCTCGCGGGCCATCACGCAGGCCTCGTCGGTGGTCAGCGCGTAGAACTCGCCGGTGTTGCCGTTGACCACGGGCATGTGCAGCCCGGCGCCAAGCGCGCGGTCGAGGATCGGGGTGAGCTTGGCCGGAGCAATCTCGCCCGCCTCGTCATAGGGGGTGACAAGGATGCCGGAGATGCCGGCGAGGGCGCTGTCGAGATCGAGCATGTGAATCCTCCTCAGAAAATGTCTGGTTCGCCCGCGGTGCGGCCGAAATCGCGTTCGAGGTAGTCGAAGTCGCAGCCCTTGTCGGCCTGGGTGACGTGGCGCGAGAACATGTAGCCCCAGCCCCGTTCGAAGCGCGGCTCCGGCGGCGTCCATGCGGCCCGGCGGCGGGCGATCTCTTCCTCGTCCACCAGCATGTCTAGGCGGCGGTTCGGCAGGTCGAGCCGCACGATGTCGCCGGTTTGCAGCAGCGCCAGCGGCCCGCCGACGAAGCTTTCGGGCGCGACGTGCAGCACGCAGGCGCCGTAGGAGGTGCCGGACATGCGGGCGTCGGAGATGCGCAGCATGTCGCGGTGGCCCTGCTTGATCAGCGCCTTGGGGATCGGCAGCATGCCCCATTCGGGAAAGCCCGGGCCGCCCTGCGGGCCGGCGTTGCGCAGCACCATGACGTGGTCGGGCGTCACGTCGAGCGTCTCGTCGTCCACCGCCGCCTTCATCTCGGGGTAGCTGTCGAAGACCAGCGCCGGGCCTTCGTGTACGTGGAACTTGGGATCGCAGGCGGCGGGCTTGATCACCGCGCCGTCGGGGCAGAGGTTGCCGCGCAGCAGCGCCAGAGAGCCCTCGTGGTAGACCGGGTTCGCGAGCGGGCGGATCACATCGTCATTGTAGACCTCGGCGGTGGCGATTTCGTCGCCAAGTGTGCGCCCGGTGACGGTGAGGCAGGAGAGGTCGAGCATCTCCTGCATCTGCTTCATCAGCGCACGCAGCCCGCCGGCGTAGTAGAAATCCTCCATCAGGTAATCCTTGCCCGAGGGGCGGACGTTGGCGATCAGCGGGGTGACCCGGCCGAGCGCGTCGAGATGGTCGAGCGTCAGATCGACGCCCGCGCGGCGCGCCATGGCGATGAGGTGGACGACGGCATTGGTCGAGCAGCCGGTGGCCATGGCGACCTTGGCGGCATTCTGCACCGCGGCGGGGGTGATGATCTGCTCGGGGGTCATGTCCTCCCAGACCATCTCGACGATGCGGCGGCCGCAGTCGGCGCCCATGCGCTGGTGACCGGAATCCGAGGCGGGAATCGATGAGGCGCCGGTCAGGCTGAGGCCCATGGCGTCGGTGATCGCGGTCATCGTCGAGGCGGTGCCCATGGTCATGCAGGTGCCCGCCGAGCGCGCGATGCCGCCCTGCAGGCCGAGCCAGTCCTCGTCGGTGATATTGCCGGCGCGGCGCTCGTCCCAGTACTTCCAGGCGTCCGAGCCGCTGCCCAGGATCTTGCCCGCATAATTGCCGCGCAGCATCGGGCCTGCGGGCAGGAAGAGCAAGGGCACCCCCGCCGAGATGGCGCCCATGACGAGCCCCGGCGTGGTCTTGTCGCAGCCGCCCATCAGCACCACGCCGTCGAGCGGGTGGGCGCGGATCTGTTCCTCGGTCTCCATCGCCAGCATGTTGCGGTAGAGCATCGAGGTCGGCTTGTTGAAGCTCTCGTCGACCGACAGGGCGGGCATCTCGACGGGGAAGCCGCCCGCCTGCAGCACACCGCGTTTCACGTCCTTGACCCGCTCGGGGAAGTGGCTGTGGCAGGAGTTCAGCTCGGACCAGGTGTTGAGGATGCCGATGATCGGACGATCGCGGAACTCGCCTTCGGAATAGCCGAGCTGCATCATCCGCGAGCGGTGGCCGAAGCTGCGCAGGTCATCCGGGGCGAACCAGCGCGCGGACCGCAGCTGTTGCGGTGTCTTGCGGTGCTTTTGCGACATGATTCACCTCCGTCTCATCGCGGTATCTTGGTGTTGGTGTATGCGTATACACAATCGAGCGTCAAGAGATTGGAGGGAAATTGCTCGATAATTGCAGGCAAGCTGGAATTCCTTGACAGGTAGGTTGCAGATGTGGTCTTCAGCTATGTATGCGCTTACATGGCGTATGGCCACGCAGGCCGGGCGCGAGACAGGAGACCGCCCGGCCACGAGACAGCCGGCCGCAAGACGGCCCATCGGGAGGAAACGATGACATTTACCCGCAGAACCCTTCTTGCCGCGGTGTCCGCCGCGGCCATGGTCGCAGCGCCGCTGGCTGCCGAGGCGCAGAACCTGCCGCGGAACATGCGCATGGTGATCGGCTCGACCTCGACCGGGGGCGACACTTACCAGAACTCCGCGATCGTCGCAGAGGCGCTCGCCGAGAAGCTGGGGATCAACATCAAGGTCGATGCCGTGGGCGCTTCGGAGGGCTTCAAGGCGCTGGCCCGCGACAAGCGCGGTACCACGATCATGATGTTCCATGACCAGAGCTTCCTCGGCAACCTCTACGGGGTCACCGGCTATGCCGACCCCTTCGCCGACTACACCGTCGGCCCGACCGTGGCGATCAACCCGGGCAACGCCTATCTGGTGCCGGCCGACAGCCCCTACCAGACGATGGAGGACATCTTTGCCGCGGCCGAGTCGGGCACGCGCGTGCGCGTCGCCATCCAGCCGGGCGGCGTCTCCGAGATCGGCTTCACCGCGATGAAGAACGCCGCGCGGGTGCGCGCGCCGGGGTCCGAGGCGAATATCGTCGCGGTCAACACCGGCTCGCAGTCCGACAAGAACCAGGCGATGTGGGACGATCTGGCCGATGTGATCAACGGCTCGATCCAGGCCAACGAGCAGTTCACCCAGCTTGACCCCTCGGACGAGAAGGCCATGCGCTTCGTCTGGATCACCGCCCGCCCCGAGACGCTGGAGCAGGCGCCCGAGGCCGGCATGGGAAACACGACGCGCGCCGACATGCTGGGCTATGCCAGCCCCGAGACCAGCGTGACCCTCGACGGCAGCGAGGACTTCACTTTCGACAAGGAATTCTTCCTGCTCTACAATAAGGACATGGATCCCGAGATCATCGCCGCGATCGATACGGCGCTGACCGAGCTCTACGACGAGGGCAAGATCCAGGAGCGGCAGAAGGACGCTTTCTTCATTCCCGACTTCCTGCCCTCCGAGGCCGCGCGCGAACACCTGACCCAGAAGCGGGATACCTACAGGCAGGTGATCGACGAGATCTCCTCCGGCTCCTGACCGCCGCTGATCTCACCGCCCGGCCGGGGGTGTTCGGCCGGGCGCACTGCAGCCTTCCACCCATAGGGAGGACCCAATGGGCGACCTGACCCGTGTGACCATCGACTTCGACACGTCGCACCTGATTTTCCCCACGCTCATCGCCCTCCTTCTGGGGCTGCTCGGGCTGGCGATCGTGATCCGCGACCGTGCGCGCATCGCGGCGGCGGGCGGCACCTGGCGCCGCACCTGGGGGGCCATGGACAAGCCGCGGTTCCTCGGCGCGCTGGCGCTGACGCTGCTCTACTTCTCGCTGATGGTCCCGGTGGGCGACATCTGGCCCAACACCGGCCTGGGCTTCTTGTTGTGCTCGATCCCCTATCTGCTGGCGACCGGCCTGCTGTTCATGCACGAGCGCGGGCCGCGCAAGGTGCTGCCGCTGCTCATCGTCGCGCTGGTCGGGCCCACCTTCGTGTGGTGGCTCTTCACCTATCCGCTCTTCCTGACCCTGCCCTGAGGGAGCCCTCATGTTCGAGATCCTCACGCCTCTTTTCGTGTCGCTGATCGTCGGCGGCACGCTGGTCGGCATCATCTTCGGCGCGATCCCCGGCATGACCGCGACCATGGCTGTCGCCGTCTGCCTGCCGCTGACCTATTCGCTGGGCCTCGAGAACGGGCTGGCGCTGCTGCTTGGGCTCTACGTCGGGGGCATCTCGGGCGGGCTGGTGCCCGCCATCCTGCTGGGCATCCCCGGCACGCCAAGCTCGATCACCACAACCTTCGACGGCTATCCCATGGCGCAGAAGGGCGAGGGAGAGAAGGCGCTGCGCATCGGCATCGTCGCATCGCTGGTCGGGGGGCTGGTCTCGCTGCTGGTGCTCGACCTCTTCGCGCCGACGCTGGCCGATTTTGCCATCAAGTTCTCCTACGTCGAGAAGTTCCTGATTATCTTCTTCGCGCTCACCGTCATGGCGGCGCTCTCGTCGGACATGCTGCTCGGCATCTTCTCGGGGGTGCTGGGCATCTTCGTGGCGCTGATCGGAACCTACGACATCTCGGACGGTGGCAACGGCAACCTGCGCCTCGTGCCGCCGGGCACCGAATACTGGCTCGAGAGCGGCTTTTCCCTCCTGCCGGTGCTGATCGGGCTCTTCGGTCTTGCCGCGATCCTCGAGCAGGCGGAGATCGGCGTTCCGAAAGGCCATTCGTCGAAGGACATCAACGTCGGCAGACACGCGCGCTTTTCCTTTGGCGTGTTCCGGGGGCAGAGCATCAATCTCCTGCGCTCGTCGCTGATCGGCACCTTCGTCGGCATCCTGCCCGGCGTCGGCGGCTCGGCCGCCTCGATCATCAGCTACACCAACGCCAAGACCTTCTCGAAGACCCCCGAGCGCTTCGGCAAGGGCGAGCCCGGCGGCATCATCGCCTCGGAGGCGGGCAACAACGGTCTGACGGGGGGCGCGCTGGTGCCGCTGCTGTCGCTGGGCATCCCCGGGGATTCCACCACGGCGCTGCTGATCGGTGCCTTCACCCTGCAGGGGATCCAGGTCGGCCCGCTGTTCATCGGCAACAACCCCGGCACATGGGACGCGATGATCATCGCCATGCTGATCGCCAATCTTGCCATGTTCGCCATGATGTACTTCGCCATCCGCTACTTCGCGCTGGTGGTGACCATCCCCAAGCATATCCTGTTCCCGGTGATCCTGATGATGTGCGTGATTGGGGCCTATACGATCAACTACGGCATCATGTTCGACGTCTGGACGCTGCTGATCTTCGGGGTGCTGGGCTGGCTCTTCACCAAGCTGCGGCTCGAGGTGGCGCCCTTCATCATCGGCTTCATCCTCGGGCCCTCGGCAGAGATCTATTTCGTCAAGAGCCTCGAGAGCTTCGGCGATGTCACCATCTTCTTCACCAAGAGCTGGATCGCGGTGCTGCTGTGGGTGCTGATCATCGGCTCGGTGGCCGGGGCCGTGCTGATGGCGAAAAAGAACCGTCAGATCGCGGAAGAGCCCGTCTGAGGCTTGCGCCCGCCAGCGGCTGGACCGAAGATGCGCGCGATGAACGAAGATCAAGCGAAAAAGCCGCGGGCCGCCCGCAAGGGCCAGGGCCGCGGCGTCACCATGGAGACGGTGGGACGGCTGGCTGGTGTCAGTCAGGTGACGGTGTCGCGCGCGCTGTCGGATCCCTCAAAGGTCTCCCCCGCGACCATGGCAAAGATCCAGGAAGCCATCGCCCAGACCGGCTTCGTGCCCAACGCGCTGGCCGGGGCGCTGGCCTCCAGCAAGTCGATGCTGATCTCGGCGCTGGTGCCCTCGATCACCAACATCGTCTATTCCTCGATGGTCAAGGCCTTCTCCGAGGAGATGCGCGAAGCGGGCTACCAGATCCTGCTGTCCGAGACGGGGTTCGGCCCCGAGGACGAGGAAAAGCTCATCGCCGCGCATCTGTCGCGGCGACCCGACGCGATGTTCCTGACCGGCATCCACCACAGCGCGCAGGCCCGGCGGATGCTGCTCGGCGCCGAGATCCCGGTGGCCGAGGTCTGGGACATCACCGACAGCCCGATCGATTTCTGCGTTGGGTTCAACCACGCCGAGACCGGACGGGCCGCCGCCGAATACGCCCGCCGCAAGGGCTATTCGCAGGCGGGCGTGGTCTCGGCCGGCGACGAGCGCGCCCGGCGGCGCAGCGAGGCTTTCGCGCGCGAATGGGAGCGCAGCGGCGGCGCGCCGGTCTCGAAGATGCTCTTCGAGGCGCAGGCCTCGCTGGCCAATGGACGCGCCGGGCTGCGCGGGCTGCTCGATCAGGGCTTCTCCGGCGGCGTGGTGCATTGCTCGTCGGATCTGCTCGCGCACGGCGTTCTGATCGAGGCGCAGGCACAGGGGCTCGACGTGCCGGGGCAGATCGCGGTGATCGGCTTCGGCGACCAGGAGTTTGCCGCCACGGTCGAGCCGGGCATCACCACGGTGCGCGTCGACATGGCGGCCTTTGGCCGGGCCGCCGCGCAGGCCATGCTGGCACGGCTTCAGGGGGCGGACGGCGGTGCCTCGGTCATCGACCTTGGCTTCGAGATCGTCGGGCGCCGGTCGGCGTGACCGTTGGGCCCCGGGCCCCGGGGCTCCCAATACGTCCATCGGGTCGGCGAGGCTGCGCAGGGGCAGGCGCCCGATATCCTGCGCGGCACCGCGTGCGCCGAAGGTGCAGCCTCCTTGCAGCAGTCCGACAGCCGGTGCCCGCCGGACGCGGTGTCGCGGTGGATCAAGGGTCGACTTTCCGGGCCATTCCCAAGATACCGGGGCTGCGAAACAAGGACATGACCGATGGATGACTCTGCGCGCGCCGCGACCCAGTTGAACGCCTTCCTCGAAGGGCAGAAATTCGGATGCGTCCTTGCCGATCCGTTCCGGGATCGCCCAGCCGAGAGCCTTGGCGGGGGCGCGTTCGAGGAGCTCTGCGCGCTGCCGGTGGCAGAGCACATGGACGACCGCGCGCATTGCTATCTGTGGGTGCCCAACGCGCGACTGCCCGAGGGGATGAGCCTGCTGCGGTCCTGGGGGTTCAAGTACACCAGCAACATCGTCTGGCAGAAGTCATCGGACATCCAGGGCGAGGAGGGGCCGGAGATTTTCACCGACGCCACCGCGCTTCTGCTCTTCGGCATTCGGGGCAAGAACGTGCGGACCCTGGCGCCCGCGCGCAGCACGGTGAACTTCCTCCAGCCCGACGCGGGGGGCGATCCGGCGCTGGCGCAGAAGCCCGACGCGCAATACGGGCTCATCGAGCGCTGCAGCTGGGGCCCGTTCCTCGAGCTTTTCGGGCGCGGAACCCGCGAGGGCTGGACCGTCTGGAGCGCCGACGCGGCCTGACGCCCGGTGCTGCCCTCAGCTGCGACAGGCGGTCCAGATGAGATCGCGCAGCCAGCGGTGCATCGCCGAGGCATTGGTATGCGCGGCCCAGACCAGCGAGACGTCGAAGGCCCCCGGGAAGGGGCAGTCGGTCACCTTGAGCTCCTCGAAATTCCGCTCGCCGAGCCGGCGCGGGATAGTGGCCACGAGGTCCGAGCCCGAGATCAGCGTGCCCAGACCGGCGGGGCTGGGCGCGGTGATGGTCGGCAGGAGCCTGTGTCCCGCGGCTTCCAGCTCACGCAGGTAGGCTGACTGCCAGCCCGCGCCGTAGTCGATCAGCACGTGGTTCAGCGACAGGTAGCTGGCGGCGTCGAGCCTCGCCTCGGCGCTCGGATGCGCGGCATCCATCAGGCAGGCGTATTCCTCGGAATAGAGGCGGCGCGAATGGAAGCCCGACTCGGCGCGGGCAAAGGGGCCGATCAGCACGTCTGCCTCGCGCCGTAGCAGCCGCAGGTGCCCGTCCCCCAGCGAGCTGATCACCTTCACCGTCATCCCCGGCGCCTGCCGCCGGATTGCGCTTATGATGCCGGGGATCAGCAGCACCCGCTCGTAGTAGTTGCAGGCGATGGTCACGTTCTGCTGCGCCTGTGCCGGTTCAAAGGCATCGGGCTGCAGCATTTCGTCGAGCATCCCGAGCATCTGCAGCGACCGCGCGAGGATATCCTCGCAGCGCTCGGTGGCCACCTGCTGGCCGCCCTCGCGCACGAAGAGCGGGTCCTGGAAACAGGCGCGCAGCTTGGCGATGGTGTAGCTCACAGCGGATTGATTGACGTTCAGCTTCTCGGCGGCAGCGGTGAAGGATCCGAGCTCATGCACCACGCGCAGCAGGTTCAGGGCGGCGAAATCGATGCTTGCCGGGTTTGGCGGGGCGGACGGCACGGGCTCTCCTGGGGGTCGGGGGATGTGCATCAAATAATTTGATGGGAGTTAATCATTCCATCGCATTGCTCGGCAAGCCCCCGTCTTCTATTCAGCTGCCGGAGGAGAGCTTTGGGAGGAGTTTATGGCGCTAGCACCGCTCGACGAAGCGATTACGCTCGATCAATTGAGTTCGGATCCCTATCCGATCTACCGCAGGCTGCGGGCCGAAAGCCCCGTGCTGCGGGTCGCGGCGACCGGCCGCACCCTGCTGACCAAGGCGGCGCTGACCAAGGCCGTGAAGGAAAACCCCGAGCTGTTCAGCAGCGATGATCCGCACACGCCGATGAAGCCGGCCTTCCGCGCGCACACGCTGATGCGCAAGGACGGGCAGGATCACTTCGTCGAACGCAAGGCGATTTCCAAGTCGCTGACCCCGAAGATGATCAAGACCGACTGGGGCCCGCTCTACGAGCAGATGGCCGAGGATTATGTCGGGCGCTTGCCGCGTGGCGAGACGGTGGATCTCTTCTCGGAACTCTGCGGGCCGCTGGCGGCGCGCATCCTCGCGCATATCCTCGGCATCCCCGAGGCGAATGACGAGCAGATGCAGCGCTGGTCGCAGGTGCTGATCGACGGCGCCGGCAACTTCGGCTGGAAGCCCGAGCTCTTTGCCGCCTCGGATGCGGCCAACGACGAGATGGACGCGCTTTTTGCCGCGCTCGAGCCCAAGCGCCGCGCCGAGCCCGACGGCTCGGCCTTTTCGGTCATGCTCAACGCCGACGATCCGATCCCGATGAGCCAGATCTATTCCAACATCAAGATCGCCATCGGCGGCGGTATCAACGAGCCGCGCGACGCGCTGGCGACAATCCTCTACGGGTTGCTGACCAACCCGGACCAGCTCGCCGAGGTGCGTGCGCAGGACGCCTGGGACAAGGCCTTCGAGGAAGGCATCCGCTGGGTCGCGCCGATCCAGGTCAGCTCGCGCCGGGCGCTCGAGGACACCGAGCTGGGCGGCTACGACATCCTCAAGGGCGACACGGTGATGACCGTCCAGGCCTCGGCCAACCGCGACGAGGAGATCTACGAGGACGGCGAGAATTTCTTCGTCTTCCGTGACAAGAACCCGCATCAGGCATTCGGCAACGGCCCGCACCATTGCGCCGGCGCGCATGTGGCGCGGCGGACGGTGGGCAAGATCATCCTGCCCATGCTGTTCGACCGCTTCCCGAACATGACGCTGCCGGACCCGGAGGCGGTGGTCTGGAAGGGCTTCGGCTTCCGCGGACCGATCAACCTGCCGGTCGTGCTGAACTGAGCCCGGCAGGGCGCAAATCAAGGAGGAGAAACAGATGATCAAGGTGACCTACGTCGCCCAGGACGGAAGTGCGACCACCATCGAGGCCGAGGAGGGCACCAGCGTCATGCAGGCGGCGGTGCAGAACGATCTCGACGGGATCGTCGGTGAATGCGGCGGCTCGATGATGTGCGCGACCTGCCACTGCTACGTCGACGACGCCTGGGCAGAGCGTACCGGGGAGCGTTCGGCGGACGAGGAGGATATGCTCGAGGGCGCCGCGGCCGAGGTGACAGAGCGCTCGCGCCTGTCATGCCAGATCAAGCTGCAGCCGTCGCTCGACGGGCTGGTGGTGCACCTGCCCGAGGAACAGCTTTGAGCCAGCCGGGGGTCCTGATCCTCGGGGCCGGGCAGGGCGGTCTGCAGGCCGCGATCAGCCTGCGCCAGAGCGGCTACGCCGGGCCGGTGACGCTGGTCGGGGCCGAGCCGGGGCTGCCCTACCAGCGCCCGCCGCTGTCCAAGGCCTATTTGCTCGAGGGCAATGCCGAGGCGCTGGCGCTGCGGCCCGAGAGCTTCTTCACCTCGAAAGAGGTGCGCTACCTGCCGCAGACCCGCGCCGAGGAGATCGACCGCGCGGCCCGCGAGGTTCGGCTGAGCGGACCGGGCGGCACCCAGCGTCTGCCTTATGAACAGCTCATCCTCGCCACCGGCACGCGCAACCTGCGGCCGCCGATCGCAGGGCTGGAGCGCGCGCTTGACCTGCGCACGCTGGAGGACGCGGCGACGCTGCGCATGGTGCTGGCCTCCCCGCAGCGCATCGCGGTCATCGGCGGCGGTTTCATCGGGCTCGAGTTTGCCGCGGTCGCACGCAAGCTCGGCCACGAGATCAGCGTGATCGAGGCCGCGCCGCGGCTGATGGCCCGCGCCGTCTCGCCGGCAATGTCGGAGCATTTTGCGCGCTGGCACCGGGCGCAGGGCGTGGCCTTGCACCTCGGGCAGCCCGCCGTGGCCGTGGATGCCGCAGGGGTGACATTGGCCGATGGATCGCATGTGGCGGCGGAGGTCGTGCTGCTGGCCGCCGGGGTGTGCCCCAACAGCGAGCTGGCCGAGGCGGCGGGGCTCGCCACTGCCAACGGCGTGACGGTGGATGCGGGGCTGCGCACGTCGGACCCGGCGATTTTCGCGCTCGGGGACTGCGCTTGCTTCCCCGACCCGCGCACCGGCGCGCCGCTGCGGCTCGAGAGCGTGCAGGCCGCCACCGATCACGCCCGGCTGATCGCCGCGCGGATCGCCAAGGGAGAGACCGCGGACTATGCCGCGCTGCCCTGGTTCTGGTCCGATCAGGGCGACCAGAAATTGCAGATTGCCGGCTACGCCGGTCCGGGCGCGACAGAGGAGGTCGTCACCGAGGGGGTTGTTGCCCGGTTCGACGACCGGGGACTGGCCGCGGTCGAGACCGTCAACAACGCCCGGGTGCACATGAAGGCACGTCGGCTGCTGGCCTCGGGCGCCTCGGCGGACCTCGCGGCCCTGGGAGAAGTCATCGCCGCCTGAGGGGCGGCGGTCGCGTTCCGCCGCCGGATCGGCGGCAAGAGGCGCCCTGCCAAACGCGGCAGGCGCCGGGAAGACAAAGGTTCAAACGGGAGGAGAACCATGAAGATCACGTCTGTCACCCTTGGGGCGGCTTTTGCCGTCACCCTGGCAACCACCGTCGGCGCGCAGGAGCTGAAATACGCCAACTGGGCACCGCCGTTCCACACCATCACCGACGCGCAGATCGAGCCGCTGGCCAAGGCGGTCGACGAGGGCACCTCGGGGGCGGTGACGCTGCGCGCCTTCCACGGTGGCGAGCTTGGCGCGGGCCCCGCGGACCAATACGTGCGCATCGTGCAGGGCACGGCGGACATGGGCTGGGGGCTGCCGGGCTACACCTCGTCGCAGTTCCCCAAGACGCTGATCCTCGAATTGCCCGGCGCGCTGCCGCTGGACGAGCCCGGCTACGCCGCGCTCTGGCGCGCCTACGAGGGTGAGCTTAAATCCGAGTTCCCGATGACCGAGGCGATCGCCCTCTGGGGCGCCGAGCCGAACATCCTGATGATGCGGGACAAGGCGGTCACCAGCCCCGAGGATCTCAAGGGTCTGAAGATCCGCGTCGCCGGCTCGATCGCCGCCGAAGCCATGGAAGCGCTTGGCGCGACCCCGGTGCAGCTGCCGATGACGCAGGTCTACAACGGCCTGCAGACCGGGCTGATCGACGGTCTGGTCAGCGGCGCCTCGGTGCTGTCGGACTTCAAGCTCAGCGAAGTGGTCTCGAACGTCACCACCGGGCCGAACCTCGGGCGGCTGACCTTCTACACGGTGATGAACAAGCCGGTCTACGACGGGCTTTCGGCCGAGGCCAAGGAGGCGCTCGACGCGGTCAAGGGCGAGGCGATCTCGAAGCAGACCGAAGAGGCCTGGGTGGCCACCGCGGCCGAAGCGCTCGACGCCGCGCGGGCCTCGAGCGAGATCACCGTCAACGA